>NZ_CADCTE010000056.1 GCF_902805515.1 uncultured Arthrobacter sp. | reverse complement strand
CGTGCCTGCCGCGCCCGCCGCCGTCCCTGCCGTTTCCGCAGCTGTTTCCGCTGCCATGCCTGCCCCCATGTCTGTCATTGACGTTAGCGGTCCCGGTCCTCGAACACGTCGGGAATTCCGTCCCGATCCCGGTCGAGCTTTTCCTCGGCCTCGATGGCGCGGTAGCGTCGGTTGCGCAGCCGCAGCACTACCGTGGCCAGCAGCGCCGAGGTGAGGGACGCCGAGAGGATCGCCACCTTGGCATGGTCGTTGGACGGGCTTCCGGCGTCGAAGCTGAGGTCGTTCACCAGCAGGGAGACGGTGAAGCCCACCCCGGCGAGGATCCCGACCCCCAGGACGTCCCACCAGCTGAGCCCGGGATCGAGGCTCGCCTTCGTGGTTTTCGTGACCGCCCAGGTGGTGAGCAGGATCCCCGCAGGCTTTCCCAGCACCAGGGCCGCGAGGATGCCGAGAGTCACCGGGTCGCCGAGCGCCGAGACGAAGCCCTCGGCACCGCCCACCGCAACGCCTGCCGAGAAGAAGGCGAACAGAGGGATCGCCACTCCGGTGGACAGCGGCCGGAACCGGTGTTCGAAGATCTCGGCCAGGCCCGGTTTCCCCGGCCGGGGCGGCTGCACGATGCCGTTCTTCCGGCGCAGCACCGGCACCAGGAAACCCAGCAGGACGCCGGCCACCGTGGCATGGACACCGGAGGCGTGCATCAGGGCCCAGGCGGCGATGCCCAGGGGCAGCAGGATCAGCCAGGCCGCCGGGAGGCGCCGGCCGAAGAACTTCGGGTTGCGCTGGGCCAGGAATCCGAAGAGGCCGAGCGGCAGCAGCATCCACAGCAGGTACTCGACGTGCACGTCGGTCGAGTAGAAGAAAGCGATGATGGCGATCGCGATGAGGTCGTCCACCACGGCGAGGGTGAGCAGGAAGATCCGCAGGGCGCCGGGCAGGTGGGAACTGATCACCGCGAGCACGGCAAGGGCGAACGCGATGTCCGTCGCCGTCGGGATCGCCCAGCCGCGCAGGGTCTCGGGGGAGGAGAGATTGACCGCGGTGTAGATCAGAGCCGGCACGACGACGCCGCCGGCGGCCGCCGCCACGGGGACGATGGCCCTGCTGGGCCGGCGCAGGTCGCCGGCAACGAACTCCCGTTTCAGCTCCAGGCCGGTGAGGAAGAAGAAGATGGCGAGGAGCCCGTCTGCCGCCCACTCACCGACGGTCAGCTTCAGGTGCCACGGCTCGTAGCCGAACTCGAAGTCGCGCAGCGCGAAGTAGCTTCCGGCGAAGGGCGAGTTGGCCCAGATGAGGGCGGCGACGGTGACCACGAGCAGGATGATCCCGCCGACCGTCTCCTTGCGGAGGATCTCGTGGATGCGCAGCCACTCGGGATAGCTTGAGCGCTGCAGCACGCGGTTCGCCGCAGTGCTTCCGCTGTGTTCGCTGCTCATATGCTGCTCCTCTGGCGTTGACGCTGCCGGGATGCGGTTCTCCGCTGTCCGGACGGTCGTCGAAGGCTGAAAGGTGGAAGCCGGCCCGGACCGGGCCGGCGCGACGGCACCGGCGGGCCTAGCCGGCCAGCGCCCGGACCCCGATGATCGCCGTGGCCAGGCCGAGGATCATCGAGGTCGAAATGAGCATGAAGTGAACCGTCAGGAAGCGCGTCGGCGCTCCCTTCTCATCCCGGGCGCGCGGATCCTTGAAGATGCGGCGGAGGAACGGCGGCCAGACGATGAGGGTCCAGACCCCGGCGAGGATCAGGACGAGGGCAAGTGGTGCAGGCAGGGACACGGGGAAGTCTTTCGGGGCGGGGGTGCGGAGAGTTAGTGGGTTTCCAGCCAGCGCTGGGCTTCGGCGGCCTGGATGTTCAGTGCCTTGCCGATCATGGGTTCGGCTGCGCCGGCGATCTTTCCGCCGAGGAAGGGGATCGACGAACTGACAGCGCCCTGCAGGTCGACGCGGGTCTTCTCTCCGTCGGCGACCAGGCGCTGGATGGCAGTGACGCTCAGCGGAACGCCTGCCACAGCCATCTCGACCCGCGCCTCACGGGAACCGTCGGGCGCCGGAGCGGCCCAGCGCTCGGTCTGGGTGACCGTCAGCGTCTCTCCAACGAATTTGCGTGCCATGTCCGGCAGCCGCGTCGTGGGCATGGTCCGCACGGCGGTGAGGGTGAAGGGGCCGGTGATTTCGCCGTCGACGGTGAGCGATTCGAGCGCTCCACCGACATGGCGGCTCATGTGCTGAAGGAATCCTTCGTCGGTGAAGACACGGGTCACGGCCGCGGCGTCGTAGGGCAGAGTGGTCGAGGCGTTCAGTGCCATGGTTCCTCCGGGGTTGTAGTTCGGGGTTGTGAGCCGGGGGTGTAGCTCGCTTGTGCCATCCTACGTGCCCGCCGTTGGTCGAACCTGTCCCGGGAAGCGCTGGGACCGGCCGGAGAAGCCGGTAAACTGGGGAACTGTACCCGGGATCCGCAGTGGATTCCGGCCTTTTGTGCTGTCCTGCGGCTCCAACCGGCCGCGGCCGGCGCCCGATCCCCAGCGGCGGCCGGCGGCACTCGAGGACGTCCAGCGCCGGACGATCACCATCCAACGCGTCACCGATGTGAGGAACCAGATACCCATGAGCCTCAATGGACTGCGGGCCGCACTGGCCGAGGACCCGTCCTACGCGCGGGTGCGGGCAAACGCCGTGCGCCCGGTGGGCCAGCGCAGCACCGACCTCCAGATCGGCGCCCCGGCCGGAATGCGCGCGGCGCTGCTCGCCGAACTGGTCGACGGCCTGCGCCGGGACGACGACGCCGGATCCGGCTCGGCCGTGCCGGTGGTCCTCGCGGTCACCGCCACCGGCAGGGAAACCGAGGACCTCGCGGCCGCGCTGCGCAGCTACCTTCCGGCGGCCGAGGTCGAAGAGTTCCCCAGCTGGGAGACCCTCCCGCACGAACGCCTCTCCCCGCGCTCCGACACCGTCGGGCGCCGGCTCTCCGTCCTGCGCCGCCTCGCCCACCCCGAAGGCTCCCCGGTGCGCGTCATTGCGGCGCCGATCCGCGCCGTCGTGCAGCCGCTCGTGGCGGGCCTGGGCGAGCTGCAGCCGGTCTCGGTCAAGGTCGGCGACGAGGTGGCCTTCACCGAGGTGGTGAAGTCCCTTGCCGACGCCGCCTACGCCCGGGTCGACATGGTCACCCACCGCGGGGAGTTCGCGGTGCGCGGCGGCATCATCGACGTGTTCCCGCCCACCGAGGACCGCCCGGTGCGCGTCGAGTTCTTCGGCGACGAGATCGACTCGATGCGCTGGTTCGCCGTGGCCGACCAGCGCTCCCTGAACTCCGATGAGCACCCCACGGTGCTGTACGCGCCGCCGTGCCGGGAAATCCTCATCACCCCCTCGGTGATGTCCCGTGCGGCGAAGCTGCTGCCCGAGCTGCCCGCCGCGGCCGGCATGCTCGAGAAGATCGCCGGCGGGATCGCCGTGGAAGGGATGGAGTCACTGGCTCCGGTGCTCGTTGACGCCATGGTGCCCTTCGTCGGTGAGCTTCCGGCCGGCTCGATCACCGTCGTGATCGAACCCGAGAAGGTCCGCACCCGCGCCCACGACCTGGCCGCGACCAACGAGGAGTTCCTCGCCGCGGCCTGGTCCACTGCCTCCGACGGCGGAGCCGCCCCGCTCGACCTCAGCGGCGGGCTCGGCACCGACCTGCAGGCCGCGAGCTTCCGCTCCCTCACCGAGACGCGCGCCACGGCCCTCGGGCACGACGTCGCCTGGTGGGGCATCACCTCCCTCGGCGCCGGGGAGGACCTCCTCGCCGACGTCGACAGTTTCTCCCTTCACGCCCGCGAACCGCGCGGCTACCAGGGCGACGTCGCGGAGATGATGGACTTCATCGGCGGGCGGGTGCGCGACTCCTGGCGCGTCGTCGTCGCCACCGAGGGCCCCGGCCCGGCCAAGCGCCTCGCCGAACTGTTCTCCGACTCGAACATCCCGGCCCGGCGGGTCGACTCCCTGGAGTCCGAGCCGCAGCCGGGCATCATCGAGATCACCACGGCGCGGGCCGGGCGCGGGTTCGTCCTCGACGGGCTGAAGCTGGGGCTGCTCACCGAGGCGGATCTGCTCGGGCGCACCAGCGCCCAGGGCACCCGGGACATGCGCAAGATGCCCTCGCGCCGGCGCAACGCCGTCGACCCCCTGCAGCTCAAAGAGGGCGACTTCGTGGTGCACGAGCAGCACGGCGTGGCGCGCTTCGTCGAACTGATGCAGCGCTCCACCGGCGCCGGGCCCACCCGGACCACCCGGGAGTACCTCGTCCTCGAGTACGCCCCCTCCAAGCGCGGCGCCCCCGGGGACCGGCTCTTCGTGCCCACCGACCAGCTCGACCAGGTCACCCGCTACGTCGGCGGGGACACCCCGGCGCTGAGCAAGATGGGCGGCTCGGACTGGGCCAAGACCAAGAGCTCCGCCCGGAAGGCCGTCAAGGAGATCGCCGGGGAACTGATCCGGCTGTACTCGGCGCGGATGGCCTCGCGCGGGCACTCCTTCGCCCCGGACACGCCCTGGCAGCGCGAGCTCGAGGAGGCCTTCCCCTACGTGGAGACCCCCGACCAGCTCACCACGATCAACGAGGTCAAGGCCGACATGGAGCGCGAGGTCCCGATGGACCGCCTTGTCTCCGGCGACGTCGGCTACGGCAAGACCGAAATCGCAGTCCGTGCCGCCTTCAAGGCCGTCCAGGACGGCAAGCAGGTCGCCGTGCTGGTGCCGACGACGCTGCTGGTGCAGCAGCACTTCGAGACCTTCTCCGAGCGCTTCTCCGGCTTCCCGGTCACGGTCCGGCCGATGTCCCGCTTCCAGACCGCCAAGGAGACCCGGGAGACCGCCGAGGGGCTGGCCTCCGGGGCCGTCGACGTCGTCATCGGCACGCACCGGCTGCTCTCCAAGGAGGTCGCGTTCCGCGATCTCGGGCTGGTGATCGTCGACGAGGAGCAGCGCTTCGGCGTCGAGCACAAGGAGGCGCTGAAGAAGATGCGCACCAATGTCGACGTGCTCGCCATGAGCGCCACCCCGATCCCGCGGACCCTCGAGATGTCGCTGACGGGCATCCGGGAGACCTCCACGCTGGCCACCCCGCCGGAGGAGCGGCACCCCGTGCTCACCTACGTCGGGCCGTACACGGACAAGCAGGCCTCCGCGGCGATCCGGCGGGAGCTCATGCGCGAGGGCCAGGTGTTCTTCGTCCACAACCGGGTCTCCTCCATCGACCGCACCGCCGCGCAGCTGCGCGAACTGGTGCCGGAGGCGCGGGTCGCCGTGGCGCACGGGCAGATGAGCGAGTCTCGCCTCGAGCAGATCATCGTCGACTTCTGGGAGAAGCGCTTCGACGTGCTGGTGTGCACCACCATCGTCGAGTCCGGCCTGGACATCTCCAACGCCAACACCCTGATCGTGGACCGCGCCGACAACTACGGGCTGTCGCAGCTGCACCAGCTGCGCGGGCGCGTCGGCCGCGGCCGGGAACGGGCCTACGCCTACTTCCTCTACCCCACGGAGAAGCCGCTGGGCGAGGTGGCCCTTGAACGCCTCAAGGCCGTGGCCTCCCACAACGAGCTTGGCGCGGGCATGCAGCTGGCCCTGAAGGACCTCGAGATCCGCGGGGCGGGCAACATGCTCGGCGGGGAGCAGTCGGGCCACATCCAGGGCGTCGGCTTCGACCTGTACATCCGGCTGGTCGGCGAGGCGGTGGCCAGCTTCAGGGGCGAGGCCGAGGAGAAGGCCGCCGAAATGAAGATCGAGCTGCCGGTCAATGCGCACCTGCCGCACGACTACGTGCCGGGGGAGCGGCTGCGCCTTGAGGCGTACCGCAAGCTCGCCGGAGCGGCGACGAACGAGGCCATCGACGGCGTCGTCGAGGAGCTCACCGACCGCTACGGTGAGCTGCCGCCGCCGGTGGCGAACCTCATCGCCGTCGCCCGCTTCCGCGTCTCGGCCCGGGCGGCCGGACTGACCGACGTCGCGCTGCAGGGCAACTTCATCAAGTTCGCGCCGGCCGAGCTGCCGGAGTCGAAGCAGATGCGCCTGAACCGCATGTACCCGGGTGCCTCGGTCAAGCCGGCGCTGAACGCGGTGCTCGTGCCGAAGCCGAAGACCGCCCGGATCGGCGGGCGGGACCTCGTCGACGCCGAGATCCTCGAGTGGGCCCAGAACGTCGTCGACGCAGTGTTCGCGGCCTAGGGGAGCGCTCTCCGGGGCGGCCAGCGCGCCTCGAAGCGACCGGCGCGGCCCCTCGCGACCAGCGGGCCACAAAACGACCGACGGACCCGGGATATGCGGCGCGTTCGTCGTTTTCGGGTGCGTCGGTCGTGAAGTGGTGCGGGGACGTGCGCGTCCCGGACGCAGCAGAGGCCGCCCCGGAACGGGGCGGCCTCTGAGAATACTGCGGGTGACCGGAGGCCCGGTCGGGGGCGGACCCTAGGAGTCGACGGCCGCCGAGCGCTTCTTGGCCTTGGTGCGGTTGCCGGCGGCGAGGTCGGCGCCGGTGTCCGAGCGGCCGATCACTCCCTGCGGGATGAAGAACGCAATGAAGGCCAGGCCGATGCACACGGCGAAGGGCCAGGCGTTCTCTCCGTCGGAGAAGCTGATGGCCCACAGGCCGAGGAGGAACAGCACGAACATGATCGTGAAGACCAGGATATTTTCGCCGAGGTGGCCGACGCCGGCGTGGGCCGGCTGCTTGGACTCGGGGCGGCCTGCGCGGTCGCTGTCCGCCTGCTCGCGCTGCGCCTGCTGACGGTCGGACGGGGCGCTGCCCGGATCTACCGAATGTGACATTAGTACTCCTTCGAGAGGGAAATCGTGCTGGTCGCGCTGTCCGTCAGTACCCTGAGGCGCCCTGTTCACCCTTAAGGATAGCGACTCCGGAGCTGGCGCCGATCCGGGTTGCGCCGGCGTCGATCATGGCGCGGGCGTCGGCCAGGGTGCGCACCCCGCCGGAGGCCTTCACACCGATGTCCGGGCCGACGGTGCGGCGCATCAGGGCGATGTCCTCGACGGTGGCGCCGCCGCCGTTGAACCCGGTGGAGGTCTTCACGAAGTCGGCGCCGGCCTCGACCGAGGCCCTGCAGGCGAGGACCTTCTGGTCGTCGTTCAGCTGCGAGGTCTCGAGAATGACCTTCAGGATCGCCCCGCCCTCGTGGACGGCCTCGGCCACGGCGCGGATGTCGAGCACCAGCGCCTCGTAGTTCCCGGCACGGGCCGCGGCCAGGTCGATCACCATGTCGACCTCATCGGCGCCGTCGGCCACGGCGCCCCGGGCCTCGACGACCTTCACCTCGGTGGGGGTGGCGCCGAAGGGGAAGCCGATGACCGAGCAGGTCAGCACGCCGCTGTCCTTGACGGCCGTGTGCACGGTGCTGACCCAGATCGGGTTCACGCAGACCGACTTGAAGGAGTGTTCGACGGCCTCCGCGCAGACCGCGAGGATCTGCTCGCGGCTGGCTTCGGGCTTCAGGAGGGTGTGGTCGATATAGGAGGCAAGAGAGACGTCGCTAGGCATAGGGCTATCTTTTCACGAGATGGGGAACGGGCGGCACGGCCGGAGCCGGGGAGGCGGTGTCAGAGCCCGAGGGCGGCGCCGACGTCGGCCCGGACCGCTTCGAGGCGTGCGCGGGCGGTGGCCTTTGCCTCGGCGAGCCCCTCGGCGGAGGCGACCGGCTCGATCACCTCGAGGTAGCACTTGAGCTTGGGCTCGGTGCCGCTGGGGCGGATGATCACCCGCGTCGAATCGCCGGTGAGGTAGAGCAGGCCGTCGGTCGGCGGCAGGTTCTCCGAGCCCTGGGACAGGTCGACGGCGGTGGCCACGGGCGAACCGGCGAACGACTGCGGCGGGTTCGAGCGCAGCCGGGCCATCATCTCGCCCAGCAGCGGGAGACTCGCGACCCGGACGGAGAGCTGGTCCGCGGCGTGGAGGCCGTGGGCGAGGAACGCGTCATCGAGCAGGTCGAACAGCGTGCGGCCCGCGGCCTTGGTGGCCGCGGCGAGCTCGGCGAGCAGGAGCCCGGCGGAGATGCCGTCCTTGTCGCGGACCGTCGTGGGTGCGACGCAGTAGCCGAGGGCCTCCTCGTAGCCGTAGCTGAGGCCGGGCACCCGGGCGATCCATTTGAAGCCGGTGAGGGTCTGGACGTGGGAAATGCCCGCCGCAGCCGCTACCCGGCCCAGCAGGCGGGAGGAGACGATCGAGTTGGCGAACACCGCGCCGCCCGTCGAACCCCCGGCCGTGGCACGGGCGGCCAGGTGGGCGCCGAGGAGGGTTCCGACCTCGTCGCCGCGCAGCATCCGCCAGGCGCCGGTGGCGGGATCCTTGGCGGCCAGCGCGACGCGGTCGGCGTCGGGGTCATTGGCGATCACCAGATCCGCGTCGGTCTCCTGCGCCGTCTCCAGGGCGAGGTCGAGGGCTCCCGGCTCCTCCGGGTTGGGGAAGGCGACGGTGGGGAAGTCGGGGTCCGGTTCGGCCTGGCGCTCCACCATCGTCACCTGGCCGAATCCGGCGGCCTCCAGCACCGCACGCGCCGTGCGCCCACCCACCCCGTGCAGAGGGGTGAGGACGATGTTCAGGTCCCGGTCCGTGAACGCCGGGTCGGCGAGGGCCGCCACGGCGGTGACGTAGTCCTTTTCGATGCTTTCGGGCAGGACGGTCCACCCGTCCGCGGCCAGTGGAACGGAATCGATGCTGCCGACCGCCGCGATGTGCGCGGCGATCCCGGCGTCGTGGGGTGCGACGATCTGCACCCCGCGGGCCTCCGGGGCGACCGCGCGGCCTCCGAGGTAGACCTTGTACCCGTTGTCCTGCGGCGGGTTGTGGCTGGCGGTCACCATGATGCCCACCTCGCACTCGAGGGCGCGCACGGCGTAGGCGAGGACCGGGGTGGGAAGCTCCGAGGGCATCAGGAAGGTTTCAAGGCCCGCCGCGGCGAAGATGGCTGCGGTCTCCTCGGCGAAGACGCGCGAGTTGTGGCGTGCGTCGAAACCGATGACGGCGCGCGGCACGTAGGCACCGCCGTCCCCATCCCCAGCCGAGGCCAGGTCGAGGGCGTGCGCCGCGACACCGGCGGCGGCGCGCCGGACCACGACCCGGTTCATGCGGTTCGGCCCGGCGCCGAGTGCGGCCCGCAGCCCGGCGGTGCCGAACAGCAGCGGCCCGGAGAACCGGTCGCGCAGCTCGGCTTCTGCCGCGGCATCGCCCTGCCGTACGGCGTCGAGAAGGGCCTCGAGTTCGGCGGCGGTCTGCGGATCCGGGTCGGCCTGCGCCCAGGCCGTGGCCGAGGACAGAAGGAGCTGCTGTTCGGAGGAAGTCATGGGGGAGAACCTGCCTGGGTGCGTCGGGGCGGAGGGTGCTTAGAGCTTGGCGACGATGTCGGCAAGCAGGCGGGAGATGCGCGGTCCGGCGGCCTGCCCTGCCTCGAGGACTTCGGCGTGGCTCAGCGGGACCGGGCTGATACCGGCGGCGAGGTTGGTGACCAGGGACAGCCCGAAGACCTCCATGCCTGCGTGGCGGGCGGCGATCGCTTCGAGGGCGGTGGACATGCCCACGAGGTCGGCGCCGATCCGCCTGGCGTACTGCACCTCGGCCGGGGTTTCGTAGTGCGGGCCGGTGAACTGGGCGTAGACGCCCGAGTCGAGGGTCGGGTCGACCTCAAGGGCGATCTTCCGGATCCGGGCCGAGTACAGGTCGGTGAGGTCGACGAACGTCGCTCCCTCGAGCGGGGACGTCGCAGTGAGGTTGATGTGGTCGCTGATGAGCACCGGGGTGCCCGGCGTCCACCGCTCCTGCAGTCCGCCGCACCCGTTGGTCAGCACCAGGGTCTTCGCGCCGGTGGCCGCCGCGGTGCGGACTCCGTGGACGACGGCGCGGACGCCCTTGCCCTCGTAGAAGTGGGTGCGCGCGCCAAGGACCAGGGCGCGCTTTCCTGTCGGGGTCAGCACCGAGCTGATGGTGCCCACGTGTCCGACGACGGCTGGTGCCGAGAAGCCGGGGATGTCGGAGGCGTCGACGGTCGCCGTCGTCTCCCCGATCAGGCCGGCGGCGCCGCCCCACCCGGAGCCCAGGACGAGGGCGGTGTCGTGCCGCTCCACCCCGGTCTTTTCGGCGATGTAGTCGGCGGCACTGCGGGCAAGGTCAAAAGGATCATTCGTCACCGCACAAACCTACCGCGTGGACTGGGGCCGTTCCAGCGGGCCGCCCCCGGCGGGCCAGGTGCCGCGGGTCGGCCCGGTGTGCGGAGGCGGTGAAGGCAGTTCCCGGGCCGGAAGGCGTCCTGCGGACCCGAAAGCGACGAATGGACCCGTTTTATCCGGTCCGCCCGTCGCTTTGTGGCTCGGTGGTCGCTCTGGGGCGGGCTCGCCGTCCGACGGCGCGGCGGACGCCGGGCTGCACAGCGGTGCCGGACGGACATCTCACCGTCCGATGCTCACCGGCCAAGCCCGCCAAATCGTTTGGGCCGCCGCCCGGGATGGGGGACAATAAGGTGCTGTGACCAATCAACTTGATTTCAGCTCCCTGCGTATTGCCATCCTCGGCGGCGGCCCGGGCGGATACGAGGCGGCGATGGTCGCTTCCTCCCTCGGCGCCAACGTCACGATCGTCGAACGGCAGGGGCTGGGCGGCTCGGCGGTGCTGACCGATGTGGTCCCCTCGAAGACCCTCATCGCCACCGCGGACACCATGACCCGCTTCACCGATGCGCACAGCCTCGGGGTGAACTTCACCGACACCTCTGTCGCGGCCGACCTTCACAAGGTCAACCAGCGGCTCCTGAAGCTCGCGGCGGGTCAGTCAGCCGACATCCGGGCCACCCTTGAGCGCAAGGGCGTGAAGGTCATCATCGGCACGGGGAAGCTCCTTGACAACCACCGCATCGAGGTTGTCTCCGAGGGGAAGACCTCGGTGATCGAGGCCGACGCCTTGCTGATCGCCGTCGGATCCCACCCCCGCGAGCTCTCCACCGCAGTGCCGGACGGGGAGCGGATCTTCAACTGGACCCAGGTCTATAACCTCACGGAGATCCCCGAGCACCTGATCGTCGTCGGTTCCGGCGTCACGGGCGCGGAGTTCGCCTCCGCCTACAACGGGCTGGGCTCCAAGGTCACGCTCGTCTCCAGCCGTGACCAGGTGCTTCCCGGTGAGGACGCCGACGCCGCCGCCGTCCTCGAGGACGTCTTCCTCAACCGGGGCATGACCGTTCTCTCGAAGACCCGCGCCGACAAGGTCAAGCGCACCTCGGCCGGCGTCGAGGTCCACCTCTCCGACGGCAAGGTCATCGAGGGCAGCCACTGCCTCATGGCCGTGGGCGCGGTGCCGAACACCGCCGACATCGGCCTTGAAGAGGCCGGGGTGGCCCTGACCGAGTCGGGCCACATCGTCGTGGACGGAGTCTCGCGCACGACGGCGCCGAACGTGTACGCCGCCGGTGACTGCACCGGGGTGTTCGCCCTCGCCTCGGTCGCCGCCATGCAGGGCCGGATCGCCATCGCGCACCTGCTGGGGGACACCGTCACCCCGCTCAAGCTCAAGCAGGTCGCCTCGAACATCTTCACCACGCCGGAGATTGCCACGGTCGGTGTCACCGAGGCCGACATCGCCTCGGGCAAGTACCAGGGCGACGTCGTCAAGCTGTCCCTCCACACCAACGCGCGGGCGAAGATGATGAACGTCAAGGACGGCTTCGTGAAGGTCATCTCCCGCGCCGGCTCGGGCACGGTGATCGGCGGGGTCGTCGTCGGTCCACGCGCCTCCGAGCTGATTTTCCCGCTGGCGATCGCGGTGACCAAGAAGCTCCACGTCGACGACGTCGCCAACACCTTCACCGTGTATCCCTCGCTGACCGGATCGATCTCCGAGGCCGCCCGCCGGCTCCACGTGCGCCTGTAGGGCCGCGGGGGAGGACGCCGCAGCCGGACTGCCTAGAGATCGGCACCGGAGTCCGTGTCCACGGGTTGGACACACTTCTCCACTGGGTGGACGCAAGTGGTCCAATATGTGGATTCACTGAACGGATTGGCCACCGGGATCGTTTAGGAGCCCCGGCCGGTCTGAAGCCCCGCAAGAGAAAGCCGATCTCATGTCCTCTTCGTCACCCGCTGCACTGGGCGGGGCCACCAAGCCGCTGAATCCGCGCGGCCGCGTCATCTTCGCCAGCCTCATCGGCACCACCATCGAGTTCTACGACTTCTACATCTACGCCACGGCGTCGGTGTTGGTCTTCCCGGCCCTGTTCTTCCCCAACGCCACCCCGGCGAACCAGCTCCTGAGCTCCTTCGCCGTCTTCGGCGTCGCGTTCGTCGCCCGCCCGCTCGGCTCGATCATCTTCGGTCACTACGGTGACAAGATCGGCCGCAAGGCCACGCTGGTGGCCTCCCTGCTCACCATGGGTATCGCGACCTTCCTGATCGGGCTGCTTCCGACGGCGGAAAACGCCGGCTGGATCATCCTCGCCCCGCTGCTGCTCGTCGTGCTGCGCTTCTTCCAGGGCCTCGCCCTCGGCGGCGAGTGGAGCGGTGCGGCCCTGCTGGCCACCGAGAACGCCCCTCAGGGCAAGCGTGCCGTCTTCGGCACCTTCCCGCAGCTTGGCGCCCCGATCGGCTTCATCCTCGCGAACATCCTCTTCGTCGTGCTCAACACCACCCTGACGGACGAGCAGTTCCTGAGCTGGGGCTGGCGCGTTCCGTTCCTGCTCAGCGCCGTCCTGGTGATCGTCGGGCTGTACGTGCGGCTGAAGCTCATCGAGAGCCTTTCCTTCCAGAAGGTCCGGGACGAGGGCAAGGTCGTCAAGCTTCCCCTCGGCGAGGTCTTCCGCCGGCACTGGCGGCCGCTGGTGCTGGGCACCTTCATCATGTTCGCCACGTACGTGCTGTTCTACCTGATGACCTCCTTCACCCTGACCTACGGGACCAGCCCGGCCACGGTCGAGCAGGCTCGGGCCGGCGCCGAGGCCGCGGGCAAGGAGTTCGACGCGACGGGCTTCGTGCCGGGACTCGGGATCGACCGCGGCGACTTCCTGTGGATGCTCATCCTCGGTGTCGTGTTCTTCGGGATCTTCACGCTCGTCTCCGGTCCGCTGGCGGAACGGTTCGGACGCCGCAGGATGCTCCTGGCGGTGACCGCGGGCATCGCCGTCTTCGGCTTCACCTGGGTTCCCCTCTTCGGTGCCGGCAGCACCGGTGCCATGGCGCTGCTGATCATCGGGTTCATCCTCATGGGCCTGACCTTCGGGCCGATGGCCGCCGTCCTGCCTGAACTCTTTCCGGCGAACGTGCGCTACACCGGGTCCGCCGTGGCCTACAACCTCTCAAGCGTGATCGGTGCGGCGCCGGCGTCCTTCGTGGCCATTGCGCTGTGGAAGGTCGCCGACGGTAGCACCTTCCTGGTGGGGCTCTACCTCAGCATTGCGGCGGTCCTGACCTTCGTCGCCCTGTGGATCTCCCGCGAAACCCGCGACCGGGACTACGAGAACCACATCGCCTGATCCTTATCCGAATCAACGAGCCGGCGCGGTTCCCCTCGGGGGGCGCGCCGGCGTCGTTTAACCCCCGGTGGGCCGTTTTTCGGGTGGTTTCCGAGTTTCAGCAGGTGCCGCGCGGGCGCCGGGTTGCCCGTACAATCAACTAAAGGAAGCTTACTTACGATTACTGGATGCGGGAGCGATGACGGTTTCTACACTTGCGGGCGGGCGCTACGCGCTCGGCCGGCGCGTGGGTGCCGGCGGGATGGCCGAGGTGTACCTGGGCCGGGATACCCGACTCGAACGTGACGTTGCCATCAAGGTGTTCCGACCCGGCACCGCCGACGGAATCGAACGCGGATCCGTCGAGGCGAGGCTCCTCGCAGGGCTCGACCACCCCGGGCTGGTCCGGGTGCTCGACATGGACACCGAACACGCCTCCGGCGACGGCGCCTACCTCGTGATGGAGTACATTCCGGGCCCCGACCTTGGAGCTATGCTCCGCAGCGGCCCGCTGACCCCCGCCGGAGCCCGCCACGTGGGCCTCGACCTCTCGCGGGCGCTGCACCATATCCATCACCGCGGCGTCATCCACCGGGACATCAAACCGTCGAATATCCTCACCCGCGACGCCGAGCCCGGAAGCGGTGTCTTCACCTATCTGCTGACCGACTTCGGCATCGCCCGGTTCTTCGACGGGAGCGGTATGACAGCCACCGGGCAGGTCATCGGCAGCGCCGCCTACTTCAGCCCCGAGCAGGCCCGCGGCGAGATGGTGGGAACGCCCACCGACATCTACTCCCTGGGCCTGGTCCTGATCGAGTGCCTGACCGGCGAACGGGCCTTCCCCGGGACCGGGGTCGAAAGCGCCCTGGCCCGGTTGCACCGCAGCCCTTCCATCCCGGCAAGCGCCGGCGCCGGAATGGGCGAGCTTCTGGCCGCCATGACCCTCGACGATCCCGCTGCCCGTCCCGACGCCCGTGCCGTCGCGACGGCGCTGGCCGAGCTCGACGGCGGCGCGCCGGCTGCCGCCGTGCAGGCTGCCCTGGTGCCCCTGGACCCTCCCCAGGCGATGCCCGCGGCGGGCGGTCCGGCCCCTGGCCCGGGCGCGGCGCCCAGCGAGGGGGCTGACACTCCGACGGCGCCGGTATCGCAGGTGGATGCGCCCACGGCTGCCGTGCCGGTAGCGGCGGCCCACACTGTGGCCCTGCCCGCGGCAGCACCCACGGCGGCGCCAGCCCCGACGACGCCGGCACCTGCGGCAGCACCCACGACGGCGGCACCTACGGCGGTATCGACCGCGGCAGCCGCTCCGACGAGTCCCCTCCCCGCCGGTGCCGCAACCGCCCCGCCCATCGCAGGGGATCCCGTCCGGGGCCCGGAGACCGCAGAGGTTCCCGCACCGGTGGGTGCCTCTCCGGTCCTCGATCCGGACCGGCCTTCTCCCTCCGGCGGGGACCGCGGAATCCGGCGCAGGCGCGTACCGGGCTGGCTGATCGCCGTCGCGGTGCTGCTGGCGGCGCTGGGAGTGCTTGCCGCGGTGGTGCTGAACCGGCCCGCCGGATCGGGCGCCGACCCCGAACCCCTGCCGTCGGTGCCGGGAACCACCGGCGAACGGCTTGAGGAACTCTACGAAAGCGTGAACCCATGATGCTGAGAATCCGGCGGGTCCTGTCCCGCCCGGTCCTGGTGGCCGCCGTCGCCGGGTCGCTGGCCCTGGCCGGCTGCGGGGCGCCCGGCTCGCTGGACGCGGAGGCCGCCCGGCAGCTTTCGGCCTCGGTGCGCGAAATCGCCGGCCTCGCCGCCGCGGGGAACACGCAGGCCGCCCTGGACCGCGCCGACGCCCTGCGGCAGGAGGTTGAGGCGTCGGCCGCCGATGGCGCGATGTCCGAGGACCGCGCGGCGCTGATCTCGGCGAGGATCGACGCCGTCGTCGCCTCCCTCCAGGAGGCCGGCGAGGAGCCGACCCCTTCGGCGTCGACAACGCCCCCGGCCGGCCCTGCCCCTGCGCCGGCGACCTCCGCCGCTCCGCCCGCGCCGGTGGTTCCGGCTCCCGTCGAGCCGGCGCCGGTCGAGCCCGCGCCGGTTGAACCCTCGCCAATTGAACCCTCGCCGGTCGAACCCTCCCCGGCCGCGCCGGAACCGGAGGCACCTGAGCCTGCGGAGCCCGCGCCCGAGGAACCGAAGCCCGAGGAGCCCGCGCCCGAGGAACCGAAGCCCGAGGAACCGAAGGAGGATCCGGGCAAGGACGACGAAAAGGACGAGGGCGCAGGCAAAGGCAACGACGACCCCGGCAAGGGGAAGTCGGAGGAGAAGAAGGACGGCTGACCGCCCTCCGTCTAGGAGCGGATGGCGGCGATGACCGACCCGGCCGACACCGTGTCCCCAGGGGCGGCGGAGAGGCCGGACAGGGTGCCCGACTTGTGGGCAGTGAGCGGCTGTTCCATCTTCATCGCCTCGAGGACCACGACGAGGTCGCCCTCGGCCACCTTGTCGCCGTCGGAGGCGGCAACCTTGACGATGGTGCCCTGCATGGGTGAGGTCAGGTCGTCGCCGTTGGCGACGGCCGCACCCGCCCGGGGGCGCTGGGACTTCTTGGGCTTGCCCGCTGCCGCGGGCGGCCGGCCGTTGCCCGCGCCCAGCCCCGCCGGGAGGACGACCTCGAGGCGGCGTCCGCCAACCTCGACCGTGACCCGCTGCCGGGATTCCTCGGGAGCCGGGTCGGCCCCGGTGGGAACCCACGGCTCGATCCGGTTGTCGAACTCGGTCTCGATCCACCGGGTGTGGACCGCGAAGGGTCCCTCGGCGGGGGCGAAAGCCGGATCGGCCACCACCGCGGCGTGGAAGGGAAGCACGGTGGGCATCCCGCCGACCTCCATCTCGGCGATGGCGCGCCGGGCCCGCTGCAGGGCCTGCTCCCGGGTGGCGCCGGTGACGATGAGCTTGGCCAGCATCGAGTCGAAGTTTCCTCCGATCACCTCGCCCTGCTCCACGCCGGAGTCGACGCGGACGCCGGGGCCGGTGGGCAGCTTCAGCGTCTCAACGGTGCCGGGGGAGGGAAGGAAGCCCCGGCCGGCGTCCTCGCCGTTGATGCGGAACTCGAAGGAGTGGCCGCGCACCTCGGGGTCCCCGTAGCCGAGTGCTTCACCGCGGGCGATGCGGAACTGTTCGCGCACCAGGTCGATGCCGGTGACCTCTTCGGAGACCGGGTGCTCAACCTGCAGCCGGGTGTTGACCTCGAGGAAGGAGATGGTGCCGTCCTTGCCGACGAGGAACTCGCAGGTGCCGGCGCCCTGGTAGTCGGCCTCGCGCAGGATCGCCTTGGAGGCCTCGTAGAGGCGCTGGTTCTGGTCCGGCGTCAGGAACGGCGCCGGGGCCTCCTCGACCAGCTTCTGGTTGCGGCGCTGCAGCGAGCAGTCTCGGGTGGAGACGACGACGACGTTGCCGTGCGCATCGGCCAGGCACTGGGTCTCGACGTGGCGGGGGGCATCGAGGAAGCGCTCGACGAAGCACTCGCCGCGCCCGAAGGCGGCGGTCGCCTCGCGGACCGCCGAATCGTAGAGCTCGGGGATTTCCTCGCGCTCACGGACCACCTTGATGCCGCGGCCACCGCCGCCGAAGGCGGCCTTGATGGCGATGGGCAGGCCGAATTCATCGGCGAAGTCGAGCACCTCCTGGACGGAGGCGACGGGGTCCTTCGTGCCGGGGACCAGCGGGGCACCGACCTTGTCCGCGATGTGGCGGGCCTGCACCTTGTCGCCGAGCTTGGAGATGGCGTCCGGGGACGGGCCGATCCAGGTCAGGCCGGCCTCCTGGACGCGCCGGGCGAAGTCGGCGTTCTCGGAGAGGAAGCCGTAGCCGGGGTGGATGGCGTCGGCGCCGCTGCGCCGGGCGGCGTCGAGGATGCGGTCCATCACCAGGTAGGACTCGGCCGCGGTGGTCCCGCCCAGGGCGAAGGCCTCATCGGCGAGGCGCACGTGGAGGGCCTCCCGGTCCGAATCCGCGTACACCGCGACCGAGGCGATGCCCTCGTCGCGTGCTGCCCGGATGACGCGGACGGCGATTTCGCCGCGGTTCGCGACGAGCACCTTCGTCACCGAGGTGGACACGGCGTCGGGGGTGGCGGCGGGCGGCAGGGGCGCGGGGACAGCGCCTGGCGGTGGTGTGCTCATGGGGTGGAATGCTCCTTCGGGTCTGATCGGAGCCTAGCGTCTAATTGTTGATTCCGCCCATAAACGGTGCCGTCGTTGCGTGTTGCGGGCCCTTCCTTTGTAGGGGTCCTACAAATCGCTCAGGCGCGGTCCGCGGATTCCCACAGGTCGGTCACCGGGACGCCCGCCGAGGCCAGCAGCGCGCGGAGCGTGGAGATGCTGAGCCCGACCACGGTGTGCGGATCGCCCTCGATCCGTTCGATGAAGGCACCGCCCAGCCCGTCGATGGTGAAGGAGCCGGCGCAGTGAAGGGGCTCCCCGCTGGCGACGTAGGCGTCCACCTCCTGCTCGGACATCACCCCGAAGTGGACGGTGGCGGAGTTGACCCCGCCGATGGTGGCGCCCGAACCGTTCTCCCGGTTGTCGACCAGCCAGTGACCGGTGTGAAGCACCCCCGAGGAGCCGCTCATACGCCGGATCCGGGCGCGGGCGACGTCGGGCTCGTAGGGCTTGCCGTGCGCCTCACCCTCGAATTCGAAGATGGAGTCGCACCCCACCACGAGGGCGTCCTCGGCCTCGGGCAGGGAGGCGACCGCTTCGGCCTTGGCCCGCGCGAGCAGCAGGGAGGTGTCGTAGGCGTCGAGCTCCCCGTACCCGGCCGCGACGGCGGCCTCGTCGACGTCCGAGACGAGGGTGGTGTGCCGGATGCCGGCCTCCCGAAGGAGTTTGGTGCGGGCGGGGGAGGCCGAGGCGAGGATCAGGCGCGGAGTCATTCCCCTACCCTATGCAGGCGGCGGGCCGGCCGGGAACCGGGGCGGGCGGCGGCCCGCCCCGGAGAGCTAGCTCAGCAGCGCCCGGCGGAGCGTGTCCAGCCCCACCGACCCGAGGTTGAGCGCCCGGGTGTGGAAGGCCCGCAGGTCGAAGGCTGCGCCCTCGCGTTCCTTGACCTCGTCGCGGATCTGCTCCCAGAGCCGCTGCCCCACCTTGTAGGAGGGCGCCTGCCCGGGCCAGCCCAGGTACCGGTTGAACTCGAAGTTCAGCTGGCCCTCGCTGATGGCGATGTTGCTGCGGAGGAATTCGTAGCCCTTCTCAGGGGTCCACGTTCCCGAGCCCCACCGCTGCGGCACCTCGAGTTCGAGGTGGACGCCGATGTCGAAGACCACGCGCGCCGCACGCATCCGCTGGGCGTCGAGCATCCCGAGCCGGTCGCCCGGATCGTTGAGGAAGCCGAGCTCCTGCATCAGGCGTTCGGCGTACAGCGCCCACCCCTCGCCCTGGCCGGAGACCCAGACGGCGTTGCGCCGCCAGGCGTTCAACAGCCGCCGCTGGTAGACCGCGGTGGCGACCTGGAGGTGGTGGCCCGGGACGCCCTCGTGGTAGACGGTCGTCGTCTCCTTCCAGGTGGTGAACGAGTCCTCACCCTCGGGCACTGACCACCACATGCGGCCGGGCCGGGAGAAATCGTCGCTGGGGCCGGTGTAGTAGATGCCGCCCTCGTGGGTGGGGGCGATCCGGCATTCGAGGGTGCGCATGATGTCGGGAATGTCGAAGTGCACGCCGGCCAGGGCCTGCACCGCGCCGTCGGACAGCTCCTGCATCCACTCGCGCAGCGCGTCGGTGCCGTGGAGCTGGCGGGCCGGATCGGCATCGAGGACCGAGATGGCCTCCTCGATGGAGGCACCGGGCCGGATCTCCGAGGCGACCGCCTCCTGTTCGGCGATGATGCGGTCGAGTTCCTCGACGCCCCACTGGTAGGTCTCCTCGAGGTCGACGGCGGACCCGAGGAACAGGCGCGACATCAGGGCGTAGCGTTCACGGCCGACGGCGTCCTTGGTGGGGGCACCGGGCAGCAGCTCCTCCTGCAGGAACGCGGCGAGCCCGCGGTAGGCCTGGCGGGCGGCCTCGGCTCCGCTGCGCAGCTCGGCGGCGAGCGGCCCGGTCACGGGCCCGTCGTCCGTGGCCGCGCCCGCGGCGAAGCTGTCGAAGAAGCCGCCGTCCTCGGCGTACCGGGTGACCTGCTCGATGACGATGCCGATCTGGCGGGCGGCAGCGACAAGGCCCAGCTCCCGTCCGCGGCGCAGGGAGGTGATGTAGCCCGAGAGGGCGGCCGGGACGTTCGACAGGCGGCCGGCGATGTGCGCCCAGTGCTCCTCGGTGGCCGTCGGCATGAGGTCGAAGATGGCCCGGACGTTCTGGGCGGGGCTTTCGAGGTTGTTGAGCTCCGAAAGGTTCGCCCCGGTCTCATGGATCTCCAGTTCAAGCCCGAGGCGTTCGCGCATCGCGTCGAGGGTCACGGCGTCGACGTCGTCGACCGGCTCGAGTCCGGAAAGGTCGGCCAGGGCGGAGCGGGCCGCTTCGGCGAAGGCCTCAACGCCGGCCGGGGAGTAGTCACGGAATTCGGTCTCCCGGCCGGGCACGCCGAGGACCGTGGCGAATCCGGGGTCCAACCGGGTCAGGGTGGCGGTGTAGGTCTCCGCGACGGCGTCGATGGCCGTCGGCTGGCGTGCGGCACCCTCGGAGCCGGAGCCGGAGGACGGGGTGGAAGGGGTGGAGGCAGGGGAAGTCTCGTTGGTCACAGCCCGAGCCTAGCGCCGTCCGTTGCCCCGGGCTACGGTTCGGCCGAAATATCCGGAGCAGGTCGGGCGCCTCAGCGCGGCGCCGCGCGAAAACCCCCCCTTCCCTTCCTCGGGACCCCTAGGGTGAGGGCATGAATACGGCGGCGGGGGACCCGCGGAGGAATTTTCAGGACCAGGACCAGGGACGGGAACAGGACCGGGAACAGGAACAGGACGGGGGACGGGTTCGTGCTCAGGACCGGCGCCCTGGACGGGACGACCGGCCGGGGCCGGTGTCACCGGAGGAGGCCCTGCGCCGGAGTGCCTACCAGTTGGGCGCGGCGCTGCTGGCCGGAGCGCCCGGGAAAAACGTCGTCACGAGCCCGGTCAGTGCCCTGTGCGCCCTGCTGATGCTGCGGGCCGGAGCCGGCTCAAGCACGGCCGCCGAACTCGACGCCGTCCTGGGCTTGCCGGCGGAGGGCAGCACGACGGCCCTTGAGGCCCTGCTGGCCCGGCTCGCACCGTACGACGGCGACCCCGGGGCGGCGAACGCGCAGGAGCCGCCGGCCGTCCCGGTGCTGCACCTGGCCAACGGCGTGTTCGTGGACCGGGAGACGCCCACCGGGGACGCCTTCCTCGCCACGCTGGCCCGCCACTCCAGCGCCGGCGTGTATCCCGTTGACTTTGCCGATCCCGCAACGGAGGCGGTGCTGAACCGCTGGGTGTCGGAGGCCACCGGTGGACGCATGACGGAGGCGCCCGTCGAGTACAACCCGGATACGACCCTGTCGCTGCTCAACACCGCGTACTTCGCGGCCGCCTGGGCCGAGCCCTTCGACCCGTCCGGCACCTACCCCGAGGACTTCCGGCTGCCCGACGGCACCACCGTGGCGGTCGATCGAATGCACACCCGCACTCCGGCCCGGTACGCCGCCGGCTCCCGGTGGGTGGCGGTCGACGTCCCCTACACCGAGGGGTTCGTGCTGCGGGTCGTGCTCGCCGCCGGCGACGCCGGGTCCGACGACGGGCCCGCCCTGCCTGCGTGCTCGAAGGAGGCTCTGCTTGAGGTTGCGAGGGCGATGGAGGAGGCCGGCGAGGTCTTCCTGGGGCTTGGCCTGCCGCGCTGGGAGTCCGACAGCGCCTTCGACCTGCTGCCGCTGCTGCGCAGGCTCGGCCTGCGGGAAACCCTTGGCGGTGCACCGGACCTTTCCGCAATCCAGCCCGACGCGGTCGTCTCAGCGGCGGCCCAGGCCGCCTCGATCACCGTCGGGGAGAAGGGGACGGTCGCCGCGGCGGTGACCCAGTTCGAACTGATGGCCACCTCGGTGCCGGTCGATCCGGAACTGGTGGTCGAGGTTGACCGGCCGTTCCTCTACGCAGTGCTCCACGAGGCCACCGGCCTGCCCCTGTTCCTCGGAACCGTCACGGACCCGCGCTGACCGGCAGGCCCCGGACCGCGGGCACGCGGCGGTGTGCGCTGCGCCTACCTGCCGCTGCGCCGCCAGGAGCCCGGCCCGGGCAGCGGGTGCAGGCGCAGCAGGGTCCGGCGCAGCCACGCCCGGCCCGGATGGCGCCGGTCATTCGAGTCCCCTGAGTCCGCCATCGCCAGGACGACGGCGGTCAGCGCGGCCACCTCTTCGTCAGTGGGGTTCCCTGCCACCACGCGCAGCAGCGGTTCCTCCTCCGGGGTGCCGGTGCTCACAGCGGGATGTTCCCGTGCTTCTTGGCGGGCAGGGTGGCCCGCTTGTCACGCAGCGCCCGCAGCGCCCGCACCACCTGAACCCGGGTGTCGGAGGGGGCGATGACGGCGTCGACATAGCCGAGCTGCGCCGCCTGGTACGGGTTGAGCAGCTCCTCTTCGTACTGCTGGACCACCTCGGCGCGTGCCGCCTCGACGTCGCCGCCGGCCTCCGCGACGGCCTTCAGGTGGCCGCGGTAGAGGATGTTCACCGCGCCCTGGGCGCCCATGACGCCGATCTGCGCCGTCGGCCAGGCCAGGTTGAGGTCCGCGCCGAGCTTCTTGGAGCCCATCACGATGTATGCCCCGCCGTAGGCCTTGCGGGTAATCACCGTCACCTTGGGCACGGTCGCCTCGGCGTAGGCGTAGAGGAGCTTCGCGCCGCGGCGGATGATGCCGTTGAACTCCTGGTCCTTGCCGGGCAGGAAGCCCGGAACGTCGACCAGGGTCAGGATGGGGATGTTGAACGCGTCGCAGTGGCGGACGAAACGGGCGGCCTTCTCTGAGGCGTTGATGTCGAGGGTCCCGGCGAACTGCATCGGCTGGTTGGCGACGATGCCGATGGTGTGGCCCTCCACCCGGGCGTACCCGATGAGCACGTTCGGTGCGTAGAGCGCCTGCATCTCCAGGAAGTGGCCGTCGTCGACGATCGCGGCGATCACTGCGTGCATGTCGTAGGGCTGGTTCGCGGAGTCGGGGATCAGCGTGTCGAGGGCCTCGTCCTCGAGCGTCGTCTCGAGCATCTCGGTGAACTCCCCGAGCGGGGCCTCGGCGAGGTTGTTCGAGGGCAGATAGTCGAGCAGTTCGCGCACGAAGCCGATGGCGTCCTGTTCGTCGGCCGCGAGGTAGGTCGAGGTGCCGGTGGTGGTGTTGTGCTGGCGTGCGCCGCCGAGGGTCTCCATGTCGACGTCCTCGCCGGTGACGGTCTTGATGACGTCCGGGCCCGTGATGAACATGTGGGAGGTCTTGTCCACCATCACCACGTAGTCGGTCAGGGCCGGCGAGTAGGCGGCCCCGCCCGCGCACGGTCCGAGGATCAGGGAAATCTGGGGGACGACGCCGGAGGCATGGACGTTGTTGCGGAAGATGTCGGCGAACATGGCCAGGGAGGCCACGCCCTCCTGGATGCGGGCCCCGCCGCCGTCGTTGATGCCCACCACCGGGCAGCCGTTGCGCAGCGCGAACTCCTGGACCTTCACGATCTTCTCGCCGTTGACCTGGCTGAGGGAGCCGCCGAAGACGGTGAAGTCCTGGCTGTAGATCCCGATGAGGCGCCCGTCGACGGTGGCGTAGCCGGAGACCACGCCGTCCCCGAGGGGCCGCTTCTTGTCCATGCCGAACGCGTTGGAGCGGTGGACGGCCAGGGCGTCGAACTCGACGAAGGACCCGGGGTCGACGAGGAGGTCGATGCGTTCGCGGGCCGTGTTCTTGCCGCGGGCGTGCTGGCGTTCAACGGCTTCGGGGCCCGAAGGCAGCAGCGACTGGCTCTGCCGGCGCCGGAAATCGGCGAGCTTGCCGGCGGTCGTCTTGAGGTCGGGTTCCACGTCTTGCTTCATTGAATCTCCGAGTGCAGGGGGTAGGGCGGGCGTCTGGCGCGGCCGCCTCCGGAGGGCTCCTTGTGAGGAATCCTCCAAAAAAACGAACGACCGTCCCAGTCTAGTGAGCCAAGGGGCCCCTCCGACTGTAGGACTCCTACAGGTTCCGGCGCGAACACTTAGTCCGACTCCTCGGGTTACCGGTCGGTAACATTCGGTGCGTCGCAGCCGGCGCCGCGCCCCCGCCTGCGTATTCTTGCCGCATGACCGCCAGCAACGCAGCAGAGAACGCAGCAGCGACACCATCAAAAAATCCAGTCCCGACGACGGCCGCCGACCCGCCGGAGGCACCCCTGCGCGGGCGCACTCTCCTGATTTCGGGCGGGAGCCGGGGCATCGGCCTGGCGATCGCGCTGCGCGCTGCCCGCGACGGAGCGAACATCGTGCTCCTGGCCAAGACCGGCGAGCCGCACCCGAAGCTCGAGGGCACGGTCTCCAGCGCCGCACGCCTCATCGAGGAGGCCGGCGGAACGGCTCTGCCCCTCGTCGGTGACGTCCGCCGCGACGAGGACGTGCGTGGCGCTGTCGACGCCGCGCTCGAGCGCTTCGGCCGGATCGACGCCGTCATCAACAATGCCTCCGCGATCGACCTGTCCCGCACCCCCGAGGTCGACATGAAGCGCTACGACCTGATGGCCGACGTCAACGTCCGCGGCACGTTTCTGCTCAGCAAGCTCTCGCTCGACGCGCTGCGCCGCTCCGACAACCCGCACATCCTGACGCTGTCCCCGCCGCTGAACCTCGACCCGAAGTGGGCCGGTGCGCACCTCGCCTACACTCTGGCCAAGTACGGGATGAGCCTGACCACGCTCGGCCTGGCGGAGGAGCTGCGCGGGGAGGGCATTGCCGTGAACTCCCTGTGGCCGAAGACCCTGATCGACACCGCGGCCATCCGCAATATGGCAGGCGGCGGCACCCTGGTGCAGGCCGCCCGCAGCCCGGAGATCGTCGCCGACGCGGCACACGCGGTGCTCTCGCGCAGCTCACGCAGCTGCACCGGCAACTTCTTCACCGACGAGGAGGTGCTCCGGGAGGAGGGAGTGAGCGACTTTCGCCCGTACAGCCTGGGCGCGCCGGAGGACCGGCTCGTCCAGGACATTTTCCTGTGAGCCGGTGGGCGCTGCCCGGCTGGGTAGAATCGGAGGCATGACCAACCGCTACTCAAACCTGGAGCGACCCGGTTTGGACGCGGCGGCGCTGTCGGTGGCCCTGTGCGCGCCGGCCGGACCGTATGCGCGCGTGGAGCTGGTTCAGGAGACCGGCTCAACCAACGACGATCTGGCCGGGCTGGCCGAGCTGGAACCCGGGCAGTGGCCCGACCTTTCGGTGCTGACGGCGGAGATGCAGCGGGCCGGGCGCGGACGGCTCGGCCGCAACTGGGTGGCCCCGGAGCGGTCCTCCCTGATCGTGAGCCTGCTGCTGCGGCCCGTGAATGCCGGCGGCCGGCCCCTCCCCACGGAGAGCTACTCCTGGCTGTCGCTGCTTGCCGCCCTGGCGCTGGCCGAGAGCGTCGAGGACCGCACCGAGGTGAGTCCGCAGCTGAAGTGGCCCAACGACGTCATCGTCGATTCCCGCAAGCTGGCCGGGGTGCTCGCCCGGTTCGTTCCCGGAGCGGACGGCTCGCCGCCGGCCCTGGTGGTGGGGGTCGGGCTCAATGTCAGCCTCACCGATTCGGAGCTGCCGGTGCCCACCGCCACCTCCCTGCTCCTTGAGTACGCGGGCACCACGGACCGCAATATCCTCCTGAAGTCCTTCCTGCGCACCTTCGCCGCCCGCTACTCGGCCTTCTGCGCCGTCGACGGCGACGCCTCCGCCACCCTCGCCGACGGGAGCACCCTCGCCGGCGCGGTCTCCGCGCGCATGCACACCCTCGGGCGGAGCGTCCGGGCGGAACTTCCCGGCGGCCGCGAACTGACCGGCCACGCGCTGGCGCTCGATGAGCACGGCGGGCTCGTAATGCGCGACGACGACGGCGGGCGGCACACCGTCTCCGTCGGCGACGTCGTGCACCTGCGGCCCGCGGGTCAGGACGCCGGATGACGTCGTCAGCTCGGGCCGGACGGCCGCCGCGCGGCCCGGGCGGCAACGTCCCTGCCGCCGCGCCGACCCCCGGTGTGCGCACCGCCCCGGGGCCGTCGCGATGAAGGTGAAACTCGCCCCCGGCGAGCAGGTCCTGACCCGGACGCGGGCCACCCCGCGGAGCCTGATCTGGCCGTCGATCGGCGCCCTGGCCGTGCTTACCGCCGGCGGCTACGCCCTGGGCTGGCTCAGCCGCGCCGCGGTGCCGCCCGAGCTGCAGCAGTGGCAGCCCCTGCTGGTCACAGTGGCGGCCGTCGGCGGCGCCCTGCTGCTGCTGAGGATGTTCCTCCGTCCGCTGCTGCGCTGGCTGGCCGGCCGCTATATCCTCACGAATCAACGGCTCATCCACCGCCGCGGGATGACTCGGCGGAGCCTGTACGAGGTGCCGCTGGCCGCCGTCCACCAGGTGGGGGTGACCCAGTCGCTGGTGCAGCGGCCTTTCGGCAGCGGCACGCTCACCCTGGACCTGGGGTTCGGCCGCTCGGTCAGTTACCGCGATGTGCCGTGCGCGGCCGTGTTCAGGGACCACGTCGCCGAAGCGATCGGACAGCTCCCGCAGTCGGCACTGTTCAACGGCCGTGCCATGATGGGTCAGCCCGGACCGGACCAGTGGCCGGACCAGTGGCCGGATCAGGGGCAGCCCGCGCACCCGGAAGCGCGGCAGGACGGCCCCGGCGGGGCCTGGAGGGGGGCGGTATGACCACCGCAAGCCGCCCCGACGCCGACGCCGACGCCGCCGTGCCCCGGCCCAAGGCCGTGTGGCAGCCGCAGGAACTGCCGGGATCGAACGGGCACCCCGGCGAACGCCCCGACCCTTTGCCCGACCCCGCACCGGCACCCGCCCCTGCCCCCGCGCCCGCTTCCGCCGCCGACCCGCACCGCGAAGCGATCCGGGCGCTGGAGATCGAACTCCTCGGGGCGGAACGCACCCTGCGCCGGCGCGAGGTGGCCGCCCGCGCCGGGGTCTCCCTGCTGTCGGCCCGCAAGCTCTGGCGCGCCATGGGCTTCCCCAATATCGGGGACGAGGATGTCGCGTTCACCGAGAAGGACAAGGAAGCGCTGACGACCATCATCGAACTGGTCCGGCAGGAACAGCTCACCGAGGACGCCGCCATCTCCATCACCCGGGCGGTCGGCCAGATGACCGACCGCATGGTGGTGTGGCAGATCGAGGCCATCGTCGAGGAGATGGTGGTCCAGCGCGGCATCCCCGACGCGGTGGCCCGCAAGGCGCTGGTCTCGGAGCTCCCCGACCTGATCGAGCCCCTCGAGAAGATGCTGGTGTACGCGTGGCGGCGCCAGATGAACGCCGCCGTCCAGCGCCTGGCCCTCCGGGCAGAGTCTGGCCTGCGGGCGAGCGAGGAGGGCCGGGACGGCGACGAGGACGACGCGCCCCTGCCGCTGGCGCGCGCCGTCGGCTTCGCGGACCTGGTGTCCTACACCAGCCTGTCCCGGCAGATGAACGAGCGGACCCTCGCCCAGCTGGTGCAGCGGTTCGAGAACAAGTGCGCCGAAATCATCTCGGTCGGTGGCGGCCGGCTGGTGAAGACCATCGGCGATGAAGTCCTCTACATCGCCGAATCGCCCGAGGCCGGCGCGGAGATCTCCCTGGCCCTGGCCAAGGCCTTCACCGAGGACGACCTCCTGCCGTCGGCCCGGGTCTCGATGGTCTGGGGGAGGATCCTGTCCCGGCTCGGGGATATCTACGGCCCGACGGTGAACCTCGCCGCGCGCCTGACCGCCCTGGCCGAGCCCGGCACGGTGCTGATCGACGCCACCACCGCCGCCACGCTCAGCGGCAATGAGAAGTTCGTCCTGATTCCGCAGCAGGCACGCACCGTGCGCGGTTTCGGGGAGGTCCACCCGGTGACCCTGGCCCGGGGGACCGGCAGCGGGCTGGTGCTCGACTGAGCGCCCGCCCGACCACGCAACGGCGCCCGGCACAGCCTCCGCTGGTGGCCCACCGCACTCCAGTGCAGAATGGACAGATGACCGACCAGCTGAACATCTTCGCCGGCAGGCACCCGCGCCCCGCTCCCCGCACCGGTCGGCTGCTGCCCGGGGCGGCTCGATGAGCGGTTCGATCGAGGTTCCCGCGGACGCGGGCCAGGGCCTGCGCGTGGTGTGCGGGTACGCCACGCACACCGGGCTGCGCCGCGACAACAACGAGGACTCGTTGATCGCGGCGGACCCGATCTTCGCCGTGGCCGACGGCATGGGCGGCCACGAGGCGGGGGAGGTGGCCAGCGGCCTGTGCGTGCAGACCCTCGGCATGAGCGCGGTGGCCGGCACCCGGCTGCCCCGGTTCACCGCGGAGGACCTCGACGAGCTGGTGCAGGAGGCCGACGCCCGCATCCGCCAGGAGACCAGCGGACGCGCCGGGACCACCCTCAGCGGCGTGGTGCTCGTCGAGGCGGCCGGCGCCCCCCACTGGCTGTTCTTCAATGTCGGAGACTCCCGCACCTACCGCCTGAGCCAGGGACAGTTCGGCCAGATCACCGTCGACCACTCCGAGGTCCAGGAGCTTGTCGACACCGGGCAGATCACCGAGGAGCAGGCGCGCACCCACCCGCGCCGGCATGTGGTCACCCGCGCCCTGGGCACGGGCGACGACGCCGAGCCGGACTTCTGGCTGCTGCCGGTGGAGGAGGGGGACCGGATCCTTGTGTGCTCCGACGGGCTCAGCGGTGAACTCACCGACGAGGAGATCTGCGGGATCCTCGCCACCGTAGCGGACCCCCAGGAGGCGGCCGACACCCTCATCGAGGCCACCCTGCGCTCCGGTGCGCGGGACAACGTCTCGGTCATCGTCATCGACGCCACGGGAGTCCCGGCGGCGCCCTGAGCCGTGCTAGAACGCCCGGCGGCCTTAGGGCAAGATGGGACGGTGACCTCAGGAACAGAAGACGCCCTCAGCACCACCGGCCTCAAAGACGGCACCGGCACTCCCAGCGAAGACCTCCGTGAGGAATACCGGAACCTTGCCGACGCCATCCGCGCCCACCGGTATGCGTACTACCAGGAGAACGCGCCGACCGTCTCCGACGCCGAGTTCGACGAACTGTTCCGCCGGCTCGAAACCATCGAGGCACTGCACCCGGAGCTGGTCTCCAACGACTCCCCGACCCAGGAGGTCGGCGGGGACGTCTCCTCGGCCTTCGCGCCCGTGGAGCACCTCCAGCGCATGTACAGCATCGAGGACGTCTTCTCCCTCGAGGAGCTCACCGTCTGGCTCCGCCGCGCCCTGGCCGGCATCGAGCAGCGCAGCCCGGGCAGCAGCGTCCGCTGGCTCACCGAGCTGAAAATCGACGGCCTCGCCGTCAACCTGCTCTACCGCAACGGGGAACTCGTGCGCGCCGCCACCCGCGGGGACGGCGTCACCGGCGAGGACATCACCCACAATGTGCTCACCATCGCCTCCATCCCGCGGCAGCTCGCCGGGGACGACGTGCCCGAAGAGGTCGAGGTCCGCGGCGAGGTGTTCATCCCCTCCAAGGACTTCGCCGCCCTCAACGAGCGCATGGTCGCCGCAGGCAAGGCACCCTTCGCCAACCCGCGGAACGCCGCCGCCGGATCCCTGCGGCAGAAGGACCCGGCCCTGACGGCCGAGCGCCCGCTCGACGCCTACATGCACGGCATCGGTGCGCGCACCGGCCTCACCGCCGAAGCGCAGTCCGAGACCTACGAGCAGCTGCGCCGCTGGGGCCTGCCGGTCTCGCCCTATTCCGAGGTGCTCGACGACGAGGAAGCCATCGTCGGGTTCATCGAACGCTACGGCGACAAGCGGCACTCGCTGCGCCACGAGATTGACGGCATCGTGGTGAAGGTCGACAGCTTCGCCCTGCAGCGGGCACTCGGACACACCTCGCGGGTGCCCCGCTGGTGTGTCGCCTACAAGTACCCGCCCGAGGAGGTCAACACCAAGCTGCTCGACATCCTCGTCAACGTCGGCCGGACCGGGCGGGTGACGCCCTTCGGACTGATGGAGCCGGTCAAGGTGGCCGGCTCCACGGTCAGCATGGCCACCCTCCACAACCAGGAGGTGGTCAAGGCCAAGGGCGTGAAGATCGGCGACATCGTGGTCCTGCGCAAGGCCGGCGACGTCATCCCCGAAATCGTCGGGCCCGTCGTCGCCCTGCGCGACCAGCAGGACCCCCCGGTGCGCGACTTCGTCATGCCCACCGAATGCCCCTCCTGCGGAACGCCACTGCAGCCGGCAAAGGAGGGTGACGTGGACATCCGCTGCCCCAACGCCCGCGCCTGCCCCTCCCAGCTGCGCGAGCGCGTCTTCCACCTCGCCGGCCGGGGAGCGTTCGACATCGAGGCCCTCGGCTGGGAGGCGGCCATCGCCCTGACCCGGCCCGCCGAGCCGGCGGTGCCGCCGATCACCACCGAGGCACAGATCTTCAACCTGACCCCGGAGATGCTCGCCGATGTGAAGATCGAGCGGGACAAGAAGGTCAAGGGGGAGGTGGTGGGACGCGAACTCGTCCCCTACTTCTACTCCAAGGGAACGGCGAAGAAACCCTCCGAGCCCAGCGCCACCACCCGCAAGCTGTTCGTGGAGCTCGAAAAGGCGAAGAAGCAGCCGCTGTGGCGGGTCCTCGTGGCCCTGTCCATCCGGCACGTCGGACCCACCGCCTCGCGGGCGCTCGCCACGGCCTTCGGGTCGATGGACCGCATCCGCGCCGCGAGCGAGGAGGAGCTGGCCCACGTCGACGGCGTCGGCCCGACCATCGCCGCCGCGCTGAAGGAGTGGTTCGAGGAGGACTGGCACCGCGAGATCGTCGATTCCTGGGCCGCGGCCGGGGTGCGGATGGAGGACGAGCAGGACGAGTCGGTGCCGCGCACCCTCGAAGGCCTCACCGTCGTCGTCACCGGTTCCCTGGAGCGGTACAACCGGGACGAGGCGAAGGAAGCGATCATCACGCGCGGCGGCAAGGCCTCGGGGTCGGTGTCGAAGAACACGAGCTATGTGGTCGCCGGGGAGAACGCCGGCACCAAGCTCGATAAGGCCGAACAGCTGGGCGTTCCGGTGCTGGACGAGGAGGGCTTCGACCGGCTCCTGGCCGGCGGTCCCGCGGGCCTGGCCGACGACGGCGGTGCGGGTGCGGGTGCAGCGGATGCGGATGGCCAGGAAGCAGGAGCTTCGGAGTCAGAAGGTTCGGATACAGAAGGTCCGGACGTGGGTGATCCGGCCGCCGACGCCGGGCACGTGCCCCTGGAGCCGGCCGAGGACTGACCGTCGAGTTGGCAGCACACCACCCCTAGGCTCCGGAGAAGCGTGGTGTGCTGCAGTTTCGGCGGCGGAGAGCGGGGCGGGTGCCCGCCCTCAGCCGAGCAGCCGGGCAGCGAGCGCCTCGGCGCTGGCCCGCGAGGTGCCGTGGGTGTACACGGCCGGGAGGTCCTGTCCGCCGGCCGGCACGGTTCCGGTGTGGACCCATGCCGCCCCGGGCAGCAGGGCGTGAACCGCCCGGGCGGCCGCGAGCTGGGCGCCGCCGGGGGAGAGGTCGTCGGTCAGTATCACCACCCGGCTCTCCGGCATCAGGGCGAGCGAGCCGATTCGATCCGCCGTGCCGGCCGGGTCCGGAAGGGCCGACCGCCGGACGGCGGCGCGCCGGGCGAGGGCTGCGGAGAACACGTCGCTGAGCGGACCCGCGGCGATATTGGCTCGTCCGCGGCCGTCCAGGAGCTGGACCGGGTCCGCCGTCGTACCGTTCGGGGACCAGGACGGCAGGACGCCGGTGACAGCGCGCCCTGCGGCCTCCACCCAGTCCCGCCCGGAGGGCGCCGGAGCGCCGGTCGAATCCGGTGCCCCGGCGCGGGCCTGCCGCGCTGCCTCCGCGAAGCGCCGGATGCGCCGGTAGGCCGCCTCGAAGTGGGCGGGTGTCAGGGTGCCGTCGTCGAGGGCGGCCAGGAGCGCGTCGCGCACCTCCCGGTAGTCGTCCTCGTCGGAGGTGCTGCCCGCCTTGGGGCCGAGGTTCGACGGATTGCCGACGCACAGCAGATCGGCCCCGGCCTTCAGCGCCAGCACCGCGCCCTGACCTGATCCGACCCCGGTGCGCACTGCAGCCATGTCGAGGGCGTCGGTGACCAGGAGCCCATCGTGGCCGAGTTCCCGGAGCAGGGCGACGGCGGCGGGGTTGAGGGTCGCGGGCAGTTCGCCGAGCTCCGGGATCACGATGTGGGCGCTCATCACCGCAGCCACGTCCTGCTCCACCGCGGCGGCGAACGGCGGCAGGTGGTCCCGGCGCATCTCCTCGAGGCTCAGTTCCACCCGCGGCAGTTCGAGGTGGGAGTCGGTGCTGGTGTCGCCGTGGCCGGGGAAGTGCTTGGCACAGGCCCCGACGCCCGCTGACTGCAGGCCGCGCACCAACGCCGCCGTGTGCGCGGAGACGCGGGCGGTGTCCGCCCCGAAGGACCGCACCCCGATGATGGGGTTGAGCGGATTGGTGTTCACATCCGCGACCGGAGCCAGCACCAGGTTCACTCCGGCGGCGCGGGCGAGGACGCCGATGTCGCGGCCGGCGTCCTCGGTGAGCCGGAGATCGTCCAGGACGCCGAGGACGCCGGCGCCGGGGATGCTGGAACCGGCGGCGGACTGGAGGCGGGTCACGTTCCCGCCCTCCTCGTCGATGCCGATGACCGCGCGGGGGTTGGCGGCAAGGACCGCCTCCGAGAGCCGGCCCACCGCACCCGGAGTGTCCGGGTCGATGTTCTGGCTGAAGTAGACGACGCCGCCCAGTCCGTTCTGGAGCGCCTCCTGGAGCCAGCCGGGCAGGGAAGTGCCCAGGAATCCGGGAAGGATGACGCTGTTGACCAGGCGGAGGCGGGCGGCGTTCACCCCTTCACCGCCCCTGAGACCAGTCCGCCGCTGAGCCGGCGCTGCACGAGGATGAAGAAGATCATCACCGGCAGGGTGATCAGGGTGGAACCGGCCATCACGTAGCCCCACTCGTTGGAGTTCTCCCCGAAGAACTGCTGGAGGCCCACGGCGACCGTGTAGGTGGCGGGGCTGTCCATGAAGGTCAGGGCGAAGATGAATTCGTTCCACGCGATGATGAAGGCGAACACGCTGGTGGCCACCAGCCCGGGCGCCACCAGGGGCAGCAGCACCGACCAGAACATGCGGCCCCAGCTCGCACCGTCGATGTAGGCGGCCTCCTCGAGTTCGACGGGCACCGCCGCCACGAAGCCGCGGAGCATCCAGATGGCGAAGGGGAGGGAGAACGCGACGTAGACGATGATCAGGCCCAGGAAGGAGTTGAGCAGCTGCAGGTCCCGCACCTGGATGAACAGCGGGATCACCAGGGCCTCAAGCGGCACCATCTGGATGATCAGGATCAGCATGAGGATTCCGGTGCGGAACCGGAACCGGAACCGTGCGACGGCGACGGCGGCGAAGAGGGCGAGGATCCCGGAGAGCACCACCGTTGACACCGCCACGATGGCGGAGTTGCGCAGGAAGGTCCCGAAGCCTGCCTCGGAGAGGACGTAGCTGAAGTTCTCAAGCGTCGGCTCGGCGGGGAACAGCGACTGGGCCCCGCCCGTGGCGCGCCCGTCGAAGGCGCTGCTGATCATCCAGTAGGTCGGGAAGAGGGTGAACAGCAGCAGTGCCGCGACGGCGACTGCCTTCCAGGCGAGGGTCACCCGTGCCCGGCGGCTGCGGGGCCGGCGGGCCGGAATGCGCACGGCGTCCGGAACGGAGGGTGCTGAGGGTGCCGAAGGTGCTTTCACTTTTCCTCCTTGAACAGCGTGCGGACGTAGACGACGCTGATGGCCAGCAGCAGCACGGTGAGCAGCACGGCGATGGCCGAGCCGAACCCGTACCGGTTCTGGGCGAACGACTCCACGTAGGACCACACGCCGAGGTTGAACACGGAGCGGTTCGAGCCCGATCCGCCGGGCTGGAGGTAGATCTGCGCGAACACCTTGAAGTCCCAGATGGTGGAGAGGATCACCACGACCGCGAAGACGGGCCGAAGGGTGGGGAAGGTGATCGAGAAGAAGCGGCGGACGGCGCCGGCGCCGTCGACGGTTGCCGCTTCGAGCATCTCCTTGGAGACCCCGAGCAGGCCGGCCAGCACGGTGATCGCCACGAACGGGAAGCCGTGGTGGATGATGTTGACCAGGACGACGGCGTAGAAGGACCAGCGGTCGGTGAACCAGTTGTGCGGCTCATCGAGCAGGCCCGTGCCCTGAAGGAACTGGCTGACGATGCCGCGGTCGGCGTCGAAGATCCAGATCCACACATAGGTGCCGGTCACGGCGGGCATCGCCCAGGCCACCATGACGGCGCTGCTGACGATGGTGCGCCAGAGGCGGTCGAGGCTGGCCAGCAGCAGTGCCACCAGGGTGCCGAGGATCACGGTTCCGCCCACGGCGGCCACCGCGAAGCCCACGGTGTTGGGAAGGACGACGGTCCAGAGAGCCGGGTCCGCGAAGACCTCGGCGTAGTTGGCGAGGCCGATGTAGTTCGAGCGTCCGCTGACGATCTCGCGCAGCCCGTAGTCCTGGAAGGAGATGAGCACGACGCGGGCGAGCGGCCACAGCAGCAGCACGGCGAGCACTGCGAGGGCCGGGGCCAGGAGCAGCCACGGCCGGGCAGTGGCCATGCGCAGCCTGCCGGGCCGGCGGCGCTGGGGCGGGGTCGGGCCGGTGGCCGCACGCGGTGCCGGGCGTGCGGCTCCAGCCTTGGTGGGGGTGGTCAAAGAACTACTTTCCGTTCAGCAGTTCTTCGATTTCGGTGGCGGCGTCTTCGGTCGCCTGGTCGACGCCCTTGTCACCCGAGAGGATTGACTGGATCATCGCCGGGACCGTCTTCTTCGCCTCGACGGCGCCCCAGCCCGGAGCGACGGGAACCGAGGTTCCGGCTTCGACCATCTGGGTGGCGAACGGCTTGACCAGCGGGTCGTCGGACTTGGCCGCTTCCTCGAGCAGGGAGGCCTGGCCGGGGAAGTAGTTGGTCTGTTCGGCCCACTCGGCCGCCGTCTCCCCGGTGGTCATCATCTCGACGAACTTCCAGGCGAGTTCCTGCTTCTTGGATCCCTCGAACACGCTGAGGTGCGAGCCGCCCAGGAAAGAGGGGCTGTAGCCGGACTCGGGGCCGGGGATCGGGAAGGCGCCGATCTTGCCCTCGAGGTCGGGGTTCTGCTCGAGGATCGCCGGCATCGCCCAGGACCCCATGGTGGCCATTGAGAGGTTGCCCTTGACGAAGTTGTCGAGCACGTCCTTCTCGTTCCAGGTGGTGGCCCCGGCGGAGGACAGGCCGTCCTTCACGGCGAGGTCGGTGTAGAACTTCACGCCCTCGCGGGCTTCGGGGGAGTCAAGGCCCGAGGACCAGGTGTCGCCCTCCTGCTCGGCGAGCTCGGCACCCGCGCCCCAGATGAAGGGGTAGGCCAGGTAGGCGGAGTCCCCGGGAACGGCGAACGGCGTCATGTCGGGCTCGGCCTCCTTCAGGGCAAGGCCGGCCTCGCGCAGCCCGTCCCAGGAGGTGGGCGGGGTCAGGCCGTGCTTTTCAAAGATGTCCTTGCGGTACACGACGGAGCGGACCCCGGCGTACCAGGGCATGCCGTAGAGGCTGTCCTCGAGGGTGCCGGCCTCGACCAGGCCTTCGACGAGGTCGTCCTTCAGCCCGGCCTTCTCGATCTGCTCGTCGAGCGGGGCCAGCGCGCCGGCCTCGGCAAATTCTGCGGTCCACGTGCTTCCGGTTTCGGCGACGTCCGGCGTCGTGTTCCCGGCGATGGACGTGACAAACTTGTCGTGGGCCTCGGCCCACTGAACGAACTGCACGTCGAGGGTGGCGCCGGTCTCTTCCTTGAACTCGGATTTCACGCCCTTGAAGAAGCTTTCGGCGTCGGGGTTCGTCCCCTCCATGATCCAGACGCTGAGCGTCTCGCCCTCGGCGTCGGAACCTCCACCGTTTCCACATGCTGTCAGCGCCAGTGCTGCCACTGCAGTCACGGCCATTGAACGCTTGAGCTTTCTCACTTGCTGTCCCCTCCATCGCGGCGAAGGCGGCGGCATCGGAATGTGCCACGGCCCATAGAGTGAAAGTAATCTCCATCACGATCTAAGTCAACGTAACTGATTTCCAGACACGCCGGGGAGGTCCGCTGCCACCCGGGGGAGTCCCGGACCTGGAGCCCGCCGAAGACCCTCCCCGGCCGCGGGGAATTCGTGCCCGAAAACACACCGCGGACCGGCGTGGTGCAGTGGCGCCGGGCGTAAAATTGACTTTTTATTCTCGATGAAGGACACCGTGGAAACCGCACGCACCGACGCCTCCCGCCCCGCCGACACCCTTTCGATCCGGCCGGTCCTGCCCAGCGACTACGACGAGGTGGCGCGCATCACCCGCACCGCCTACCTCGAGGCCGGCTACTTCGCCGACGAGGACCACCCCTACATGGCGGTGCTCTCGGACGTCGCCCACCGGGCCGAGCACGCCGAGATCTGGGTCGCAGAGCGCGACGGCCGGGTGGTGGGCTCGGTGGCGCTGACCTTCGAAGGGCAGCGGTACACCGACATCGCCATCGCCGGGGAGCTCGAGTTCCGCATGCTCGCCGTCGACCCCGCCGTGCAGCGCGGCGGCATCGGCCGGGCCATGGTCGAGGCGATCATCGCCCACGCACGGACCCTGCCCGGCATCAACGCCGTCAGCCTCACCAGCGGCTCCAACATGGTGCGCGCGCACCGGCTCTACGAGTCCATGGGTTTCTACCGCGTTCCCGAGCGCGACTGGCTCGTGCCCAACGAAGACATCCTGCTCTGGGTCTTCCGCCTGGAGCTCTAGGGCCGGTGTTCGAAGGGCCCTCCGGGCGGGTTCCGCGGTGCCCGCCCGGGCCCTGTCCGCCCGTAGACTAGAGGCAGACACCCATCCACTTCCAGGGGAGATCCATGGCTGAGATTAACCGTGAGGACGTCGCGCATCTGGCGCGGCTGGCGCACATCGACATGAGTTCCGAGGAACTCGACCGCATGGCCGGCGAGCTGGCCGTCATCGTGGATTCGATCAAGAGCGTCAGCGAGGTGGCCGGCGACGACGTCCCCGCCACCAGCCACCCGATTCCGCTGAGCAACGTCTACCGCGACGACGTCGTGGGGGAGACTCTCAGCAACGAGGAGGCCCTCGCCGGCGCCCCCGACAACGCCGACGGACGCTTTCGGGTCCCTGCAATCCTGGACGGGGAGTAACCCAATGAGTGAAATCATCCGCCTGAGCGCCGCCGCGCTCGCACAGAAGCTGCAGTCGCGCGAGGTCTCGGCCGTCGACGCCACCCAGGCCCACCTTGACCGGATCGCCGCCGTGGACGGCTCGATCAACGCGTTCCTCCACGTCAACACCCAGGAGGCGCTGCTCGTCGCCGCCGAGGTCGACAAGGCGCGCGCCGACGGCGACACCCTGCACCCGCTGGCCGGCGTGCCGATCGCCGTGAAGGACCTCATCGTCACCAAGGGCCAGCCCACCACGGCCGGCTCGAAGATCCTCGAGGGCTGGCACAGCCCCTACGACGCCACGGTGATCCGCCGGCTGCGCGAGGCGCGGATGCCGATCCTGGGCAAGACCAACCTCGACGAGTTCGCCATGGGCTCCTCCACCGAGCACTCCGCGTACGGGCCCACCCGCAACCCCTGGGACCTCGACCGGATCCCCGGCGGCTCCGGTGGAGGCTCCGCCGCCGCCGTCGCCGCCTTCGAGGCGCCGCTGGCCCTGGGCACCGACACCGGCGGCTCCATCCGCCAGCCCGGCGCCGTCACCGGCACGGTCGGCGTCAAGCCGACCTACGGCGGCGTCTCGCGCTACGGCGCGATCGCCATGGCGTCCTCGCTTGACCAGATCGGCCCGGTCTCACGCACCGTACTCGACTCCGCGCTGCTCCACGAGGTCATCGGCGGCCACGACCCGCACGACTCCACCTCCCTCACCGATCCCGTCGGCGCCCTCGTCGAGGCCGCCCGGCGCGGCGAGGTGAAGGGACTGCGGGTCGGCGTCATCAAGGAACTCTCGGGCGAGGGCTACCAGACCGGCGTCCTGAACCGCTTCGCGGAATCCCTTGACCTGCTCCGCAGCGCCGGCGCCGAGATCGTCGAGGTCTCCTGCCCGAACTTCAAGTACGCCCTGGGCGCCTACTACCTGATCATGCCCTCGGAGGCCTCGAGCAACCTCGCCAAGTACGACGGCGTGCGCTTCGGCCTGCGCGTGGTGCCCGAGGGTGCCCCGACGATCGAGCGCGTCATGGGCGCCACCCGCGCCGCCGGCTTCGGCGACGAGGTCAAGCGCCGCATCATCCTGGGCACCTACGCCCTGAGCGCCGGCTACTACGACGCCTACTACGGTTCAGCCCAGAAGGTGCGCACCCTGATCCAGCGCGACTTCAATGCCGCCTTCACCCAGGCCGATGTCCTGATCTCCCCGACGGCGCCCACCACGGCGTTCCGCCTGGGTGAAAAGCTCGACGATCCGCTGGCGATGTACCTCAACGACGTCGCCACCATCCCCGCGAACATGGCCGGCATCCCGGGGCTGTCCCTGCCCAACGGGCTCGCCGACGAGGACAACCTGCCGGTCGGCATCCAGCTGCTGGCCCCTGCGCGCCAGGATGCGCGGCTCTACCGGGTCGGCGCCGTGCTCGAATCACTGCTTGAAGACAAGTGGGGCGGACCGCTGCTGGCGCAGGCCCCCGAGATTGCGGGAGTGAAGTAAATGACTGCTGTACACGACGAGGTCCTGTCCTTCGACGAGGCCATGGAGAAGTACGACCCGGCGCTCGGCTTCGAGGTGCATGTCGAGCTGAACACCAAGACCAAGATGTTCTCCTCGGCCCCCAACGGTTTCGGGGACACCCCGAACACCAACATCACCCCGGTGGACCTCGGCCTGCCCGGGGTGCTTCCGGTGGTCAACCGGGTCGCCGTTGAATCCTCGATCAAGATCGGGCTTGCCCTGGGCTGCAAGATCGCCGAGCGCAGCCACTTCGCCCGGAAGAACTACTTCTACCCGGACACCCCGAAGAACTTTCAGACCTCCCAGTACGACGAGCCGATCGCCTACGACGGCGCCATCGACATCGAACTGGCCGACGGCACCGTGTTCACCGTGGAGATCGAACGCGCCCACATGGAGGAGGACGCCGGGAAGCTCACCCACATGGGCGGGGCCACCGGCCGCATCCAGGGCGCCGAGTTCTCCCTCGTCGACTACAACCGGGCCGGCGTGCCGCTGGTGGAGATCGTCACCAAGCCCATCCTGGGCGCGGGCCGGCGCGCACCGGAGCTGGCGAAGGCCTACGTTGCGGCCATCCGGGAGATCGTGAAGAACCTCGGGGTCTCCGACGCCCGGATGGAGCGCGGGAACGTCCGCTGCGACGCGAACGTCTCCCTCATGCCCAAGGGCAGCACCACCCTGGGCACCCGCACCGAGACCAAGAACGTCAACTCCCTGCGGTCGGTCGAGCACGCGGTGACGTACGAGATCCAGCGGCACGCCGCGGTCCTGGACTCCGGTGCGGCGATCGTGCAGGAGACCCGCCACTGGCATGAGGACACCCGCTCCACCACCGCCGGCCGGCCCAAGTCCGACGCCGACGACTACCGCTACTTCCCGGAGCCGGACCTGGTTCCCGTCGTCACCAACGACGCCTGGATCGAGAAGCTGCGCTCGGAGCTGCCCGAACCGCCCGCCGAGCGCCGCAAGCGCCTCCAGGCCGACTGGGGCTACTCCGACGCCGAGTTCCGCGACGTCGTCAACGCCGGCGTGATGTCCTCGGTCGAGGACACCGTCGCCGCCGGTGTCAGCCCGGCCGTCGCCCGCAAGTGGTGGATGGGCGAGATTTCCCGCCGCGCCAAGATCGCCGACGTCGAGCCCGCCGAACTGGGCGTCACCCCCGAGCTGATCGTCGAACTGAACGCGCTGATCGAATCGGGCAAGATCAACGACAAGCTCTCCCGCGAGGTGCTCGACGGCGTCCTGGCAGGCGAAGGCACCCCCGCCCAGGTTGTTGAGGCGCGCGGACTCGCCGTTGTCTCGGACGACGGCCCGCTGCTCGAGGCCATCGACGGCGCACTGGCGGCGCAGCCGGACGTCGCGGAGAAGATCCGCGGCGGCAAGGTCCAGGCCGTCGGAGCGATCGTCGGCGGCGTCATGAAGGCCACCCGCGGACAGGCCGACGCCGGCCGGGTGCGCGAGCTGATCCTGCAGCGCCTCGGTGTCGAAGGCTGACGCAGCGTCCTGCGTGCTCCACGACTGCCCACCGACAGCACTCTGTCGGTGGGCAGTTCTGCGTTCCGGGTCGGGTACCGGGTGTTTCGCCATGGATCGGTCTTCCGCGTGCCGGCAACGCGCCTCCCGACGAACCGTTCTGCCCACCGACCAGGCGTGATGGGTGGGCATATCCGGACATGCCCACTGACCGAGGCTGGTCGGCGGGCAGTTGTGGATCCGCCCCGCCCGCCTCCGGGGCCCGGCGGGCACTGATAATCTTGCGGTGGTTGTCACAACAGCCACCCGAGTTGCACCAGCCCGCCGCCGGCAGATCCAGCCGGCCGTGCGGAATTGGCGCGGAAGGAAGATGGAGTGAAGGCGCTTTACAAGTCCGGTGCGCATCCCGGATTCGAACTGGTCGACCGTCCCGAGCCGGCGGTGGGCCTCGGAGAAGTGAAAATCCGGGTCATGACCACCGGGATCTGCGGAACCGACCTCCACATCGAGTCCTGGGACTCCTGGGCGCAGGGCATGATCAACGCCCCCCTGATCCCCGGCCACGAGTTCTACGGCGAGGTGGTCGAACTCGGCGGCGGCGTCCGCGACGTGAAGATCGGCGACCGGGTCTCCGGCGAAGGCCACGTCGTCTGCGGAATCTGCCGGAACTGCCGCGCCGGGCGGCGCCAGATGTGCATCCGCACCTCGAGCGTCGGCGTCCAGCGCGACGGCGCCTTCGCCGAATACGTCGTCCTTCCCGAAACCAACGTCTGGGTGCACCACGACGAGATCACCCCTGAACTCGGCGCCGTCTTCGACCCCTTCGGCAACGCCGTCCACACCGCCCTGAGCTTCCCGCTGGTCGGGGAGGACGTCCTCATCACCGGCGCCGGACCCATCGGCCTGATGGCCGTCGCGGTGGCCCGCCACGCCGGCGCCCGGAAGATCGCGGTCACCGACATCGCCGCGCCCCGCCTGGAACTCGCCCGGGCTGTCGGGGCCGACATCGCCATCGACGTCAGCCGTATGCGTATCCTCGAGGCGCAGCAGGAGCTGGGCATGAAGGAAGGCTTCGACATCGGCATGGAGATGTCGGGCCACCCCTCGGCCCTGCCCGAGATGATCGACAATATGACCCACGGAGGGCGCATCGCCATGCTCGGCCTGCCGTCGTCGCCGATCTCCATTGACTGGGGCAAGGTGGTCACCCACATGCTCACCCTCAAGGGCATCTACGGGCGCGAGATGTTCGAGACCTGGTACGCCATGAGCGCCATGCTGCAGTCAAACCCCGCACTGCGCGACGCCGTCGCGAGCGTCGTCACCGACACCCTGCCGGCCGCCGAATGGCAGGCCGGATTCGACACCGCCCGCCGCGGAGCCAGCGGCAAAGTGGTCCTCGACTGGACCTCCCTCTAAGCTCCGGCGCCTCCGGGACCCTCGCGGTCCCTGCCGGCTCCAGCCGTTCCAACTCCAGCCGTCCCATCCTTCAAGGAGCAGCGACATGTACACCTCCATCCGCGACCAGCTCACCGGCGAGCTTGAGGAGATCCGCAGCGCGGGGCTGTTCAAGCACGAGCGCACCATCTCCTCGCCCCAGTCAAGCCACATTCGGGCCGGGCTGCGCACCGGAGGGTCAGCCGAGGTCCTGAACTTCTGCGCCAACAACTACCTGGGCCTTGCGGACCACCCGCAGATCATCGAGGCCGCGAAGACCGCCCTGGACGAGCGCGGCTTCGGCATGGCCTCGGTGCGCTTCATCTGCGGCACCCAGGACCTCCACCTTGAGCTGGAGCGGCGGGTGTCGCAGTTCCTCGGAACCGACGACACCATCCTCTTCTCCTCCTGCTTCGACGCCAATGGGGGAGTGTTCGAATCCCTGCTCTCGGCGGAGGACGCCGTCATCTCCGATGCGTTGAACCACGCCTCGATCATCGACGGCATCCGCCTGAGCAAGGCCCAGCGCTTCCGGTACGCCAACCGGGACATGGCCGACCTCGAGGCGAAGCTCAAGGAGGCCTCCTCGGCACGGCGCCGCCTGATCGTCACCGACGGGATCTTCTCGATGGACGGCTACCTCGCCCCGCTCGAGGCCATCTGCGACCTTGCCGATAAGTACGACGCGATGGTCATGGTCGATGACTCGCACGCCGTCGGTTTCATGGGCCCGACCGGTGCCGGCACCCCCGAACACGCCGGTGTCGGGGACCGCGTCGACATCTACACCGGAACGTTCGGCAAGGCCCTGGGCGGGGCGTCGGGCGGCTATGTCGCCGCCCGCCGCGAGATCGTTGAGGTGCTCCGCCAGCGCGCCCGGCCCTACCTGTTCTCGAACTCCCTGGCACCCTCGATCGTCGCCGCGACCCTGACCGCGCTGGACCTGGTCCAGAACAGCGCCGAGCTGCGCGCCACCCTCGTCGACAACGCGGCCCACTTCCGCCGCCGGATGACCGAGGAGGGCTTCGAGCTGCTCGAGGGCGAGCACGCGATCATCCCGGTGATGTTCGGAGACGCGGTCCTGGCGGCGAAGACCGCCGACGCCATGCTGGCCCACGGGGTCTTCGTTACCGCGTTCAGCTACCCGGTGGTGCCCAAGGGCGCCGCGCGCATCCGCGTCCAGCTCTCCGCCGCGCACAGCAGCGAGGACATCGAGGCCTGCGTCCGGGCGTTCGTCGCGGCCCGCTCCGAGACCGCAGCCGGCTAGCGGCCCGGGGGGCGGCGCGTTCCTGCCGAAACCCCGGAGTTCCCGGCGGGTCCGGCCGGAGGAGGACCCGCCGCCGGCGGGCGGTACGTTCCTCCCGGAGCCGGGGCGCCCGCCGGGCGCTGACGCCGGACGCGCCGGGTGGACCTCTGGTGCCCGGCGCGCAGCGGATGTGCCTACGATGGCGCCATGAACCTTAGCTGCGATGTCCTCATTGTCGGTGGCGGCATCGCCGGCCTGTCGCTGGCCTCGGAACTCGCGTCCCGCGGCGGCCCGACCGTGGCCCTCGTCGAGGCCGAACCGACCCTCGGCTACCACACCTCGTCGCGGTCCGCCCGGCAGCTGAATCCCAGCTACGGGCCGCCGGTGGTGCGCCGGCTCACCGCCCGCACCCTCGGCCTGCTCGCCGGCGTGCAGGAGCGGACCCGCCTCGTGCTCACCACGCCGCGGAGCTACCTGCTGATCGGCAGCGAGGCCGACGTCGCCGCCAGGGCTGCAGGCCCAATGCGCCGGGTGACCCACGCCGAGGCCCTTCGGCTGTGCCCGCAGCTGCTTCCGGACACCTTCGAGGCGGCCGGGCTCGACACCACCTGCGTCGGCACCGACACCGACGCCCTGCTTGAATACCACCGGTCGGCGGCCGTGGCAGCCGGGGTGGCGATCCGAACCGACGCCCGGGTCACGGCCGCGGAGCGCAGCGGAGGCCGGTGGCGCGTGCGGGCAGGGGAGCAGGAGATCAACGCCGGCGTGGTGGTCAACGCCGCCGGCGCCTGGGCGGACCGGCTCGCGGAGCTGTGCGGGGCGGCACCCCGGAACCTGGTGCCCTACCGGCGCACCGCCGCCGTCGTCCGGGTGGAGTCGCAGCCGGTCCCGGGCACGCCGATGGTCGCTTCGGCCGATGACTCCTTCTACTTCCGCCGTGACGAAGCGGGTGTCTTGATCTCGCCGTGCGAAAGCGTCCCCAGTGCCGCGGAGGACGCCCGCCCCAACCCCGGGGACGTCGAGGCGCTGATTCTCCGGCTCAACACACTCACCACCCTCGGCATCACCGGAGTCGTCCGGTCCTGGACCGGGCTGCGGACCTCCCCGCCCAGCGGGATTCCCGTCGTCGGGTTCGATCCGGACGCCGAAGGCTTCTTCTGGCTGGCGGGCCAGGGCGGCTACGGCTTCCAGACGTCCTCGGCTCTTGCCGAGCTCGCAGCGGCGCAGCTGAGCGGACAGGAGCCGGGGGACACGCAGGCCGCGTCCGAACTCGCCCCCGCCGTCGCAGCCTCCGACGGATGATCTACCTCGGCCCGGACCGAAATGTCACGCCGCAGTCCGCGGCCGGCAGCCGCGTTCGAGGGTCGGCAACGGCACCGCGGGACAGGCATAGGATGGTCGGATGAACGTTGATGAAGTCCCACTGCCCGGGATCGGGGTCCGCAGGGACATTGAAACCTCGTCAGGACGCCGGATCGGCATCGTCGCGCACCGCGAGGGGAGCCTTGACCTCATTATCTCGGCGGCCAACGACCCCGACGCCTGCGTCGCATCGATCCCGCTGACCCCCGATGAGGCCGCAACGATCGGGAACCTGCTGGGCGCACGGCACCTCGTGGCCCGGCTGACCGAGGAACACCGCGACCTGCCCGGGGTCACCACCCGACAGTTCCTGGTGGAGCGCGGCTCGCCCTTCGACGGGCGTTCCCTCGGCGAGACGCGCATGCGCTCGCGGTCGGGCGCGTCGGTGGTGGCGGTGCTTAGCTCCGGCGAGGTCCAGGCCTCACCGACTCCGGATTTCGTCCTCGCCGCCGGCGACCTCCTGGTCGTTGTCGGCACCTCCGAAGGTCTGGACACCGCCGCGAAGATCCTGCGGCACGGCTGATCGGGTGCACAACACCGCAATATCGCTGATCGAACTCGGCGCTGTCCTGCTCTGCCTTGGCGCCCTCGGCCGGCTGGCCGGTCGCTTCGGACTGTCGCCGATCCCGCTGTACCTGGTTGGAGGGCTCTTCTTCGGCCAGGGCGGCTTCCTCGCCCTCGAGGGCCTCGAACGCTTCAGCGAGGTGGCCAGTGAGATCGGGGTTGTGCTCCTGCTGCTGATGCTGGGCCTTGAATATTCCGCGAAGGAACTCGTCACCGGGATGCGGCAGTCCTGGATGGCCGGCGTGCTCGATATCGTCCTGAACTCCGTCCCCGGGGCAGCCGTCGCTCTCCTGCTGGGGTGGGGTCCTGTGGGCGCCCTGGTGATGGCCGGAGTCACCTATATCTCCTCGTCGGGCATCGCCGCGAAGGTGATCTCCGACCTCGGGCGCCTTGGCAACCGGGAAACCCCGACGGTGCTGGCGATCCTCGTGTTCGAGGACCTCGCCATGGCCATCTACCTGCCGGTGCTGACGGCGGTGCTCGCCGGGCTCAGCTTCGCCGGAGGCCTCCAGGCCGTGGGCATCTCCCTCGTCGTGGTGACCCTCGTCCTCGTCGTCGCCCTGCGCTGGGGCAATGTGGTCTCGGCGATCGTCGACAGCAAGGACCGCGAGGTGTTCCTGCTGACGCTCATCGGGGCCGCGCTGCTGGTCGCCGGGCTCGCCTCGACCCTCCAGGTCTCGGCTGCCGTCGGCGCCTTCCTGCTGGGCATCGCAATCTCCGGCGCGACGGCGGAAAACGCCTCCCGCGTGCTCGAGCCGCTGCGCGACCTTTTCGCCGCAATCTTCTTCGTGGTCTTCGGCCTGAACACCGATCCGGCGTCGATCCCGCCGGTCCTGGGCTGGGCCGTGGTGCTGGCGCTGGTCACGGCGGCCACGAAGATTGCCACCGGCTGGTGGGCTGCGGCCCGCCAGGGCATCAAGCCCCGCGGCCGGGCGCGGGCCGGGTCCGCGCTGGTGGCCCGCGGCGAGTTTTCGATCGTCATTGCCGGGCTTGCTGTTGCTTCGGGTGCTGTGGTCCCGGAGATCGCGGCGCTGGCGACGACGTACGTGCTGATCATGGCGATCCTCGGACCGATCCTGGCCCGGATCGCCGAGCCCGTGATGGACCTGCTGCTGCGCCGCACGGGTCCGAAGACCGGCCGTGCCGATGGGATCCCGGCGGGCCGCTGACCCGGCCGCTGACCTGATCCGCCGGCCCGGCAGCCGGGTCCGCTCTTAGTCGAGGATCTTGCCGATCGGCTCCCGTTTCTCGGCCTGGAACCGGTCCTCGGCCCGGCCGTAGGCCCAGTAGCCCGAGAGGGAAACCTGGGCGCGTTCGAGCCCGCGCTGGGCGAACAGGACATCGCGCAGCGCCTTCATGGCCCCCCGCTCGCCGTGGACGAACGCTTCGACCCGGCCCTCGGGCCACTGCGCGGCGGCGACGGCGTCGGCGAGCAGCGTCGTTGTCCCGGCCGGCCGGCCGCGCCGGAACAGCCAGCGGAGCTCAACGCCGGCCGGGGTTTGGAGCGGGAGGATGTCCGCCTCGTCGTCCACTTCGAGCCAGGCGATACCGGTGGCGGTTTCTTGGAGCGCCTCGAGGCCTGCGGCGATGGCGGGAAGAGCCGCCTCGTCGCCGGCGAAGAGGTACCAGTCGGCGTCGGGCTTCGGCGTCCAGGCCCCCGATGGACCCATCAGCACGAGCGGATCCCCGGGCCGGGCGCCGGCGGCCCACGGGCCGGCGATTCCCTCATCGCCGTGGACCACGAAGTCGATGGCGAGCAGCTGCCGCTCCCGGTCCATCCAGCGCACTGTGTAGGTCCGCTTGATGGGCAGGTCCCCGGGCGGAAGCTGCTCAGCGAGGGCCTCGAGGTCGTAGGGCGGAACGAGCCCGAGCTCCGGCCGTGCGAAGAGCAGCTTGACGTACCGGTCCGTGTGCTCGTTCTCAAGGAGCTTGGGGAAGGCCTCGCCGCCGGCGACGACACGGACCAGGTGCGGGCTGAGCCGGATCGTCTCGAGGACACTGAGCACCACCTGGGGGCGGGGCTTTCGAATGGCGGGTGCGCTCATGGGGGTACGGCTCGCTTCCGGAAGAGGTTGGTTAGCCAACCCTAACAAATCCCCGTGCGCGGCCGTTCCCCGGCCTAGAGCAGTCGGGCCCCGAGCGTTTCCTCGGCGGCGGCAATCAACGAGCCGTTGTCGACAAGCACCCGTGCGGCCTCGATCTCCGGTGCGAGGTACCGGTCGGTGCCCGGGCCCTCGATGTCCCGGCGCAGCACCCGGCGCACCGCGGTGATGGCCTCCGAGCTGCGTGCCGTGGCCAGGCCGCCGTCCCGCAGGTCGAGGGCACGGGCCGCGGTGAGGATCTCGATGGCGAGGACCCGGGTGAGCCCGTCGAGGGAGCGGCGCAGCTTCAGCCCCGCCGCCCAGCCCATGGAGACGTGGTCCTCCTGCATGGCGGAGGACGGGATGGAGTCGACCGAGGCAGGGTTGGCGAGCCGCTTGAGTTCCGAGACGATCCCGGCGGAGGTGTACTGGGCGATCATGTGCCCCGAATCGACCCCCGGATCGTCGGCCAGGAAGGGGTTGAGGCCGTGGTTGCGTGCCTTGTCGAGGAAACGGTCGGTGCGGCGTTCACTCATCGAGGCGATGTCGGCGACGGCGATGGCGAGAAAGTCGAGTACGTAGCCGACGGGGGCGCCGTGGAAGTTGCCGTTGGATTCGATCCTGCCGTCGGGGGTGATCACCGGGTTGTCGATGGCCGAACCGAGTTCGATGTCAGCCACCGAGTTGCCGTGGGCGAGGGTGGCCCGGGCCGCTCCGTGGACCTGCGGGGCGCAGCGCAGCGAGTAGGCGTCCTGGACCCGGGTGAAGCGGTGGCGTCCGGTTTCGGCGGTCAGCTCCGCGGCGATGAGCGCGGAATCCTTGAGGAGGGTGCGGATGTTCGCGGCGGAGTCGCGCTGTCCGGGGTGCGGGCGCAGCTCGTGCAGGTCGGCGGCGAAGACTGCGTCGGTGCACAGGAGCCCCTCGACACTCATGGCGGCGGCGAGGTCGGCTGTCTTCAGCAGCCGGTGCAGGTCGGCCGAGGCGAGCACCAGCATGCCGAGCATGCCGTCGGTGCCGTTGATCAGCGCCAGTCCCTCCTTTTCGCGCAGCTCGACCGGAGCGATGCCGGCGGCCGCGAGGGCATCCGCGGCGGAGGCGGTGGAACCGTCGGAGGTGCGCACGGCGCCCTCGCCCATGAGGGCAAGTGCCACGTGGGAGAGCGGGGCGAGGTCTCCGGAGCACCCGAGGGAGCCGTACTCCCCGATCACCGGGGTGATGCCGGCATTGAGCATCGCCGCGTAGGTCTCGGCGACCACCGGCCGGACGCCGGTGCGGCCCGTGGCCATGGTCGAGAGCCGCCCGAGCATCAGCCCGCGCACCACCTCACGGTCCACCTCCGTCCCCGAGGAGGCCGCGTGGCTGCGGATCAGGCTGCGCTGGAGCTGGGTGCGCTGGGCGGGCGGGATGTGCTTCGTGGCCAGGGCGCCGAAGCCGGTCGAGACCCCGTAGTGGGGGGTGGTGTCCCCGGCGAGCTGATCCACAACGCGGCGGGAGGCGGCCATCGCCTCGAGGGCGCCGCCGTCGAGCTCCACCTGCGCGCCGTGGCGGGCGATCGCCACGACCTCGGCCGGAGTGAGGGGGCCGGTGCCGATCCGGATGGGTCCGCCGCCGATGCCGGCGGCGGCGGAGCCGGGTGCCGGGACGGCCGGAAGGGTGCCGGTGGTGCCCGGGGCTGTGTGCTCTGCAGTCATGGGGAGCCTCGCTTCGCATGGCCTCCGGGGTTTACCGGACTATTGCCATTGAGTGAAAATGGAGTTTCAATAAGTGAAATACAAATCCGACCAACGCGCAAGGGGATACGAGTGGCAGATACCTCAACCCGCTCAGTGGAGCGGGCGTTGCTGCTCCTGGGTGCGGTGTGCGAGCGGGGCACGGTGTCCCTGGCCGAGGCCGCGAGGGACGCAGGGCTCTCGGCCTCGACGGCGCTGCGGCTCCTGCGCACCCTCGAATCCACGGGCTTCGTGCGCCGGGACGGCGCCGGCGGCTACCGGGCGGGGCTGCGGGTCGTCCAGCTGGGTGCCCAGGCGCTCAGCTCCGAATCCCTCGTCTCCCTCGCCGAGGGGGCCCTTGACCGGCTCGTCGGCCTGACCGGGGAATCGGCCTACCTCAGCGTCCCCTCCCACGACGGCCACGGGGTCTACCTCGCCGTGCGCGAAGGCACGCACTCGGTGCGCCACGCCAGCTGGGTCGGCCGCAGCATCCCCCTTGAGGGGACGGCGGTCGGCGCTGTCCTTTCGGGGACGACACCCTCCACGGGGTACGTCGTGGTGCGCGACGGCGTCGAAGCCGACGTCACCGCCATCGCGGCCCCCGTCCGCGCCGGAGGGCGTATCGCCGCGGCGCTCAGCGTCGTCGTGCCCAGCTACCGCATTCGAGAAGACGAATCAGCAGGGATCGGGATGCACGTGGCCCGCGAGGCCGCCGCCATCCTCCCCGTCACCTCAGCAACCCCTGAAGGAGAATCAGCATGAGCACACCCGAGGCCACCGCCCCGACTCCCCGCGCCACCACCTCCGATCCGTCCCGGAGCATCCGCGCCGCACGCGGCACGGTCCGGACGGCCAAGAGCTGGCAGACCGAGGCCCCGCTGCGGATGCTGATGAACAACCTCGACCCCGAGGTCGCCGAACGCCCCGAGGACCTCGTGGTGTACGGCGGGACGGGCCGGGCCGCCCGCAGCTGGGAGGCCTACGACGCCATCGTGCGCTCCCTCGAGGACCTCGAGGACGACGAAACGCTGCTGGTGCAGTCAGGCAAGCCCGTCGGCATTTTCCGCACCAACCCGTGGGCTCCGCGGGTGCTGCTGGCCAACTCGAACCTCGTGGGGGACTGGGCCACCTGGCCGGAGTTCCGCCGGCTCGAGGCGGAGGGGCT
>NZ_CADCTE010000055.1 GCF_902805515.1 uncultured Arthrobacter sp. | reverse complement strand
GGGCCTCGTTCTCCTGGCTCAGGGCGATCTGTTGGCCCCGGAGCTGGACGAGATCGTACTGCGTGCTGGAGACGGAGATGTTGAGGATCAGCACGGCCACCAGCGCGGCGACCAGCAGTGCGCAGCTGAACACGGCGAAGGGCACGCGGCGGCGCGAGGCGCGCGCCGGAACCACCGAGAGCGGTGTCCGGGGACGCTGGGGCGCTCCGGGCGAGGGCCTTCCACGACGGACGGGATGAGAGGCAAGGGCGCTGCTGCCGGAAGTCGCGGGTGGCCGGGTGTGCGCACTCAATGCCTGGCTCATGTTGTTTTCCTGTCCTTGGGACCTCGTGTGATTTTTTCGACAGCCCTGAGCTTCGCCGACGCCGCCCTGGGGTTTTCCTGTATCTCCTGCTCCGTCGGAGCCTCGGTGCCCCGGGTGAGAAGTCGGAGATATGGCTTGTGCTCCTCGAGTTCAACGGGGAACCCGACCGGAGCCGAAGACTTGCTTCCGGCAGCGAAGGCGCTCTTCACGATCCGGTCCTCGAGGGAGTGGTAGGAGAGCGCAACGATCCGGCCACCGACATTCAGAGCGTCGATCGCGGCCGGCACGGCCCGTTCGAGCACCGTCAGCTCTTCATTGACCTCGATCCGCAGCGCCTGGAAGGTGCGCTTCGCAGGGTGGCCGCCGGTGCGGGCGGCCGAGGCCGGCACGACCGAGCGGATGACTTCGACGAGCCGGCCCGTGGTCGTGATGGGAGCGGCGGCACGCGCCTCGACGATGGCGGAGGAGATCCGTCCGGCGAACTTCTCCTCGCCCCAGCTGCGGATGATCCGCAGGAGGTCCTCGCGGGAGTAGGTGTTGACAATCGTGGCGGCGGTGGCCCCGCGGCTGGTGTCCATCCGCATGTCGAGCGGCGCGTCGTAGGAGTAGGCGAATCCGCGCTCGCATTCGTCGAGCTGCAGCGAGGAGACCCCGAGGTCGAAGAGGACGGCGTCGACGCCGGGAATCCCGAGATCGGCAAGGGCCTCACCGATCTCGTCGTAGATTGCGTGGACGAGGTCGAGCCGGTCGTCGAACCGGCGGAGGCGGGCACCGGCGAGGCTCAGGGCCTGGGGGTCACGGTCGATGCCCACGAGGTGCGCCGTGGGGAAGGCCTCGAGCATGGTTTCGGAGTGCCCGCCCATCCCGAGGGTCGCATCGACGATGACGGGCCTGCGGCCTGCCTCGGCGGCGGCCTCGACGGCGGGGGCCAGGAGGGTGACGGAGCGTTCGCGCAGAACCGGGATGTGCCGATCGCCGGTCGGGCGCTCATCGCTCATGCACTGACTCCTTCCTGAGTGTGGCTGTCCACCCGCACCACCTAAGCGGTGTTGGTGCGGTCGGTTGGTACGAATGGTCCACGCGTCGGGAGGTGTCCTTGAATCAGATCCCCATCCGGCCGGCCGTCCGTCCGCCTGGCTCCGGGGAAGTGAAGCCAGGTGAATCAAGGCGTCCGGCGGCTGGAGATCTCATCCAAGAAATTCACGCCGCAATGGTTTTGTGCAGTTGTTCCGGACCTGGCGGTCTGGTCTTCTCGGTGGTTCCGGCCTGGTGGCCGGTGCCGCCTAGAAGATTCCCGGCAGTCCCTCGTCATCCGTTTCGGAGAAGGCTGTTTCCTTCTCTTCCAGATAGCTGTTCCAGGCTTCCGCGTCCCAGATCTCGGCCCGGCTTCCCGCGCCGATCACTGCGAGCTCTCGGTCCAATCCGGCATACGAGCGAAGCGCGGGAGGAATAGTTATCCGGCCCTGCTTATCCGGCACTTCATCTGAAGCCCCGGAGAGGAAAACCCGAATGTAATCCCGTGCCTGACGGGAAGAAATCGGAGCCGACCTCATTTGCTCGTGAACCTTTTCGAATTCGCTCTGGCTAAAAACGTAAATGCAACGTTCCTGCCCCCTGGTCAGCACCAGACCGGACGAAAGTTCCTCCCGGAACTTCGCCGGCAGGATCAACCTGCCCTTCTCATCGAGACGGGGGGTATGGGTCCCGAGGAACATCCCCCACCGCCTGTTCTGACTCGGGCGAAGGCCGGTTCGTTACCGATTCGCTCTTATATTCCCCACTTTACTCCACAACGCTCCACAGTCAATCCACCGACACCACCAGTCCCTCCACTTTTATTTCGGGCGCGCCGGAACCATTTTTGGTACGCATGTGAAAGCGCCACAGCACCCTGGCGGGGTGGGGCGGAAGGCCGGGAAGCCCCGTGGTGCGGGGTGGGGACGCACGCCGGCCGGGCGTTAAATCACGAAAGACCCGCAGGTGCGGGTCTTTCGGAAAGTTCAGTTCGGGGCTGGTCCGCTCACCGGGGGCGGGCCGTCAAGGGCGGGCTCAGGGTTGATCCCGCTTCCGCTCCTCCCACTTATCTTCGAGGCTGCTCATAAAGCCGCTCCTGCCGGCAGAGGCAGGTTTGGAGGGAAGCCCCGAGGTGTGCCCTGTCTCGACGGTCTTGGCCTTCGTCGTCGCGAAGTAGACGCCGGCACCCATGATGATGAAGCCGGCCACCCCCACCACGATGAGCTGGGATCCGATGCCCGCAAGCAGGACCAGGATTCCAGCGATGGTGACAAGCGAGCCGATGACGAGCCTTCGGGTCGACATCGACCGGCGTGTACTCGACGCCATCGAGTGTGCGAATTTCGGATCGTCGGCGTGAAGCTGCTGTTCGAGCTGATCGAGCAACCTCTGCTCGTGTTCCGAGAGTGCCATCACGGCCTCCTTGATGTAAGTGCCAACGTTCCTTCATCCAACCAACGAGTCCGGCCCCGGGATGGTTCCCGGCTGGGCCCGCCGTTCCGGTCCGCGCCGCGCGGCCGGAGAGGCTGCGTGGCGCGGATGCCGGAGATCGATTGACCTACACCAAGAGTAGTTCTCACCACGGTAACTTGAAAGTCACAATGTAGCGTTACCGGGCGGATTTCTGCGCCGGACCGTGCGGGGCGCCGGGGGGCCCAGCAGACCCGCCGGCCGCACCCCGGCGGCGCCGAATTTCCGGTTCACCGCATCGAGGGCAACCTCGGCCGTCCGCCAGTTGTCATCCTGTCTGTCGATCGTCAGCTGGTGGGCCCCCGCTCCCCCGGATCCAAGCTGTTCGGCCCGCAGCCCGATCAGCCGCACGGCCAGGGGACGCTCGCCGAGCGCGCTCAGCAGGGCCGTCGCTGCGCCGTAGATCGCGTGGGCGCTGTCAACGGGCTCGGCCAGTTTCTTCGAGCGGGTCAGGGTTGAGAAGTCGGCATAGCGGAGCTTGAGGGAAACGCCCTGCGCCGACAGGCCCGCCGCGCGCAGCCGGGTGGCTGTCCGGTGGGCGAGCCGCAGGAGTTCCCGGTGCAGGACCGCGGTGTCGGTGACATCCTGCGCGAAGGTCTCCTCCGCCCCGATGCTCTTCTCCGCGCGGGAGACGACGACCTTCCGCGGGTCCCTCCCCCAGGCCAGTTCGTGGACGTGCCGGCCGGAGGTGCCGAGGAGCTTGGTGAGCGCCGAGACCGGGGTGGAGGCGAGGTCCTCCACCGTCCGGATGCCCAGGCGGGCAAGGGTCTCCTGGGTCTTGGCGCCCACTCCCCACAGCACGGAGACCGGCTGGGCATGGAGGAAGGCGACGGTGTCGCTGCCGGGCACCAGCAGGAGCCCGTCGGGCTTGGACTGGGTCGAGGCGATCTTTGCGACGAATTTGGTGGTGGCCGCCCCCACGCTCGCCGTGATGCCGAGGCTCCTGCTGATCTCCGCGCGGATCTGCTCCCCGATCTCCCGGGGATGGCCCAGCCGGCGGGTGGCTCCGGCGACGTCGAGGAAGGCCTCATCGACGCTGAGCTGTTCAACCAGCGGGGTGACCGATCGGAAGATCTCCATCACCGCCGCCGACACCTCCGCATAGCGGTCGTGGTGGGGTTCGAGGATCACCGCTCCGGGGCAGCGCCGCATCGCCACGGCCATCGGCATGGCGGAGCGGACCCCGAACCGGCGGGCTTCGTAGGAGGCGGACAGGACGACCGACCGGCCCGACGGGCTGCCGACGATGACCGGCACGCCCCGGAGTTCGGGCCGGCTCATCAGTTCGACCGATACATAGAAGGCGTCCATGTCGATGTGCAGGATGGTGCACTCCGCGCCGACCGGCAGCTGGTCCCGAGTCCCGTTCACCACGGAGCCATCGTATCCGAGGTCCCCGACACCGCAGGCCGGGCCCCGCCCCGGCTGGGGGGCCCGGCCGAGGGGGTTTAGAGTTGAATCCGTTCACGCCTGCCTAGCCGTACGGGGAATCCATGCAGTCCGCCACCCGACCCGCCGACCCGGACAACCGCCTCACTGACTCGGTCCGCCGGGACCAGGGCGCCTTCCTCTCGTCCATGTCCGAGGAAACCGGAGCGTTCCTCGCAGCGCAGGAGGAAATCCTCGCGAACATCTCCCCCGAGTCACTGTCACTGCTGTCCGCCATCCGCGGGCTGACATCCGGGGGGAAACGGATCCGCGCCCTTCTCTGCTTCTGGGGCTGGCGTGCCGCCGGCGGAACGGGCGACCTGCAGCCGGTGGCAAGGGCGGGAGCGGCGCTCGAGTTCTTCCAGGCCGCGGCCCTGATGCACGACGACGTCATCGACCGGTCGGAGACGCGCCGCGGGGCCCCCAGCATCCACCGGCAGTTCCGGCAGCAGCACCTGGACGCCGGATGGCACCTCGACGCCGACCGTTTCGGTACGTCGTCGGCGATCCTCGCCGGAGATCTGTGCCTTGCCTTCAGCGAAGAGCTGTTCACCGGGGCGTGCGTCGGGGCCGGAGCGTCCTCCGCGCGGGCCATCTTCAACCGGATGCGCACCGAGGTGATGGCCGGCCAGTACCTCGACCTCCTCGAGGAGGCAGTGGGGCCGGACCTGCCGCCGGCCACCGCAGCCGATCGTGCCCTCAACATCCTCCGGTACAAATCGGCGAAGTATTCGATCGAGCGCCCGGTGATGCTCGGCGGCGCGCTGGCCGGGGCGGACGCGGCCACGCTGGCGCGGTTCTCCGCCTTTGCGCTGCCGCTCGGCGAGGCCTTCCAGCTGCGCGACGACGTCCTCGGGGTCTTCGGCGACCCGGCGGTGACCGGGAAGCCTGCCGGAGACGATCTCCGGGAAGGCAAGCGGACCTACCTCATTGCCCGCGCCCTGGCCGGCAGCGGCCCGCACGACCAGGGCGTGCTCAACTCGCTGCTGGGCGATCCGGCGCTGGACGACGAAGGGGTCGCCCGGCTGCGCGGACTCATCACCGCCAGCGGGGCCCTGCGGGATACCGAGAAGCTGATCAAGGACCGTTCGGCCGAGGCCTTCGCCGCCCTTGGCGTCCTTGAGACCGATGAGGTGTCGGCGGCGGCCCTGGGGCTCCTTGCGGAAGCGGCAGTGACCCGGACCTTCTAACCATCCGCCACCGCCGGCCCCTACGCCGGGCGGACCCTGCAGACGCACGGCGTACGCGCCGGCCGGTGCCCGGAGGACGGCTGTCTACCCGGCGCCCGCAGGACAATTGTTACCCGGCGCCATCTACCGTCTACGAGGCGCTGTCCGCCGGGCGGTATCTACAAGCCGCTGCCTACCAGGCTGCGGCCTGGGCCCGGCGCCGAATCTCGGTCTTGCGGCCTTCGCGGAGGGCGTCGATGGGACGGCCCGGCAGCGAGTCGTCCTCGGTGTAGAGCCAGCGGATGATCTCCTCATCCTCGAACCCGGAGTCCGAGAGGACCACGACGGTGCCCTTGAGGCTGTCGAGGACCGCCCCGTCGACAAGGAATTCCGAAGGGACACTCCGGATCCTCCGGTCGGTGATCCTCAGGGCGACCAGTGCGCGCTCATCGAGCAGCGCGTGGACCTTCGTGATGGGGACGCCAAGCAGTTCGGCGACCTCCGGGAGATTTCTCCAGTGGGGCACAAGTTCTTCGATTTCAGTCACCTTCTAAGGGTGCCACGACCCGGCACACGCGCTCTACCCGCCGCCTGCAGGGGAACCGACACGCCGTACGGGCTCCTGATCTGGAGTTCCCACCTGTTGTGATAGGTCCGCCATCGTGTACATTCACTACAGTCACACATGTAACTGGAGTCACAGAAGACCCATTGCTTAACATTTGCACCTTGGTCTGCCGGGACAGGAGAACGATTGCTCCCGGCGGTCCGACGACCGTGCGGCTCCGGCCGCCCATAGATGAGGAACTGCCCATGACTGCCCAGCCACCGTCTACACCCCTGAGCGGAGCCTCCCGGCGCGCCGCAGGCACCTCCTCCTCCCGGCGGCGGAACCTGGCCGTGTCCACGGCCGCCATCCCGGCCGTCATCCTGTCCTCGGTGGCGCTGGCCGAATCAGCAGCGGCCCACCAGCCCTCCCCTGCCACCTCGGTGCGGCACCAGGTCCCCGCCGTGCAGGCCTCCCCTGCCCGCGCCCTCATTCCGGCCGCCGAGGTTCCCGCCCAGGTTCCCGCCCTGAAGGTTCCTGCCGTTTCAACGCCGGCGGCCTACACGATCAAGGCCGGCGACACCATGGGTGCCATCGCCCGCAAGCACGGGATCGAGCTCGGCGCCCTGCTCAAGCTCAACCGGATGAGCTCCACCACCGTGATCTACCCGGGGCAGAAGATCCGGCTGGTGGCCGGGTCCACCCCTGCGCCCGCCGCCCCTGGCGCGGTCCGCACCCAGACCACCGGCAGCTACGTCGTCAAGCCCGGTGACACCCTCGGCGCCATCGCCGCCCGGCACGGCGTCAGCCTCGACAGCGTGCTCAAGGCCAACAACCTCTCGGCGACCTCGATCATCTACCCGGGACAGAAGATCGCCATCGGCGGACAGGCGGCAGTCAAGCCGTCGGCACCCGCTCCGGCCAAGCCCGCTCCCGCCGCTCCCGCCGCCCCTGCCGGCAGCTACGTCGTCAAGCCCGGTGACACCCTGGGTGCCATCGCAGCCCGCCACGGCGTCAGCCTCGACAGCGTACTCAGGGCCAACAACCTTTCGTTGAGCTCGGTCATCTACCCGGGCCAGAAACTGGTCCTCGGCGGAAAGCCGGCCGCCCCTGCGGCTCCGTCCACGCCCGCCGCACCGTCCGCACCCACCGCGCCCGCCGCGCCCGCCGGAAGCTACACGATCAAGGCCGGGGACACCCTGGGTGCCATCGCAGCCCGCCACGGCGTCAGCCTTGCCGCGCTGCTCCAGGCGAACAACCTGCAGGCCTCGACGGTGATCTACCCCGGCAAGAAGCTCACGATTCCCACCGGCAACGGTGGCTCACCCACGACGCCGCCCCCGACGAACCTTGTCCCCTCGACCTTCCTCGGGGTCACCTACCCCCAGGCCGTCGTCGCGGACGCGAACCGCAACAAGCAGATCCTCAACTCGCTGCCGGTCCCGAGCCCGGCCGAGATGCGCACGATCGTGGCGAACACCGCACGGTCGATGGGTGTCGATCCCAGCCTCGCGATGGCCTTCGCGTACCAGGAGTCCGGCTTCAACCAGCGCGCGGTCTCCCCCGCCAACGCCATCGGCACCATGCAGGTCATCCCGATGTCCGGGCAGTGGGCCAGCGACCTGGTCGGACGCAAACTCAACCTCCTCAACCCGCAGGACAACGTGACGGCCGGTGTGGCGATCATCCGCTCGCTGCTCGCCACGAGCCCCTCGCAGGACATCGCAATCGCGTCCTACTACCAGGGCGCGTACTCCGTGAAGACCCACGGCATGTTCAGCGACACCAAGAACTATGTCGCCGCCATCAAGGCCCACCAGAAGAACTTCCGGTAGGAACGGTGGAGGGCAGGGTCGGGTGTTGATCCTGCCCTCCACCGCAGCCAGGACTTAGTATCAATAGGTGCACCAACGGCTGAACGACCCCCTGATCGGCGAGCTTGTCGATGGGCGCTACCTCGTGGAGTCGCGCATCGCGCGCGGCGGAATGTCCACGGTCTACCTTGCGCTCGACCGCCGGCTGGACCGCAGGGTGGCGTTGAAGGTCCTGTTCACGCACCTCGCCGAAGACCGCACCTTCCTGGACCGGTTCGAGCAGGAAGCGAAGTCGGCCGCCCGTCTCTCCCACCCGCACGTCGTGGGTGTCCTTGACCAGGGCGTCGACGAGACGGCCGAACGCAGCACCGCCTATCTCGTGATGGAGTACGTTCCCGGACGCACCCTGCGGGATCTGATCCGCGAACGCGGACAGCTCACCCCCCGGCTGGCCCTCGCCCTGATCGACCCAGTCATCGAGGGCCTCGCCGCCGCCCATGAGGCGGGGCTGGTGCACCGTGACGTCAAACCCGAAAATGTGCTCCTGTCCAGCAACGGGCAGATCAAGATCGCCGACTTCGGGCTCGCGCGCGCCGTCAGCGCGAGCACCGGCACCGCGACGCTCGTCGGCACCGCGGCCTACCTCCCGCCCGAACTTGTCACCGGCTCGCCGGCCGACGCCCGCAGCGACGTCTACTCTGCGGGCATCATGCTCTTTGAACTCCTGACGGGACGGCAGCCCTTCACCGGCGATGCTCCGGTCCAGATCGCCTTCCAGCACGCCTACGAACATGTCCCGGCGGCATCGAAGTTCCTGCCGGGGCTGGCCGAGGACATCGACGAGCTGGTGCAGTGGTGCACCTCCCGGGATCCCGAGGACCGGCCTGTCGACGCCACCGCCCTGCTCGGCGAGCTCCGCCACGTCCGCACGACGCTCACGGGCGCCGACCTTGACTACTGCCCGCCGTCACCGGTTCGGCGCGTGGACCGCGGAGCCGTGAACGCCGGCTCACCGGGGACCGGCGGCCTGCCCGACGGCGGCGGTGCGACCGTGGTGCTCGGCGCCCCCGCAGGCAGCCCTACCGAAGTAATCGGCACCGGCAGCCCCACCGAAGTAATGGGCATCGGGAACCCTACTGAAGTAGTGGGCGTCGGCAGCCTCACCGATGGAATCAGCACCGGCACCCAGGGTGGCAGTCCCACCGAGGTGATCAGCACCGGCACCCAGGGTGGCAGTCCCACCGAAGTAATCGGTCACGGGCGCTCCGGAGCGACCGCGGTTCCATTCGAACCGGCGGACTCTCCGACGGCGGTCCTGCCAACCTCTCCGGGCAGCCGGAACGCCACGACCCGAATTTTTCCGCCGGAGCCCCAGGTGCGGCCGGCCGGCCCGGGCGGCGGCAATGCCACCCGCGTCCCCGGCGAGACGCACCGGCCGGGCGCCGCTCCGCCTCCAGCCGTCCAGCCTCGCATCCAGCCTCATCCCGTCCAGGTCCATCCGCCGCAGTCCCAGCCTCCGCAGCGGCATCCCGTGCAGCCTGCCCCGAAAGTGAGCCGGTCCCAGCAGCGCAGCCAGGCGCGCGCCGCGCAGCGGCCGGTGAGGCGGCTGCGCACCCGGCGCGCGGCGCAGTGGCAGGCCGTGCTGGTTCTGCTGCTGCTCCTGCTGGCCTTCCTGGCCGCGGCCGCGGGCTGGCTGCTGGGGATCAGCCAGCCCGGCGGCGGCGTTCCCGTGGGGGCCGGGCTGTCCAGTCCCGCGGCGTCCGGGTGCGAAGCGAATCAGTTCTTGGAGAGCGCTCCGGCGACGAGGAAGGCCATCTCGAGCGACTGCATGTGATTCAGCCGCGGGTCGCACACGGATTCGTAGCGCTCGAGGAAGGATTCCTGGTCCACCGGGTCAGCCCCGCCGAGGCACTCGGCGACGTCGTCGCCGGTCATCTCGACATGCAGTCCACCGGGGAACGTCCCCAGGGCCTTGTGGACCTCGAAGAAGCCGCGCACCTCATCCATGACGTCGTCGAAGTTCCGGGTCTTGTACCCGTTCGGCGAGGTCACCGTGTTCCCGTGCATCGGGTCCGTCACCCACAGAACCTGCGCGCCGGAGGCCGTGACCTTTTCGACGAGCTGGGGCAGTTTCTCGCGGATGTTCCGGGCGCCCATCCGGGTGATGAACGTCAGGCGGCCGGGCTCGCGGTTGGGATCGAGCTTGTCGATGAGGGCGAGCGCGTCGTCACCGGAGGTGGTGGGGCCAAGCTTCACCCCGATGGGATTGCGGACCCGGGAGAGGAAGTCGACATGAGCGCCGTCGAGGTCGCGCGTCCGCTCCCCGATCCAGAGGAAATGCGCCGAGGTGTCGTAGGGCAGGTTGGTGCGTGAGTCGATGCGGGTGAGCGCCCGCTCGTAGTCGAGCAGGAGCGCCTCGTGGCTGGCGAAGAACTCGACCCGCTTCAGCGCTTCGAAGTCGGCACCGCAGGCGTCCATGAAGCGCACCGCCCTGTCGATCTCCCGGGCGAGCGACTCGTAGCGCGAGTGCGCCGGATTGGCGGTGAAGCCCTTGTTCCAGTGGTGCACCAGGCGCAGGTCGGCGAACCCGCCCTGGGTGAACGCCCGGATCAGGTTCAGGGTGGAGGCGGAGGTGTGGTACGCCTTGACCATGCGGGAGGCGTCGTGGCCGCGGCTCTCGGGGGTGAAGTCGTAGCCGTTGACCATGTCGCCGCGGTACGCGGGAAGGGTGACGCCGTCGCGGGTCTCGTCGTTCGAGGAACGGGGCTTGGCGAACTGGCCGGCCATCCGCCCCATCTTGATCACCGGCAGGGACGCACCATAGGTGAGGACCACGGCCATCTGGAGGATCGTCTTGACCCGGGCGCTGATCCGGTCGGCGGTTGCGCCCTCGAAGGTTTCGGCGCAGTCGCCGCCCTGGAGCAGGAACGCCTTGCCCTGGGCCGCCGCGGCCAGCCGTTCCCTCAGGACATCCACTTCACCGGCGAATACCAGCGGGGGCAGCGACGAGAGCTCCCTGAGTGAGGAGGTGTGGACCGCGGGGTCCTGCCACTGGGGCTGCTGCGAAATGGGAAGGCTCCGCCAGTGGTCGAGCCCTGCTGTACCGGCGGCGGGGAGCGGAAAAGGAGGCAATAACGCTGAGGCTGCAGTATCGGTCACCCCTCAAGCCTAATGGCTTCGACGCCGCGGTTTGTCGCCGCCCGTCACGTAACCGCCCGGCTGTGTCACATAGGCCACTTTCGGCCCACTGCCCCGCCGATGGGCGGGAAAAGCGCCTCAGGCGGTGTCCTTTTTCCGCCCCTTGGGCGGCTGGGCCTTGCCCACTTCGGTCACGGCCCCGGGTGCCGGTGCCTGCGGAGCCTCCGGCGGCGGCATGCGCACCGCGGCCCGGCGGGTGTCCGCACCCGGGCGGTGGTGCTTCCTGCCGGCGGCCTTCTCCGCTGCCAGCTTCTCCTTGACGCTGCTGGCGTAGGCGTCGACGTACTCCTGACCCGAGAGGCGCATCAGTTCGTACATGATCTCGTCGGTGACCGAGCGCTGGATGAACCGGTCATCGGCCATGCCGTGGTACCGGCTGAAGTCGAGGGGCTCCCCCACGATGATACCGACCCTGCGGATATTCGGGATCCGCCGCCCGATGGGCTGGACCTTGTCGGTGCCGATCATCGCGACGGGAATGACGGGAACCCCGGTGGCCAGGACCAGCTTGGCGACGCCGGTCTTGCCGCGGTAGAGGCGACCGTCGGGGCTGCGGGTGCCCTCGGGGTAGATGCCAAGGAGGCCTCCGCCGTTGAGGATGTCCATGCCGGCCGTCAGGGAGGAGGAAGACGCTGCGCCGCCGGAGCGGTCCATCGGGAGCTGGTTCGAGAGCCGGAAGAACATGGCGGTCAGCCTGCCCTTGAGGCCCTTGCCGTTGAAGTATTCCGATTTCGCCAGGAACACCACGGGCCGGGGCACCGCGACGGGGAGGAAGATCGAGTCGGAGAAGGAAAGGTGGTTGCTGACGAGGACGGCCGGCCCCTCCGCGGGAATGTTGTCAAGGCCCTTGACCCAGGGCCGGAAGAGCACTCTCAGAATCGGACCGACGATGATCCTCTTCATGACCCAATAGAACACGCTGCCAGCCTTCCCTGCAGGGACCGTCCGGCTCCCGCCGGGCGGCACGCTTTTTCCTTTTGTGACATTACTCTAAGGATCCCGTCGGCTGGTACGGCGCGGTGAACGGGTGCGACCATTGACCCATGACATCGATTCCCGGGGCGGTTGCCTATTCCCAGGACGGCACGGGAGAGGCGGCCCGGACCGGGGTGCTGCTCAGCCATGGCTTCACCGGATCGCCGGTGAGCGTCCGGGCGTGGGCGGAACACCTTGCGGGGCAGGGCTTCTCGGTCCGGCTGCCGCTGCTGCCCGGGCACGGCACCTCCTGGGAGGAACTGGCACGCACGCCCTGGCGGGCCTGGTACGGCGAGTACGAAGGGGCCTACGAGGACCTGGCTCGAAGCACCGACAGGATTGTCGCCGCGGGGCTTTCCATGGGAGGTGCGCTTGCCCTGCGCCTGGCTGCCCAGCACGACGTCGCGGGGGTGGTCGTCGTCAATCCCGGGCTGACCTTCGCGGATCCGCGCGCCCGGTACGCGGGGTTCCTCAAGTACGTGATGCGCTCCGTTCCGGCGATCGGCAACAGCATCCGGCTCGAGGGCCAGGACGAGGGCGCCTACCTGCGGACCCCGGTCGCCGCCGTGCACCAGCTGGCCGGGCTGTTCCGCAATACGACGGCCCTGCTGCCGAAGGTCACGGCACCGACCCTCGTGTTCCGGTCGGACGTCGACCCGGTGGTTCCCGAAACCAGCATCGAGGTGCTGCGGCGGTACCTGGGCAGCGCCGACCTTGAGATTATCCGGTTGACGAACAGCTACCATGTGGCCACGATGGACCATGATGCACCCTTCATCTTTGACCGGTCCGCGGACTTCATCAGGCACGTGAGCGCAGGTACCAGCGTATGACCCCCCGAGAGCCGAATGAGTCCACCGACGACGCCGTCTGGCGGGACCTCGTGGCACGGTTGGAAAGCACCCCCGGTAACCCTGAGACCGGGGAATCCGACGACCCGGAGCCCAGCGACCGGGACCGCGTCGAAGCGATTTTCAGGAACCAGCCGCTGCGTCCGGCCGGCCCGAGGGACTACGAGGAACCCGAGGACGACGAGGGCGACGGCGGGGCGGGATACGAGCCCCCTGAACCTCCTCCGCTCGGCATGGGCGACCCCCTGGTGGTGCTGGCCTGGCTCGGCGCGGCGGGCGGGCCTGTCCTGCTGCTGCTCTTCGCGATGTTCTGGCGGGACGCGCCGACGGCGGTGACCCTGGGCGTGCTCGCCGGCTTCCTGGCCGGCGTGGTGTTCCTGGTCCTGCGCCTGCCGCGTCAGCGCGACTACGACGACGACGGCGCCGAAGTCTGATCCTGCTCCCCCGCCGCGGGAGGCTTCCTAGCGGCCGCGGGCCAGCGAGCGGGAGAGGTCCGCGGCCCCGATCAGGCCGGCCGACGGCCCCAGGGCGGCCGCCTCGATGGCGGCGGCGGGCCGGAAGCCCCGCCCGGTAAGGTTGCGGGCGAAGGCCCGGCGGGCCGGTTCGAGGAGGAGCCCGCCGGCGTCGCTGAGGCCGCCGCCGATGACGAAGGTGCCCGGGTCCAGGGCCGCCGCGAGGTTGGCAAGTCCCAGCCCGAGCCACTGTCCCACCTCCTCGACCAGTTCCTGGCAGGCAGGATCCCCGTCGAGGGCAAGCCGGGTCACCAGCGCCCCGGTGATCGCCTGGACATTCCCGTCGACTGCCGCCAGGAGCGACTGCGCCACGGGCGAGTTGGCCGCCGCCAGTTCCCGTGCCTCCCGGCCCAGCGCGTTGCCCGACGCGTACTGCTCCCAGCACCCCCGGTTGCCGCACTCGCAGCGGTGGCCGCCCGGCACGATGACCTGGTGCCCGAACTCCCCGGCCACCCCGTAGCGGCCGCGCTCCACCCGCCCGTCGAGGATCATCGCCCCGCCGATGCCGGTCCCCAGGGTCACGCACACCAGCCGGGGCTCACCGCGGCCGGCGCCGAACCGCCACTCCGCCCAGGCGGCCGCGTCGGCGTCGTTGACGACGGTCACCCGCCGCCGGAGCAGCTTCTCGAGGTTGCTCCGCAGCGGCTCGTTCCGCCACGCCAAATGGGGGCTGAAAAGCACCGTCCCGTTGGAGAGGTCCATCCAGCCGGCGGCGCCGATGCCGATGGAGCGGATCCTGCGTCCCCGGCCCAGTTCGGCCACGAGGTCGACGATGACGGCCTCGACCTCCCGGGCATCGCTGCCCGGGGTGGACCGGCGGGCCTGCGCGAGGAGGCGGCCGGCGCCGTCGACGACGCCGGCCGCGACCTTGGTCCCGCCGACGTCAATGCCGATGGCCAGTCCGCGCCGGGCCGGGGGGAGCTTGGCGCGTCCGGCACGGCCGGGCAGCCCGGCCCGGCGGGCCGCCCGCGGCTGCCCTGCCGCCCACGGCGGTGCGCCGCGGCGCCG
>NZ_CADCTE010000054.1:7554-14361 GCF_902805515.1 uncultured Arthrobacter sp. | reverse complement strand
CGGAGCCTTCGGCACCAACTTCGACTCCGTCAAGTTCACCGACGGCGGTTCCCCCGCCCTGCTGGCCAGCGGCCGTGCAGGATTCGAACTGATGGGCTCGTGGGAATACGCCACCCAACAGGACGCGGACCCGGCCTTCGCCGAGGAGGTCCTTGGCTACAGCGAGTTCCCCGCCATTGAGGGGGGTGAAGGAGACCCGGACAACCTCGCGGGCAACACCAACAACTTCTACTCCATCCACAAGGACACCCGGTACCCCGAGGAAGCCGCCGAGTTCCTCAAGCTGATGTACTCCGACGAATTCGTGAAGGAGCAGGTCGCCATCGGCAACCTGCCCACCACCACGAACACCGAGAAGTTCCTCGGCGAGGCAGCCGATCCCGAGTACGCCAAGTACCAGTTCGACCTGGTGAAGGACGCGCCGCACTTCCAGCTCTCCTGGGACCAGGCCTACCCGCCGGAGGCGACCGTGACGATCCACAACGCCGTGTCGCAGTTCTTCAGCGGCGACATTGATGAAGACGGCTTCATCAAGGCCATGCAGGGTCTGTAGGTCACGCCATGACAATGCTTGCTACCGGCAGGCGGCCGGCGCCGGGCGGCTCCACCGTGAGCCGCCCGGCCCGCTCCGGCGCTTCCTCCGTGGGCCGTCCGGGCTTCGCCTGGGCGCTGCCTGCCACCATCTTTTTCGCCCTCTTCGCCCTGGTGCCGCTCGCGGCCGTGGCGGTCCTGTCCTTCACTTCGTGGAGCGGGCTCGGTGACCCCCGGTTCGTGGGGCTGGAGAACTGGGAGACGCTGATCGCCGATCCCGTGATGCTCAAGAGCCTCTGGCTCAGCCTCCTCTTCATCGTCCTCGGCGTGGTCACCCAGACGCCGCTCAGCATCCTGCTGGGCGTCTGGGCAGCCGGCAACCAGCGCAACCGGGCGGTGCTCAGCGCCATCTACTTCGTGCCGCTGCTGCTCTCCTCGGCGGCGATCTCGGTCCTGTGGCGGGCCCTCCTGGATCCAAACTTCGGTATCCCAGGCCAGCTCTCATGGCTCTTCGGTGACGGCAACCTGCTGGGCACCCAGTCCGGGGCCATCGGGGTCCTCATCTTCGTGGGAATGTGGCAGTTCACGCCCTTCCACACCCTCATCTACCAGGGTGCGGCGCGCGGCATCCCGCCCGTGCTGTACCAGGCGGCGGCGATCGACGGCGCCGGCATGGCGCGCCAGTTCTTCGCGATCACCCTTCCGCAGCTGCGGAACACCGCCATCACCTCGATCATCCTGATGGTGGTCGGCGGCCTCACGACCTTCGAGACCGTGCTGATCCTCACCAACGGAGGCCCGGGCACGGACACCACCATCACCGCCTTCTACATGTACCAGGAGGCGTTCCAGAGCTTCGACTTCGGTGTCGGCAGCGCGATCGCCCTGGTGCTCGTCGTCGTTGCCACCGCGATTTCCCTCGTGGTGGTCAAGGTCTCCGGCTACGACAAGATGAACAGCTCGCTGGAAGGACTGTAATGAAGCCCCGCCCCAATTACCTCGCCGGAGCCGGCTCCTTCCTCTGGCTGCTGGTCGTGGCGATCCCGCTGTACGTGATGGTCTCGGGCACCTTCCAGACCCGTGCCGAGTTCGGGGACAACGGCCCGTTGTCCTTCCCGACCAGCTTCACGCTGCAGAACTACGCGGACGCCATCACCAGCGGCTTCGGCCGGTACTTCCTGAATACCGTTGCCGTGACGGTGGGCGTCGTCGCGATCGTCCTGCTGCTGGTGCCGCCGCTCAGCTACGCGATTGTGCGCAGCCAGAGCAGGGCGGCGTCGTTCGTCTTCCGCTTCTTCCTGCTGGGCCTTGCCATTCCCGCCCAGGCGGTGATCGTGCCGGTGTTCTACCTGATCAATGCGGTGGGGCTGTACGACAACCTGATCGGCGTCATCCTGCCCACAGCGGCCTTCGCGCTGCCCATCTGCACGCTCATCCTCAGCGGCACGATGCGCGACATCACCGGCGAGCTGTACGAGGCCATGGCCATGGACGGGGCGAGCCCTGCGCGGGCCTTTTTCCGGCTGGTCCTGCCGCTGTCCAAGGGCGGCCTCTCCACCATCGCCGTCTTCTCGGCGCTCCAGGCCTGGAACGGATTCCTCTTCCCCCTGATCCTCACCCAGTCCGAGGACACCCGCGTGGTGACCCTCGGCCTATTCAACTTCCAGACCCAGTACGGCATCAACATTCCCGGCCTGCTCGCCGCAGTGACCCTCTCAATGGTCCCCGTCCTGCTCGTCTACCTGTTCGCGCGCCGCGCACTTGTCCAGGGCCTCATGGGCGCTGGCGGAAAGTAGCCATGACTGAAACAACACTCAACGATGCCCCCTGGCGGGATCCCGCGGTAACCCCGGAGGAACGGGTCGACGCCCTGATCCGGGCCATGACCCTCCGGGAGAAGGTCGCCCAGCTCGTCGGAGTCTGGGTGGGCGCCAATACCGAGGGCGGGGAAGTGGCACCCCACCAGCACGAGATGAACGAGGCCGTCGACCTCGACGAGCTCCTGCCCCACGGGCTGGGGCAGCTGACCCGGCCCTTCGGCACGGCTCCCGTGGAACCGGGCCTTGGCGCCCTGTCGCTGCAGCGCACCCAGGAGCGGATCGCCGCGGCCAACCGCTTCGGCATCCCCGCGCTCGTCCACGAGGAGTGCCTGGCGGGCTTCGCCGCATGGAAGGCCACCGCCTACCCCGTACCCCTGGCCTGGGGTGCGACCTTCAACCCCGGGCTGGTGCGCACCATGTCCTCGGCCATCGGCGCGGACCTGCGTTCGGTGGGAGTCCATCAGGGCCTCGCCCCGGTGCTCGACGTCGTGCGCGACGCCCGCTGGGGGCGGGTCGAAGAGACCATCGGCGAGGACCCCTACCTGATCGGGACCATCGCGACGGCGTACGTGCAGGGCCTCGAAAGTGCCGGGATCGTCGCGACGCTCAAGCACTTCGTGGGTTATTCGGCCTCCAAGGCCGGCCGTAACCTCGCGCCGGTCTCGGTCGGCGAACGTGAGCGGGCGGACGTCCTCCTGCCACCGTTCGAGATGGCTATCCGCGAATCCGGGGTGCGCTCGGTCATGCACGCGTACACTGACATCGACGGTCTGCCGACCGCGGCCGACACCTCCCTGCTCACGACACTCCTGCGGGACACCTGGGGATTCGACGGAACAGTGGTGGCGGACTACTTTGGGATTGCCTTCCTCAAGGAGCTCCACCGGGTAGCGGGGACGCTCGGCGAAGCGGCGGCGGCGGCCCTCGTCGCAGGCGTCGACGTCGAACTGCCCACGGTGCACACCTTCGGGGAGCACCTGATCGGTGAGATCGAGGGCGGCCGGCTGGGCGGTGACCTCGTGGACCGCGCACTGCGGCGGGTCCTGCGGCAGAAACTGGACCTGGGCCTGCTCGACCCGGACTGGTCGCCCATACCGACGGCGCTCGCCGGCCCTGCCCCCCTCGCCGGCACCGCCTCCGCCGCACCCGTCATCGACCTCGACAGCCCGGAGAACCGGGAGATCGCCAGCAGCCTCGCGGAACAGTCGATCGTCCTGGTGCGCAACGACGGCATCCTGCCGCTCACCCGGGCGCCCCGGATCGCGGTGATCGGCCCCAACGCCGACACGCACCGTGCCTTCCTCGGCTGCTACTCCTTCCCGGCCCATGTTGGGGAGCAGCATCCCAATGTTGAAGTGGGCCTGTCCATCCCCACGGTCGCCGACGCCCTCCGCCGGGAATTCGGCGACAGCGACATCACGGTGGCGGCCGGCTGCACCATCGACGGCACCGCCACCACCGGATTCGGTGAGGCCCTCGCCGTCGCCGCGGGAGCCGATGTCGTTGTCGCCGTCCTCGGCGACCGGGCAGGCCTGTTCGGCCGAGGCACCAGCGGTGAGGGCTGCGACGTGGAGTCCCTGGCCCTTCCCGGTGTGCAGCAGCAGCTGCTCGATGAACTGATCGCGACCGGCAAGCCGGTCGTCGCCGTGCTGCTGACCGGGCGCCCCTACGCCCTCGGCACCGCCGCAGCCGGCGCCGCGGCCATCGTGCAGGGGTTCTTCCCGGGAGAGGAAGGCGCAGCGGCGGTCGCAGGTGTGCTGAGCGGGCGGATCAACCCGAGCGGACGCCTGCCCGTCAGTATCCCGGGGACACCGGGGGCCCAGCCGTCAACCTATCTTGCAGCTCCGCTGGCCCAGGCGAACGGCGTCTCCAATATCGACCCGACGGCGGCGTTCGGGTTCGGCCACGGGCTCAGTTACACCCGGTTCTCCTGGAAGGATCTTGAGACGACCGCGGAGACCGCGCCGACGGACGGCGAGGTCACCCTGAGCCTGACGGTCGCCAATACGGGGGAGCGCGACGGCGTGGAGGTGGTCCAGCTCTACCTCCACGATCCGGTGGCGTCCGTCGTGCGGCCGGTCCAGCGGCTGATCGCCTATGCCCGGGTTCCCCTTCCGGCGCAGGGCTCGGCGCGGGTGAGTTTCACCGTCCCCGCCGATGTCACGTCCTTCACCGGGCGGGACGGGCTGCGCATCGTCGAGCCGGGAGGGCTCGAGCTGCGCCTCGGCGCCTCAAGCAGCGACATCCGCCTCACGGCGCCTCTCGCCTTGACGGGGGAGATCCGAACGGTCGACCACACGCGGCGGCTGCACTGCCCTGTCCGAGTTGAGGCGCTCTGACCCCCAAGGCGCTCCGGGACTAAACAGCCCGCTTCCGGTCAGGCCGGGAGCGGGCTGTCTGCTGCCCGGGGCGGCACTCCCCTGGAAGGGCCCGCAGTGCCCGGCGCCGCAGAAGCCCAGTGCCCGGCGCCGCAGAGCCCAGAGCCCGCCGCAGGACCCGGCACGTAGAGCCCGGCACCGGGGAGACCCGGCGCCCGCAGCGGCCGGGACGCGGCGGCCTCCACAGAGACGGCTGGAAGCCCGGCCCGACCGGACTGGTCCCACCAGAATGAGGCAGCAAACGGAAGAGGCACCACCCTCCGGAGGGTGGTGCCTCATTCTGCCCGGTTTGTCGTCCGGTCGGACGGCTAGGCCATCACCGGCTGGAACACCACAGTGCCGACGGCGGCGCGGTACTGCTCACGGATGTGCGGCCGGTGGTCGGACTCCCGGTCCTGCACCGTGTCCACGGGCCAGTGCGGCTTGGAACCGGCCAGGGCCCACGCCGCCTGGACCGCCGCACCCCGGGCAACGTACTCGCCGGGGGCCGGCACCCGCACCGGCAGGTCGAACACCTGGGCCGCCACCTGCTGCACAGCGGTGTTTTGTGCCGCTCCGCCGATCAGCAGCATCTGCCGGGGCGAGACGCCGGCGGCGCGCACGGCGTCGAGCGCGTCGGCCAGTCCACACAGCATGCCCTCCACCGCTGCCCGGGCGAGGTTGCTCCGGGTGCTCGAGGCGATGCTGAGATTGTGGAAGCTGGCTTTCGCCGTCGGGAGATTGGGGGTGCGCTCGCCCTCGAAGTACGGAACCAGGACCACCCCGCCCGACCCCGGGGCGGCCTCCGCTGCAAGTGCCGCAAACCCGTCATGGTCCACCCCGAGGATGCCCGCCACAGAGGACAGCACGCGGGCCGCATTGAGGGTCGCCACGAGGGGAAGGAACAATCCGCCCGCGTCGGCGAACCCCGCAACGGTGCCGGAGGCGTCCGCAACCGGCTCCGGCGCGACGGCGAAGACGGTCCCGCTGGTGCCGAGGGACACGACGACGTCGCCCTCCTCGGCCCCCAGCCCAAGGGCCGCTCCCGCGTTGTCGCCCGCACCGGCTCCGAGGAGGATGCGTCCGTGCGGAGCCGGGAGGTACGAAGGGTGCACCATGCCCGCCGAGGCTTCCGGTGCAAGGACCCGGGGGAGGAGTACCTCGGCGGAAACGCCCGGCGCTCCTTCTTCCGTATCTGCTCCCGCACCGGCCGCTTCACGCGCCGGACGGCCGAGGACCTGTTGAAACAGGTCGACGTCGTAGGCGCCCGTCGCCGGGTTCCAGTAGCCGGTGCCGCTGGCGTCGGAGCGGTCGGTCACCAGTTCCTCGAGGACCGGGCCGAGTGGCGACTCGCCCGCGGGGCCGTAGCCGCGCAGCCGCCAGGTCAGCCAGTCGTGGGGGAGGGCGACGGCGGCGATCTCCGGCACGAGGCCCGGCTCGGCGTCACGCACCCACCGCACCTTGGTGCTGGTGAAGGACGCAACCGGCGCCAGGCCCGTCCGGCCCACCAGTTCTTCGAGGCCCACCTCGTCGATGAGCGCCTCTGCGGCTCCGGCGGACCGGGTGTCATTCCAGAGCAGCGCCGGACGCAGGACCCTGCCGTCGCGGCCCAGCAGCACCATTCCGTGCTGCTGGCCCGCGACCGAGAGGGCCTCGACGTCGTCCCCCAGTCCGTCCGCCGCGTCCAGGGCGGACCGCAGGGCCCGCCACCACGCCTCCGGGTGGACCTCGGTGCCCTCCGGATGGAGGGCACGGCCGCTGCGGACTTCGGCCCCGGTTTCGATGTCTACGACGACGACCTTGCAGCTCTGGGTGGACGAATCGACGCCTGCAACGAGGGCCATGGCTCAGCGGGCTCCGAGCAGGTGCTCGATGAAGAGCTGCTGAAGCTTCACGAATCCGAAGCCCTTGCCGTTGAAGTAGGCGTCGGCGTCGAACTCCTCATAAGCCGAGCGGTCCGCCCGCAGCGCCTCGTAGCCCTCCCCGGGGTTCAACGTCGGTTCACTGATCTCCGATACCCGTGACGCGGCAAGCGCAGCCTGGACCTCGGGGTCCGCGCGGAACGCGGCAGCCCTTTCCTTGAGCAGCAGGTAGGTGTG
>NZ_CADCTE010000054.1:0-7536 GCF_902805515.1 uncultured Arthrobacter sp. | reverse complement strand
ATCAACAAGGGAGAAGGCGTTCTGCAGGTCGCCGTGGCCGAAGACAAGGTCCTGATCGAACTTGATGCTGCGCTGGCCGTTGAGGTCGATGTGGAACAGCTTGCCCTGGTACAGCGCCTGGGCGATGCCGTGGGTGAAGTTCAGCCCGGCCATCTGCTCGTGGCCCGTTTCCGGGTTGATGCCCACGAGCTCGGGACGCTCCAGCGTCTCGATGAAGGCCATTGCGTGGCCCAGGGTGGGGAGGAGGATGTCGCCGCGCGGCTCATTGGGCTTGGGCTCGATGGCGAAGCGGATGTCGTAGCCCTTGTCCGTGACGTAGTCGCCGAGCAGGTTCACGGCCTCACGGTAGCGCTCAAGCGCACCGCGGATGTCCTTGGCGGCGTCGTACTCGCTGCCTTCGCGCCCGCCCCACATGACGAACGTCTTGGCGCCGAGTTCGGCGGCGAGGTCGATGTTGTCCAGTACCTTGCGCAGAGCGAAGCGGCGGACGCCGCGGTCATTGCTGGTGAAGCCCCCGTCCTTAAAGACGGGGTGGCTGAACAGGTTGGTCGTGACCATGGGGACGATCAGGCCGGTGGCTTCGAGGGCGGCCTTGAGCCGATCGATCTGCGCCCGGCGCTCGCCGGCGCTTGAGCCGAAGGGGAAGAGATCGTCGTCGTGGAAGGTGATGCCGTACGCGCCGAGGTCGCTGAGCTGTTTGACGGCTTCCACAACGTCGAGCGGCGGCCGGGTCGCGGATCCGAACTGGTCCTGGGCTTCCCAGCCCACCGTCCAGAGTCCGAAGGAGAATTTGTCATCGCGGGTGGGCTCGATCGCCATTGAGTGCTCCAGGGGGTGTGACCAATATGTTGTCGTTATAAACATATTAGGTTTACGCCAGGAGTCAAGCGATTTTTACGGGATGCGTCCGTCGGTGCGCCGCCAGCGCACGGGAACAGCAGTGGGCCGCGGGGTTGGCGGCCCCGGCTCAGGTGCCCACTGCCCGGACGCTTGATCTGGAGATAAGCCGTGTGGACATCTCTATGCGCGGACTTTCCACCGCCTCGCCGCGGATCAGCCGCACCAGCGTCCGCGCCGCCAGTGATCCCATGTCCGACAGGGGCTGGCGGACCGTCGTCAGAGGCGGTGAGGCCCAGCCGGCCTCGGGGAGGTCGTCGAAGCCCACGACACTGAGGTCGTCGGGGATGCGCAGGCCTCTCTGCCGGGCGGCCTCATAGACGCCAAGCGCCATCTGGTCGCTTGCGGCAAAAATTGCTGTCGGCGGCGCGGCGGACGCGAGGAGCTCCGTCCCGGCGGCGAAGCCGGAGGAATAGTCGAAATCTCCCTCGATGACCAGTGCCGGATCGAAGATGATTCCGGCGGCGTCGAGTCCGGCGCGGTAGCCGTCAAGGCGCGCCCGGCTGCACCACAGTCCGGGCCTGCCGGCCACGAAACCGATGCGGCGGTGGTTCTGCTGAATGAGGTGCTCGGTTGCGGTGACCGCTCCGGTCCAGTTGGTCGCGCCGATGGTGGGGACCTCAAGATCGGGGACGCCGGCGGGATCGACCACGACGGCGGGCAGGTTGAGGCGCTGCAGCTCGGCATGAAGGAACGAGTCGAGGTCCGTGGTGACGAGGACGGCTCCGTCGCTCGCCCGGCCGTCCAGGGTGTCGAGCCATCTGCGCGTCGAGTCGGCGTTTCCGCGCCGGTGGATGGCGGAAACCACCATCGACATGCCCTCCGCGTTCAGGGCCTCCTCGACGCCGCGGATGATCTCGACCGCCCACGGGCTGTCGAGGTCATTGAACACCAGGTCCACCAGGCCCGACGGTGCCGGAGGTGCCGCACCGCGCCGCCGGTAGCCGTACTCGCGCAGCAGGGTCTCCACGCGCTCGCGGGTCGCGGGGGCGACGTCGGACCGTCCATTGAGAACGCGGGACACCGTGGGGACCGATACCCCCGCCACCGAGGCGATGGCCGAGATGGTCACCGCCGGTTGTGCGTTGTCCTGCACGTTTTCCTCCTTCGGACGGCCCGGCAGAAGGGTGCCCGTGACAACAATCTGCGCCGCACCCTTGACCTTTCCGGGGCGGTGTTCCTAACCTACAGCAACGGCATTTCCGGAAAGTTCCGGAAGTTTGCGTCGATGTTTCGACCGCCGTTCCCCGGACATCTCAAAGGAGAGCTCATGAAGGTCCATTCGTCCCTCGCCGCCGCAGTCCTCGCCTCAGCGATGCTTCTTCCCGCTGCGGCCCCGGCGCTCGGCGCCCAGCACCCGGCGCAGCAGCCCCCAGGACTCGAGAAGCAGGACACCCTGCGCTGGGTTGCACCTCAGGACCTGAAAATCGGAACCGCCGTCGCGGGCGGCGGCCACCACGAGACGCAGCCCTACCCGGACCCGTTCACCTCCGATCAGGAATACCGGCAGCGCCTCGCCGCCGAATTCAGTTCCGTCTCGCCCGAAAACCAGCTCAAGTGGGAATTCGTCCACCCGGCACGCGACACCTACCGGTTCACGGAGATGGACGCGATTGTCGAATTCGCGCAGCAGAACAAGCAGGTGGTGCGCGGCCACACCCTGTTCTGGCACAGCCAGAACCCGGCCTGGCTTGAGGAAGGCAACTTCTCCAAGGACGAGCTGCGGGCCATCCTCAAGGACCACATCCAGACCGTGGTGGGCCGGTACGCGGGAAAGATCCAGCAGTGGGACGTGGCCAACGAAATCTTCAACGAGAACGGGACGCTGCGCACCACTGACAACATCTGGATCCGGGAGCTTGGTCCGGAAATCATCGCCGATGCCTTCCGCTGGACCCATGAGGCGGACCCGAAGGCCAAACTCTTCTTTAACGATTACGGGGTCGAGGGCATCAACGCCAAGAGCAACGCGTACCTCAAGCTCATCCCGCAGCTGCAGGCGCAGGGGGTCCCCGTTGACGGGTTCGCCATCCAGGGCCACCTCAGCACGCGCTACGGCTTCCCGGGGGACCTCCAGGCCAACCTTCAGCGCTTCGACGACCTCGGCCTCGAAACGGCAATCACCGAGATCGACGTGCGCATGGACGTCGCGGCGGGCACCGCTCCCACCGCGGCCCAGCTCGAAAAGCAGGCGGGCTACTACCAGCGGGCTCTCGAAGCCTGCGTGGCGGTGGAGGAGTGCAACTCCTTCACCATCTGGGGCTTCACCGACAAGTACTCCTGGGTGCCCGTGTTCTTCTCCGGCGAGGGAGAAGCAACGGTGATGTGGAACGACTACACCCGGAAGCCCGCCTACTCCGCCCTGCGGGAGACCCTCGAGCAGGCCTCGCCCGGGCGCGGCAACCGCTAGGAACACCCCGCCGGCGCTTCAACGGCAGGCGGAACGGCATCAGCAGTAATTCAGCAGCGCATGCGGCCGCGGACAGCCCGCGGCCGCATGCCCGTGCCAGCGCGGTGCGGGCTCTTAAACAGGGAGAAACATGAGACGAGGACGACTGATGGCGGGTGCGACGGCGTTCGGCCTGCTCGCCGGGGCGGGGGCGCTGGTGCTGCCGGCGGCCTCGGCCGAGGAACCGGCCGTGCTGCTGAACGAGGACTTCGAGGACGGTGGCTTCAGCGAACTCACGCAGAACGGCGGACCGGCGCTGTCGGTCATCGAGGCCGACGGCGACAAGGTCCTGCTCGTGCAGGGGAGGACGAACGACTATGACGGAGTGAAGACGCCCGCCCACCTGCTCCGGCCCGGTGGAACCTACACCTTCTCGGCGCAGGTGAGGCTTGCAGCCGCCGCCGGCACGACCACGTCGGCGCGCTTCGTCGTCGAACCCGCCTACAACTGGGTGGGAAACACACAGGTGTCCGCGGACGCCTGGACCACCGTAACCGGCACCTTCACCGCCCCCGCCGGGGCCGACCCCGCCACCCTGCGCGTCTACCTCGGTACCGGGGACCTGGGCGCGCCGTACGATTACCTGGTGGACGACGTCGTCATCACCGGCACGGCCGGACCGGCCGATGACACCTGGCGGCCCACACCTGATGCCTCATTTGTTCCCGGCGGCGCCGCGGATCCGACCCCGGTACCGCTTGCGGCGGCCCGTGGCACAGGCAATACCGCGGCCCTCACCTTCGACGATGGTCCGAACCCCGGCGAAACGGACGCGGTCCTCGACCTCCTGCGGGAGAAGGGCATCACCGCGACCTTCTGCGTCATCGGACAGAACATCCAGGCGCCGGGCGGTGCCGACCTGCTGCGGCGGATCATCGCCGAGGGGCACACGCTGTGCAACCACGGCACCTCCTACGCGGACATGGGGTCATGGACCCGGGCGCAGGTGGAAGCCGACCTCAAGGCCAACCTGCGCATCATCCGGGAGGCGGCAGGCAATCCGTCCGAGCAGGTCCCGTACTTCCGCGCGCCGAACGGCAGCTGGGGTGCCACCGGCGAGGTAGCCGCGGCGCTGGGCATGCAGCCCCTGGGACTCGGCAACGTGATCTTCGACTGGGACGGCAACGACCTCAGCGAGGCCACCCTGACTTCGAACCTCCGCGCGGCCTTCGCCCCCGGCGCTGTGGTCCTTGCGCACGACGGCGGCGGGGACCGCACCAACACGGTCAAGGCCGTTCGAACGGTCATCACGGAAAAGCTTGCCGAGGGCTGGGCGTTTTCCCTCCCGCGCGGCGGCGCCGCTGCCGGGCCCGCCAACGTTCCGGGGCTGAAGGACGTTCTCGGCGGCCAGGGCATTGAGCACGTCGGGGTGGCGATCGACGCACGGGAAACCACGGGCCCGGCGGCCGACCTCGTACGCAGGCACTTCAACGCCTTCACCCCCGAGAACGCAGGCAAGCCGGAAAGTGTGCAACCGGTCGAAGGCCGGTTCACCTTCACCCAGCTGGACCGGCTGCTTGACTTCGCAGACGCCAACGACGTGCAGGTCTACGGCCACGTGCTCGCCTGGCATTCCCAGACCCCGGCCTGGTTCTTCAAGGACGGCACACGCGACCTCACCAACAGCCCGGCGGACCAGGCGCTCCTCAAGGCGCGCATGGAAGCCCACATCAAGGGCATCGCCGACCACATCAACGCCCGGTACCCGAACGGGAACAGCCCCATCTGGGCCTGGGACGTGGTCAACGAGACGATCGCCGACGGCGAGACGGCCAATCCCCACGACATGCGGGACAGCCGCTGGTTTCAGGTCCTTGGCGAGGGCTTCGTCGATGAGGCCTTCCGGCTGGCCGACCGGTACTTCCCGGGGGCCGCACTGTTCATCAATGACTACAACACGGAGATGCCCTCCAAGCGGGAGGACTACCTCGAGCTGATCCGCGCCCTCGAGGCCCGCGGCGTTCCGATCGACGGTGTGGGCCACCAGGCCCACGTCGACGTCGCACGGCCGGTGCAGTGGCTCGAAGACTCGATCCGGGCGGTGGAGGCAGTCAACCCGGAGCTGCTGCAGGCGGTCACCGAGCTCGACGTCAACGCGTCAACAGAGAATGCGGGAGCAGATGTGAGCGGCGCGCCGGCCGACCCCTACAGCCCGGCGTTCGAGAACGATGAGGACGCGGCGGCGGAAGTCGGCTACTACTACAGGGACCTGTTCGCCATGCTGCGCGAGCACCACTCGGCAATCGACTCGGTGACCTTCTGGGGCATCAGCAACGCCCGTACCTGGCTTCGGACCTGGCCGATGCCGCGGCCGTGGGAGCAGCCCCTGCCGTTCGACGAGAACCTGCAGGTGATGCCGGCCTACTGGGGGATCGTGGATCCTGCCCGGCTGCCGGCCCGGCCCGCGGACGTGCTTCCGCCGCGGATCGCCGACCAGCCGGACGTGGAAGTCACCTCGAACGGGGCCAGCGGCGCCAAGGTCGAGTACCCGCTGCCGTCTGCCATCGACACGCTCGACGGCGAAGTGCCGCTGGCCTGCGCGCCGGCGCGGGGCAGCCGCTTCCCGGTCGGGATCACGCGGGTCACCTGCACAGCGACGGACGAAGCGGGCAATACGCGCACCAGCACCTTCGACATCGTCGTCACGCGGAAGCGGGCCGACAGGTCCTGAGCGTTCGGCGGGAACTGGAGTTCGGCGGGCGCTGGAGTTTGCGGGCCCTGTAGTTCGGCGGGCGATGTACAAAAGGAGCCCCTTCTCTAAAGAGAAGGGGCTCCTTTTGGTGCGTTGGAGTCCGCTCAGGCGTAGGAGCCCACCAGCCGGACGGCTCCGCCGTCGACGCCCTTGGCGCCCTGCACGTAGTCCGGTCCGTCCGTCGCGGCCGATCCGGCGGCTGAACCCACGGTGCCCATGGCCCAGGCGGGGACGCCGCGCTCGGCGAGGCGCGCCAGGGCGGCGTCGGCTCCCTCGGCCCCAACGATTGCGACCATGCCCACGCCCAGGTTCAGGGTGCGCTCCAGATCGGGCAGTGGCACGTTGCCGAGTTCGGACACAAGGGTGAAGATGGGCGGCAGCGCCCAGGTGGAGCGGTCCACCGTGGCCTCCATGCCGCGGGGGAGGACCCGGGCGAGGTTCGCCGCGAGCCCGCCGCCGGTCACGTGGCTGAACCCGTGCACTGCGGCGCCGGCGTAGCGGGCGAGGTCGAGGCAGTCGGCGGCATAGATGCGCGTCGGCTCGAGCAGTTCCTCGCCCAGCGTGCGGCCCAGTTCGGAGACCTGGCGGTCAAGGGCCCACCCGGCGGAGTTGATGACGCGGCGCACCAGGGAGTAGCCGTTGGAGTGAAGGCCCGAGGCGGCCATGCCGATGACGACGTCGCCCTCCCGCACGCGGTCCGGTCCAAGCAGCCCGTCGGCCTCGACGACACCGGTGGCTGCGCCGGCGACATCGTACTCGTGCTCCCCGAGCAGGCCGGGGTGCTCGGCGGTCTCCCCGCCCACCAGGGCGGTTCCGGCGACCGAGCAGGCGGCGGCGATGCCGCGGACGATGGCGGCGATGCGCTCGGGCACCACCTTTCCACAGGCGATGTAGTCGGTCATGTAGAGCGGCTCGGCGCCGACCACCACGATGTCGTCGACGACCATGCCGACCAGGTCGAAGCCAATCGTGTCGTGGACGTCCATGGCCTGGGCGATGGCGACCTTGGTGCCGACGCCGTCGGTGGAGGTCGCCAGCAGCGGCCGACGGTAGGTCAGCAGCTTGGACACGTCGTACAGGCCGGCGAAGCCGCCGACGCCCCCGATCACCTCGGCGCCGTGGGTGGCCTTCACCGCGCCCTTCATCAGCTCGACGGCGCGGTCACCGGCCTCGACGTCCACTCCTGCACTTGCGTAGGTGATGGGATTGGGGGAGGGGGTCATACCCGTTCTTTCCTGTCTGCGTCGGTGAGTACAGCTTCGAATTCGGTGTCCGGCCCGGGCTCGCACCCGTCGGCGTCATCGGCCGGGTTGCGCTCCAGGAGGTTCTTGCCCAGGCGGTCGGCGGCGGGGAGTTCGATGGGGTAGCTGCCGGTGAAGCAGGCCGTGCACAGCCGTTCGCGGGGCTGCTGGGTGGCGGCGATCATGCCGTCCTCGGAGATGTAGGCGAGGCTGTCGGCGCCGATCGACTTGCTGATCTCCTCGACCGCGGCGGCCCT
>NZ_CADCTE010000053.1 GCF_902805515.1 uncultured Arthrobacter sp. | reverse complement strand
GCTCGACCGGCCGGCCCAGGGAGTCGCCCTTCCAGAACGGCAGTTTGCCGGGCTGGCCAAAGGCGGGGGAGACGAGCACCCGGTCGTGGGTGATCTCCTCGATCCGCCAGCTTGTGGCACCGAGGGCGAAGACGTCCCCCACCCGCGATTCGTAGACCATCTCCTCGTCGAGCTCCCCGACCCGCCGGCCACCGGCCCGGGCGCCTTCGCCCTCGGAGCCGACGAGGAAGACGCCGAACAGGCCGCGGTCGGGGATGGTGCCGCCGGAGGTGACGGCGAGGCGCTGGGCTCCGGGGCGCCCGGTGATGGTCCCCTCGGTCCGGTCCCAGATGATCCGCGGCCGCAGCCCGGCGAACTCGTCGGAGGGGTACCGCCCGGCGAGCAGGTCGAGGGTGGCGTCGAAGGCCGAGCGCGGCAGGGTGGCAAACGGCGCCGACCGGCGCACGACGTCGAACCATTCCTCGACGTCGATGGTGCCCAGCGCGGCGGCGGCCACCGTCTGCTGGGCCAGGATGTCAAGCGGGTTGGCGGGGATGGCGAGGGGCTCGATCTTGCCTGCGAGCATCCGCTCCACCGTCACCGTGGTGTTCACCAGGTCGCCGCGGTGCTTGGGGAACAGCACGCCCTGGGAGACCTCGCCGACCTGGTGCCCGGCCCGGCCCACCCGCTGCAGGCCGCTGGCCACCGACTGCGGGGACTCAACCTGCACCACGAGGTCGACGGCGCCCATGTCGATGCCCAGCTCCAGGGAGCTGGTCGCCACCACGCAGCGCAGCCGCCCCGACTTCAGGTCGTCCTCGATCAGTGCGCGCTGGTCCTTCGACACCGACCCGTGGTGGGCGCGGGCCAGCAGCGGCTCGGCGCCCGCGCTCTGCCCGGCCTGCGCCATGATCTGGGCCGGCGGCGAAGCGGGCGCGGCGGCCGGTACGCCGCGTGGAATCGGTTCAGCGGAATCCAGGGCAGCGGCATGCGGTTCCGCGGCACCAAATTCTCCACCGGCTGCCCCGCCGAAGGCGTCCCCGGACCCGTCTCCCGCGGACCCATCTCCGGCGGCCCAGGCGGCGTTGCGCTCGAGGCGTTCGGCGTGGATTTCATTGAGCCGGGCCGTGAGGCGCTCGGCGAGCCGGCGGGAGTTCGCAAAGACGATCGTGGAGCGGTTCTCCTCGATCAGGTCGACGATGCGTTCCTCGACGTGGGGCCAGATGCTCGCCTGCGGGACCGCGTCGCCGTCGGTCCCGCCGGGGCCTCCGGTGGCGCCGCCCAATTCGGTCATGTCCTCCACCGGCACCGAGACGGTCAGATCCCACTTCTTGGCGGAGGGCGGAGCCACGATCTCCACCGGGGCGTTGCCGGAGAGAAACCGTGCGACGGTCTCGCGGGGTTCGACGGTCGCGGAAAGCCCGATCCGCTGCACCGGCTTGCCCAGCAGGGCATCGAGCCGGGCCAGGGATACCGCCAGATGTGCGCCGCGCTTGGTGCCGGCGACGGCGTGCACCTCGTCGACAATGACGGTGTGCACCTCGGACAGCGTCTCCCGGGCCTTCGAGGTGAGCATCAGGAAGAGCGACTCGGGAGTGGTGATGAGGATGTCCGGTGGGCGGGTAAGCAGCGCGCGCCGTTCGGCCTGTGGGGTGTCACCCGAACGCACCCCGACGGTGATTGAGGGTGCGGGAAGGCCGAGTCGGCGGGCCGTCTGGGTGATGCCGATCAGCGGGGCGCGGAGGTTGCGTTCGACGTCGACGCCGAGCGCCTTCAGCGGGGAGATATAGAGCACCCGGGTGCCGCGCGCCGGCACTGCCGGCGCCTTCTTGGAGCCGGTGGAGCCGTTCGAAGCGGGTGCTGAATGCTCCCCGTCCACCAGCAGGCGGTCAAGGGCCCAGAGGAAGGCCGCGAGGGTCTTGCCCGATCCCGTCGGCGCCACCACCAGGGCATTCGATCCGGCCGAAATGGCCTTCCAGGCGCCCTCCTGCGCCGCGGTGGGCGCTGAAAAAGCACCGGCGAACCACTCCGAGGTGGCTGGGGTGAACCTGCTCAGCACCGATGTCACCCCAACATCATCCCCCACACCGCCGACATTCGAGTGTGCTGACATTATTCACTCCGGGCGCACCCGGAGGGCGATGGTGGGGCGGCGCCGGGTCAGCCCGCGGGCTGCAGAGCGTCCACGGTCATCAGGACGATCGATGAGGCGGAGCAGGCGGTGGTCTCCTGCGGCAGGACGAGGGAGTCGGTCGCACCGGGAGGGTAGACGCGCACGCCGGCGGCGGGCACCGCCCCGCAGTCTGCGCCGTAGTTGCCCGCGTTGACCTGCTTCAGCACCGCCGTCGCGGAGGCACCGGATTCGAGCGTGAAGGCCGTGCCCGCCGCGCCGCGGTCCGCGGGCGCCCCGAGCTGCGTGCCCGCCGCGTCAACATAGGACACCCCGGGGTAGCCGGACATTTCGCAGGCGTCCCCGGAGGTGTTGGTCAGCGTCAGGGTCCGGTAGACACTGCCGGCGGCTCCGGCGCCCGGCTCGGTGGTCACCGCACCGGACAGATCGGCTGCGGTGCACATCCCACCGTCACCGGCGGTCGGTTCGGGATCCGCCTCAGGGGTCGAGGAGGGTAACGAGGAGGGCGACGGCGCGGGCGGAGTCGACGGCGCCTCCGACGCGATCTCGGAGGGCGACGCCGACGCTGCCTCCGAGGATGCCGGGGCCTCCGCTCCGGCGGGTTGGGAGGACGCCGGCGCGCACGCGCCAAGCAGGGTGGCGGTGCCGATGGCTGCTGCGGCGAGGATCCAGTGCGGGGTACCCGAGGTCATGAAGCAACAGTAGACGTGGTGCCCCTGTGACGCACGAGGTTAAGGGCGTGCTGGAGATTGAGTTCCCCGATCGTTATGGAAGGGGGCTATTCGTGGTGGTAGGAGCGCCGCCCGGCAATCTCCTGCGCCCGGTAGACCTGCTCGGCGAGGATGAGCCGGACCAGCTGATGCGGGAACACGAGCTTCGACAGCGACAGGACGAAATCGGCGCGCCGGTGCACCGTGTCATCGACGCCGTAGGCGCCGCCGATGAGGAAGCTCACCGGGCGGGAGGCGTCGAGGGCGCCGCCCAGGGTGCGGGAGAAGGCGGGTGAGTCGATGGACCTGCCCCGCTCGTCGAGCAGGATCACGTAGTCGCGGGGCTCGGTGGTCTTGGCCAGGAGCCGCTCCGATTCCTCGGCCCGGGCGGCGTCGCCCTCGCGGGCCGAGTGCGGGAGGAACTGCCAGGACAGGTCAAAGGGCTTCTTGAGGCGCTTCTCATAGCGGGCAATTCCGTCGGAAACCCAGCTCTCATGTTTCCGGCCCACGGCCAGTACTCGGATTGCCATTTCCTCAGGCTACCGCCCCGGAAGCGGGCGCCCGGAAAGGTTCCCAAAGGGTTAACTGCGGCCAAAGCGCAACCGTCACGGAGATGAACAAAAACAGTGCCCGTCCTAGAGAAGTATCAGTACGCTTACCAAATTCCGATGGAACCGAAAGGCGGGTGGAGAGATGGCGCATTCCAAGGACAGCAAGCAGCTACCGGGTGGAGGTCAAGCGCCCGGCGGGCGGACCATCGCCGTCATCCTCGCCGGGGGAGTCGGCACGCGGATGGGGCTCGACATCCCCAAACAGCTCGTCCCCATCGCCGGCAGGACCAGCCTCGAGCACACCGTCGACATCTTCTCGACCTGCCCGGGCATCGACGAGATCCTGGTGATGATGGACCCCGGCAGCATCGCCCGCGCCCGGGAGCTCCTTCCCGCCTCACGTTTTCCCCGCCTCTCCTCGATCCTTGAGGGAGGCATTGACCGCAACGACACCTCCTACCGCGCGCTGCAGGCCATCGCGGAGCCCGGGGCGAAGGTGATCTTCCACGACGCGGTGCGCCCGCTCGTCGATTCCTCGATCATCCGCGCCTGCATTGACGCGCTCGACACCTATGAGGCAGTCGATACCGGCATCCCGTCGGCCGACACCATCATCGAGGTCGACGAATCCAACATCATTCGGGCCGTTCCGCCGCGGTCCTCCCTGCGCCGCGGACAGACTCCCCAGGCCTTCCGCTGGGACACCCTGATGGACGCCTACTCCCGGGCCCGGCAGGATCCCGCGTTCGCGGCCACCGACGACTGCTCCGTCGTGCTGAAGTACCGCCCGGACGTGCCGATCATCGTCGTCCCCGGGCATGAGGCGAACATCAAGATCACCCACCCCATCGACATCCACCTCGCGGACAAGCTGTTCCAGCTGAAGAACCAGAAGGTCGAACCGGTGCCGTTCCCGGTCGCCAGCCTGCGTGGCGCCACCGTCGTCATCTTCGGCGGCAGCTCGGGCATCGGTGAGGAACTGGCCCGCCAGCTCGACGCGGAGGGCGCCAATGTCGTCTGCCACAGCCGCACCGGTTCGGGCACCTTCGTCGAGGACCGCACCTCGGTGGCCCGGGCCCTCGCCGGGGCGTCGGCGGCGTACGGGCGGATCGACCATGTCGTCCTGACCGCGGGCGTGCTCACCATCGGGGCCCTGGCCGAACTCAGCGACGAGCAGATCCGGCACGACGTCGACGTCAACCTGATGGCGGCCTTCGTCGTCGCTCAGGAATCCCATTCGTACCTGTCCGACTCGCAGGGCTCGCTGCTGCTCTACTCCTCCAGTTCGTATACGCGCGGCCGGGCGAAGTACACCGTATATTCGGCGACGAAGGCCGCCGTCGTGAACCTCACGCAGGCGCTCGCCGACGAGTGGGGCGAGGACCGCATCCGGGTGAACTGCATCAGTCCCAGCCGGACGGCCACGCCCATGCGCGTGAAGGCCTTCGGTGTCGAGGATGAGCACTCGCTGGTCCAGGCCGGGGAGGTGGCCCGCGTCAGCGCCCAGGTGCTGGCCTCGGACCTCACCGGGCTGGTCTTCGACGTTCGGCTGCCCGCAACGGATCCGCTGCACGTGCCCCTGGAAACCGCGAAGTGAGCGCCTTCTTTGCCGCCGACACCAAGAGCCTGACCGTCACCGGAACGGACCTCAGCCCGGGCTCGGCCGTCTCGGTGCTGCTCGCGGGGCGGCGCATCTGGACGTTCCGGGTGCCCGAGGAAGGCTCCGGCTGGGACGGCGTGACGGTCGAGTGGCCCCCGGCGCTCGCCGAGCGCCTCCGGGGCAGGGCGCGGCTGGCGGTTGAGCGGGACGGCACCCTGATCGGCGAGCAGCCCGTCCAGTTCGACGAGAGCGACACCGAACTGCTGCTATGCGAGCCGGCCACCGGCATCCCGCTCGTGGTCAATAAGTGGGGCAGGATCGCGCGCTCCTTCGAGGGGCGCGAGGCCTCGCTCGTCGAGGGGGTCCTCGACGAGGCCGAACGGCTCATCGAGCTGGTCCGGGACCGGGCCGGGATCGAGCTCTTCGTCACCGGAGGAACGCTGCTGGGCCCGGTGCGCGACGGGCGGATCCTGCCCAACGACGACGACGCCGACCTTGCCTACCTCAGCCGGCACGAGAACCCCTCCGACGTCGCCCTCGAGAGCTACGAGCTCGAGCGGATGCTCGTCGCCGAGGGCCACGAGGTGGTGCGCCACTCCAGCGGGCACCTGCAGCTGATGTACCCGGGCGGAACGGTGACCGACCGGTTCTACCTCGACATCTTCACCTACTTCGTCTGTTCCGGCTGGTTCCACGGCACCTTCCACGCGCGGGAACGCGCCGACCAGGTGACCGTCCTGCCGGTGAAGCCGGTAAACGTCAACGGCAGGATGCTGCCGGGTCCCGCGGAACCGGATGAAATGCTCACCGCCATCTACGGTCCCGGCTGGAGGACCCCCGACCCGGCCTTCCGGTTCGTCACTCCGCCCTCGGCCGGGCGGCGGTTCTACTGGTGGCTCAACCACTTCGACGTCGACCGCGAGAACTGGGAGGACCACCACCGGGCCGAGATCTCCGCCGATCCCTCGCCGCCGCCGTCGACCTTCGCACTCGCCACCGCCCGCCGGCTCGCGCCCGGATCCTCGGTGCTCGACCTCGGCTGCGGCCTCGGCGCCGACGCCCGATACTTTGCCGGGCAGGGTCATTCGGTGCTCGGGGTGGACTACAGCAGGCCCGCCCTGGTGTTTGCCCGCACCGCGGGGGATGGAGGCGGGCGGCTCCGGTTTGAGCACACGAACCTTTACATGGCCCGGCACGCGATGGGCCTGCGCAGGCAGTGCACGCAGCTGCCGGGGCCGGTGCAGGTGTACGGGAACCAGCTCTTCAACGCACTCAGCCCGCTGGGCTGGGACACGACCCTCCAACTCGTAAAGCACCTGCTGGCGGAACCGGGGGCACGGGCCCACTTCGAGGTTGGAATCGGCGGTGAGGTGGGATCCCCGAGCTGGATCGAGTACCGGCCCGTGGAGTGGCGCAGGTTCGAAGAGCAGCTGGCCCGGTACGGAATGGAGATCGACGAACGAGCGGACGTGCCATTGTCGGAATCGGCAGGCGCCGAGGTCCGCAGGGTGATTGTCAGGAGGGTGGAATCGTGAATGCTGTGCTTGCGAGATTGAGGGAGCCGGGGCGGAAACTGCTTCGGGCGGCGATCCCCGGGATCCTGGCGAGAATCGACGCCATTCCTGACCTCCAGCGGGAGGTCGAGGACCTGCGTGCCGAGGTGATCCGCCTCGATGCGGATCTCGACGAGTCGCGGCGGCTCAATCTGCGCGCCGCCGAACTCCTCGACACCGTCTATGAGGAGCTTGGCCGGCGCCCGGTGTGACCGGGGCCAAAAGGCAAGCAGAATTTTTCCTCGCCCCAAATAGTAAGCCGCCTTATTGTTTGGGAATTCAGCATCATCCGGAGGCCTTGCCGCCTCCGCAACCGTCAGGAGGGCCGCATGGCATTCAGCACTGACCCGCCCGGACCGCCCATTGAAATCATCGGCGGGTTCGAGAGCACGTTCCTGCCCGCCCATGACCGCGACATCTTCGAAACCACCGAACACGACGTCCGCTGGCGGGAGGACCTCGACCTGCTGCACCGCTCGGGGATCACCCGGCTGCGCTACCCGGTCCGGTGGCACCGCGTCGAGGCGGTCCAGGGCGTGTTCGACTGGTCGGCGACGGACGAAGTGCTGAACCACCTGCGTGACAACGGCTTCCGGCCCATCGTCGACCTCGTCCACCACACCAGCTATCCCACCTGGCTGGAGGGCGGCTTCGCCGATGCCGGGTTTGGACCGGCCTATCTGCGTTACGCCGAGGCCTTCGCCCGCCGCTATCCATGGGTGGAGGAGTACACGCTGTTCAACGAGCCCTTCTCGACCCTCTTCCTGTCCGGGCACGAGGCCATCTGGCCGCCCTACCACTCAGGGCTCCAGGGCTTCATCGACCTGCTCGCCAACGTCCTTCCCGCTGTCGCCGAGGCGAGCCGTCTCTACCGGGAGCTGCTGCCGGGCGCCCGGCACGTCTGGGTCGACACCTGCGAGTTCCATACCGGATCCGATGCTCCCGGCCAGGCGTACGCCGACATGGCCAACGAGCGCCGGTTCCTGGTGATCGACAGCTTCCTCGGGCGGGGCTATGACCCTGAGAGCCAGCTCGGGCGCGACCTCGCCCCGGTGGGAGGGGAGCGGCTGCAGGGCCTCGAGCCCGGTTTCGTGGACGTGCTCGGCCTCGACTACTACGCCCACTGCCAGTGGAACTTCTCGGTGGACGGCGGAACGGCCCCCACCCCGACGCCGCTTCCGCTGGCCGACCAGATCGGGCAGTACTGGGAGCGATACGGCCTTCCCTGCGCCATCACCGAAACGAACGTGCGTGGGCACACGGGCGACCGGGCCGGCTGGCTCAAGTACGTGCTTGAGCAGTGTGAGGAGGCGCAGGCGCGCGGCGTCGTCGTCGACGGCCTGTGCTGGTTCCCCGTGATCGACTCGACCGACTGGGACTCGCTGCTGTTCCGCTGTGACGGGCACATCGACCCGGTCGGCGTCTATTGGCTCGATGAACAGCTGGACCGCCGTGAATCGGTGATGTCCTCCGCGTATGCCCGTGCCGCCGCTGGCGTCCGGGCCGTCGATCTGCCGGCCTACCGCTTCGCGGAGCCCGTGAATACGTGGCTGCGCGGGTATTTCCCGCAGATGTCCCACTGGAACTTCGAGGTGCCCCCGAGCACCGATATCGGTTCCAGCCTCCCCCGTACCACCACTCGAATGGAATTGAGGATCGTCGATGCAAAGTGAACTCATAGTCCTGTCGCACCTACGGTGGGATTGGGTCTGGCAGCGTCCGCAGCAGTTGATGTCGCGGCTCGGCAAGGCACCGGCCCGCACCACCTGGTTCGTCGAGGAGCCCCTCACCCCCGCTGGCGTCGAAGTGCCCCGGAACCGCCTCGGGACCCAGCAGGTGGATGGACTGACCCGGGTCTGGCTTGAGATTCCCGAACAGGGACGGCATGTTGGCTTCTTCGATGAGGTGCTTCCCGACTACATCGAGCAGCTCCCGCAGCTCGTGGGCCCGCCGGCCGGTGAGCGGGTGGTCTGGATCTACACGCCGCTGGCCCTCGAGGCGGCGCTCGCGCTCCAGCCCACAACCCTCGTCTACGACGTGATGGATGACCTCGCCGCGTTCAAGGATGCGGCTCCTGAGCTCATCGTGCGCCAGCGCCAGGCATTGCGCCGCGCCGACGTCGTCTTCGCCGGTGGCCGCTCCCTTCACCGTTCGGTGGTGAGGCAGGGCCGTGAGGACGCGCACCTCGTGCCCAGTGGGGTGTCGGTCGAGCACTACGCCGCCGCGGGCCGGCATGCGAAGCGGGACCGCGAGCGCCCGGTGGCCGGGTACGTCGGCGTCCTCGACGAGCGGCTCGACCTCGGACTCCTGGCGGACCTCGCGGCGCGGCTGCCCGGGTGGGATCTCCACATGATCGGGCCCGTGTGCAAGATCGACCCGGCGGACCTTCCGCAGGCGCCGAACATTCGATACCTCGGACAGCAGTCCTACGAGGACCTTCCCGGCCTGATGGCGGCGCTCGACGTCGCCCTGATGCCCTTCGCCCTCAATGAGGCGACCCGCTCGATCAGCCCCACCAAGACCCTTGAGTACCTCGCATGCGGGCTGCCGGTCGTCTCGACCCGGGTGCCCGACGTCGTCGCGGATTTCACCGGCGTGGTGGACCTGCAGGACGACGGTGCGGGTTTCGCCGCAGCGTGCGGGCGGCTTGTCGGCCAGGCCGGGCGTGCCCCCTCGCCCGAACTGAAGCGGCTGCTGAGGCGCCACCACTGGGACCGGATCGCGGGCCTGATGGAGAAGCTCGTGTTCACGGGCCAGCTGCATCCCGTCCAGTCCACCGAGGAAGCCACGGCCTGACCAGGAGGAGTATCAAGTGAGACCCGCGGTGTCGCGAGAACATCCACCGGCAGACCACGTCATCCTGCACCTCAGCGACACCCATCTGGTGGCGGACGGGCTGCTGTATGGCGGGGTGGACAGCGGAGCGCGGCTGGCGGCGCTCCTTGAGCAGACGGTGGCCTCCGGCGTCGAGCCGGAGGCCCTGGTCTTCACCGGGGACCTGGCCGACAAGGGGCATCCGGAGGCGTATGCGAGGCTGCGCGGCATCGTCGAGCCGATCGCCGAGCGCCTCGGTGCGAAGCCGATCTGGGTGATGGGGAACCATGACGACCGTGCCCGGCTGCGCACCGGCCTGCTCGGGGAACCACCGGAGGAAGCGCCGCTCTACGGAAGCTATCGGCTGGGTGGACTGCGCGTGATCACGCTGGACACCTCGGTCCCGGGATACCACCACGGGGAGATCTGCGCCGAGCAGTTCACCTGGCTCGCCGATCAGCTCGCGCATCCCGCCCCCGAGGGCACGATCCTGGCGATGCACCACCCGCCGGTGCCGATGATCCAGGACCTCGCCGTCCTGACGGAGCTGCGGCGCCAGGACGTGCTGGAGGAGGCGCTGCGGGATTCGGATGTCCGGCTGATCCTCGGGGGGCACCTCCACTTCTCCTCCGCCGGGACCTTTGCCGGGATTCCGGTGTCGGTGGCCTCGGCCACCTGCTACACGCAGGACCTCACCGTGGAAGTGGGCGGGTCACGGGGGCGGGACGGTGCCCAGGCACTCAACCTGGTGCACGTCTACCCGGATACAATCATCAACTCGGTGGTGCCGATCGGGTCTTTTCCCACCGTGGGACAGTACGTCTCCCCCGAGGAGACGCAGCGGCGGTTGGGCATTGCGGGCGTGGGTGGCACGGTCCGCAAGCAGTAAGGCCGCAGGCAACTAGTTCCCGGAATTGCCCTGGCCCGGTCCCCTGCGCTGCGCCCGGTAATGCCGGATCAGCGTTCCTATGATCAAGAGGATCGTCAGCGGACCGGTTACCGCAAGGACGGCCTTCGGACTGTCATCGTCGTAGGGGAAGGCCTGAGATGTCAGCAGGATAAAGGACACGAGGGAAATCCACAGGAAGCGGGGCGAAGGACCGTATTCCCCGCTGGGTTCCTCGGATTCCTCGGGCTCATCCGTCGCTGGCATTCCTCCCACCCCCATCCTGGTTGGAGCCCGCACCCGAGGAGCAGGTTCCGCCTGCCTTATCAGGCGAGCATAGAGCCCGATGGCGGGCCGGGCCAGAGGCTAGAGCTGAGGCTCAGCTGTTGATGTCGCCGTCGCGCCGGTCCAGTGACGTGACGTAGTCCTGGAAGTGCTCGGGCAGCCGGAGCTGTCCGGAGTCCCTGGATACGCTCGTCCACCAGTCCGCCCCGCCGACGTGGGTGAGCTCCTCCAGGGTGTCGGCACTGAGCGGAGCATTCGGATCGGACTTGAGGAGGTCCTGGGTGCGTGGCGAAAGCTTCGCCCACACCTCGGCGTCATTGGCGTGGTCATCTCTCATGGCGGAAGCCTACGCCCGTGAATCCGGCGGCCTCAGCACGGCGGTTTCCTTGACAGGGGAGGCGTGGGTCGGGCTCTCCCCGGTGAGCCGGGAAATGTAGGTGAAACCGCAGGATCCCGAAATTAGGATGTAGGTACGTTGCCACGGCCCCGTCAGCGGCTCCAGTGTCGGAGGAATCATGAAAAACTCATTCGCCCTTACCGCTGCTCTACTGCTCGGAATCGGCCTTTCGGCCTGCAATGGTGCGGAGCCCACAGAATCGCCCGGGGGAGTGCCTTCTGCGACCCAGGACGCAATCGGGGAAGCCCCCGCCACTCAGAGCGCGGCGTTCGGCGACACGGTGACCTTCGAGGGGGATGTGGAGGTGACCGTTGAATCCCGCGGCTTCCAGTCGGCCTCCGGAAGTGCGCCTGGTGCGGTTGAGGGCCGCTATGCGGTCTTCGAGATCACGGTGGTCAATAACGGCCAGGAAGAAGTGGACGGCGGCCTGATGAACCTTCCCCTGGTTCGTGCCGGTGACGCCGGGACAGCGGTTCAGCCGGTGGTCGATTCGGACACGGGCATCGGGGGAGAACTCTTCTCGACGATCCCGCCCGGAGACACCCAGACGGCGCAGTTTGCCTACGGCATCGCCGAGGCCGATGCGGACATCATCCAAATGGAGATCGCGGATCCGACCGGGACCGGCGAGGACGCCATCTACCAGGGCGCCATCGAATAGGAGCCTGGACCTTTCTGACCGCTCGAGGAAGAGTCCGAGTTTCACTTTGCAGTGATCGAAACCGTTTCGTACACGATGACCGAGCCCGCCGCCGGTGCGCGGCAGGTCAACTGTTCGGGCGGCGCCCGGTAAGTCCGCAGTTCGACGTCGATCTGTGCCGGGTGCGGCGGGGGAGCGGTGAGGCGGATCCGCCAGCGGTCACCGTGGCGGGTGGTCCCGGCGACCGTATAGTCCCGCCGTCCCGCCGGACCGAAGCGTTCGAGCGCGGCGGCGACAGCGGCCTGCTGGGGCTGGAGGAGATCGGTGTAGCCGCGCAGATGCTCCGCGTGGATGGAGTCGGCGAGGTGTCCTTCGACCGTGGCCACTGACGATGCGGCATCGAGGCCGCCGTAGTACACGCCATCGGGCGCGACGACGACATTGGCCGCGAACCGGTCACCGCCCACGTGGGAACATTCCCACACCAGCTCCGGCCAGCGCTCCTCCAGGGCACGTCCCACGGGCCGACCGCGAACCGCGCAGCAGGTGTCATGCAGGCCATGGGCGCAGACGAGGAGGACCGGCGGGTGGCCGAGTTCGCCCGGTCTGCTGAGGGCAGCGGCAATCTCCGCCAGGTCTTCTTCCTGCGTCCACGACCCCCAAAGCTGCCGATGGGCACCGGAACCGTCATGGCGCAGGACGGCCCATCGCTGAGGCCCTTCGCGCCGCCGGCGGCCGTGCCGCCGCACCAGCAGCACCCGTGCCCGCGCGGCCTGGGCGGCGGCGGTCACGAGGGCTTTCGTGTCAGGCTCAAGGGGAAGGCCGTCGAAGCTGTTGAACGGCCACCTGCCGCGGTATTCGATGAGGACCCAGACGACGTCGTTCGGCGCTGTGCCTGCCATCGAGTCGCCGCGCATCCGGGCACTGCTGGCGCAGAAAAAGCGTCCCGGGGCGGTCATCGCGGCGTCACTGTTCAGCGGGAATCAGAACCCCCGCGCGCAGCAGCCTCTCGACGAGTTCACCGCCCAGATTGTTCGCAGTGTAGGCGCCGCCGTTGAGCAGGCGCTTCACGGACGGCAGGTCCGCCTCTGGGAAATCGAGCCAGCCCACTCGGGTGCTGAGGCGCGATCCTTCAAGCCGCGCCTCAAGCGCACCGCGTAGCCGCACGCTGGAGTCGGGGCCGAGGCCCTCGACGGCCGCGAGCTGGGCCAGCGGTCCCAGCGGCGCCGGGCGTCCCTGTCCCCGCCGCGTGCGGTGGAACAAGGGGGCGGAATCGGCGTCGGCGACGGCGGCGGCGAGGCGTTCGCGGACGACGTCGACCTCCCCGGCCGGTCCGTCGACGCCCAGGGGAAGCGTCCGGCGCATCTCGGGATCGTCGCGGAGCAGCGCAAGCGCGGCCTGGGCGAGCTGTTCGGCCAGCGCGTAGCGGGTCCAGCTGTGGATGCCGAGCGTGAGGTGGATGGAGACCTCGCCCTGCGCCTGGGCGGCGTGCAGCCAGCCGCGCGGCAGGTAGAGGACATCGCCCGGTTCGAGCAGGGTGTCGATGTAGGCCTCGCCTTTCGCGGCGTCGGCGACTTCGGCGCGGCGGTCGGTCCACACCTGATCACGCAACGGGTCGGGGAGGACCGGCTCGTGGATGATCCAGCGCTTGGTCCCCTCGATCTGCAGGACGAAAACGTCATGGACGTCGTAGTGGTCGTCGAACCCGCGGTTCTGGGGCGGGGTGATGTAGGCGTTGGCCTGCACCGGATGCCCGAGCTCGGTGCTCAGCCGGGCGTTGAACTCCGCGATCGGTTCCCAGGTGCGGTGGAGCGCCTGCAGGACCAGGGTGGCGCCGTCGGCGAACTTCCGCCACAGCGCGGTGTCATCGAGCTGGTCGGAGATGGTGGCGCCAACGCCGGCCGGGGCCGTGAAGGAGGAGTCGGGGAACGTCGAACCCTCCTTGGCGACGCGGAGGAAGGGGGTGCGCAGGCCGCGGCGGGAGACCAGTTCGTCGACGGCGTCGGCGGAGAACAGGTCGGAGAAGTCGCCCACGCCGCGCGTGAGCAACGCCGTCCGTCCCCAGACCTCGCGCGCGAACTTCTCGCGGTCGATGTCGATCAGGCGTGTCTCCAGAACCCCCGCGCCGGGGCGCGCGGGGTCGTCAGGAGGAGTGCGCAAGCTCAGATGCCCGCTCCCGCGTCGGCTCCGCCGTCGGCACCGCCGTCCGCGCCTCCGTCGGCACCGCCGTCCGCGCCTCCGTCGGCCCCGCCGTCGGCACCGCCGTCCGCTCCGCCATCAGCCCCGCCGTCCGCTCCGCCGTCCGCCCCACCATCGGCACCGCCGTCGGCCCCACCATCGGCTCCACCGTCCGCGCCGCCGTCGAGAGCGCTCGGGACGCCGGTTACGTCACCATCGGCCGCGATGTCCGGCTGGCTGGGATCCTGCTGTGGTTCAGTCATATTTCCTCCTGAGAGTCGAATACTTCTCGTACCTGATCACCGCACCGGGCGGTGCTGAGCGCTGCCCAAGCTCACCCTATCGGCACAGATCGGCCGAGGGAACAGCCCGCGAACTCTTGCTCTCCAGGAGTGGAAGTACGGTATGGCGGACCCGAAGAGGGCGGGGCGTAGGGTGGAAGTCGGACGAAAGGAGCACTTCATGAAGAAAATCCTCATGGTACTGACCAGCGTTTCCGAGATCGGCGACACCGGGGAGAAGACCGGCTACAACGTAGCCGAAGCTGCACACCCCTGGAAGGTCTTCAAGGATTCCGGGCATTTCGTCGACTTTGCCTCGATTCAGGGCGGCCGGCCTCCGCGCGACGAGGTGGATAAGGATGATCCTATCCAGGTCGCCTTCACGGAGGACGAGACCACGCGTGCCGGCCTCTACAACACCGCCCGCGTCGACGTCGTCAATGCCGACCAGTACGACGGCGTGTACCTCGTGGGCGGCCACGGCACCATGTGGGACTTCCCGGACAGCGAAGGCCTGCAGAACCTGGTGGCCAGCGTCTACAACGCCGGCGGCGTTGTGGGAGCGGTCTGCCACGGACCGGCCGGCCTGGTGAACGTGGAACTGGACAACGGGTTCCGCCTTGTCGAGGGGCGGAGGGTCGCGGCCTTCACGAACGAGGAGGAGGTTGCCGCCGGTAAAGACAAGGTCATTCCGTTCTTCCTGGCCGACCGGCTCAAGGAGCAGGGTGCCACCCACGT
>NZ_CADCTE010000052.1 GCF_902805515.1 uncultured Arthrobacter sp. | reverse complement strand
TTCGCCGATCCCCTCTTCCCGGCGGGGATCCTCCTCGAAGCGGGACTGCTCCTGCTGTGCTTCGTCATCCCGTGGCAGCGCCTGCCCGCCTGGGCGGCGCTCGCGGTTCCGCTGCTGGATTTCGCGGCACTGGGGCTGCTGCGCGCCGGTGCCGGCGACTACCTCTCCGGGGTGGGGGTGCTCGCGGCCTTCCCGGCCGCCTGGATCGCGGCCTCCCGCATCCCGACGGCCGCGGCGGCGGCACTGACCGCCGGCGGATCCCTGTGCATCGTCTGGGGGCCCCTGCTGTTCAGCGAGGGCAGGCCCGGTCCGGCCGAATTCCTCGGGCCGTTCCTGCTGCCGGTGGTGCTGACGGGACTCGCGGCATTCATTTCGATCCTCACCACGGAGCGCCGTGCCCAGCAGGAGGCGGTCAGCCGGTCCCAGGCCGCGCTGCGCAGGGCGGCCGCCGAGGGGGTCGAACGCGAGCGGCTCCTGGCCACCATCCTCGACACCGTGGGGGTCGGCCTGGTGGTGGTGGACCGCGACGGACACGACGTCCTGATGAACGCACGCCAGCGCGTCTCGCACGGGCTGGCGGCCCCACCCGGCAATGACGACCCCAACGAAGGGCAGCTGCTGATCTTCGGCCCCGACCGGGAAACCCCGATCCCGGCCGAGGACCGCCCGGTGCGGCGCGCGGTGCTGGGCGAGAGCTTCGACGATGTCCAGATCTGGCTGGGCAGCGGCCGCGCGCAGCAGGCGGTCTCCGTGTCGGCGCGCGCCATGACCGACGACGACGGCGCGTTCGCCGGAACGGTCGTGTCCTTCACGGACATCACCTCGCTGCTGAGGGCGCTGCACGCCAAGGATGACTTCCTCTCGAACGTCTCCCACGAGTTCCGCACGCCGCTGACCTCGGTCCTCGGATTCCTCGACCTGATCCTTGACCGCAGGGACTCCCTGGAGCCCGACGTGGTGCGCTACCTTTCGGTGGCGCGGCGCAATGCGCTGCAGCTCGAGGCCCTGGTGGATGACCTCCTCGCCATCAACGCAGGCACCTTCCGGGTGAGGCCGGTGCCGTGCGACGTCGGCGAACTGGTCGGTGCGTGCATCGCCTCGGCGCAGCCGGCGGCCGACGCTGCGGGGGTCCGGCTGATCAACACCGCCCCTGCCGCCCTGCCCGCCGTCGCCGACCCCGTTCGGCTGGGGCAGGCGCTCGACAACCTTGTGTCGAACGCCGTGAAGTACAACCGCCGGGGCGGCACCATCACCGTGGGCGCCGAACTCACCGGGGGGCTGCTCCGGCTCGGGGTAGAGGACACCGGCATCGGCATCGAGGCCGAAGAGCTGAGCCAGGTGTTCGACCGGTTCTTCCGCTCCCCCGCCGTGCGCGTCTCGACCGTGCAGGGCGTGGGCCTCGGCCTGCTGATCACCAAGAGCATCGTCACCGAACACGGCGGCACGATCAGCGCGGTCAGCGAGCCCGGCCAGGGCAGCACCTTCACCATGACCCTTCCGCAGCCCGGCTGAGCGGCGGGCCCGTACCCGGGCGCCGGGCTGCTAGCCGTTGGCCGCCAGGAGCGATTCCTCGAGGGCGACCCAGGCGAGCATCGCGCACTTCACCCGGGCCGGATAGCGGGAGACGCCCGAGAAGGCCGCGGCATCGCCGAGTACCTCCTCATCGGCCGGGATCGTTCCGCGCGAGCGCATCACCTCGCGGAAGGCATCGATGAGCCCGACCGCCTCATCCCGCTCAAGCCCCTCCATCAGGTCGGTGAGCACCGATGCGGAGGCCATGGAGATGGCGCAGCCGGCGCCGTCCCAGCTGAGGGACGCCACCGTGCCGCCGTCGACGACGGTGCGAAGGGTGATCTCGTCCCCGCAGACGGGGTTGAGCTGGTGCGACTCCCCGACCGATCCCGGGCCGGTCTTCTCAAGCAGCCCCGAACCGTGACGCTCGCGGGCGTGGTCGAGGATGATCTGCTGGTAAAGCTGTTCGAGGTTCGTTGCCATGTCAGCGCGCTCCAAAGAAGGGACGGACGCCGGCGACGGCCTCCAGGAAGAAGTCGACCTCGTCCGTGGTGTTGTAGAGGTAGGTGCTGGCGCGGGTAGTGGCCGTCAGCCCCAGGCGCCGGTGCAGGGGCTGCGCGCAGTGGTGGCCCACCCGGACGGCGATGCCCTGCTCGTCGAGGAACTGTCCGACGTCGTGGGCGTGGACGCCGGCGACGTCGAATGCGGCCAGCCCGATCCGCGGCAGGCCGGCCCGCGGTCCGAGGACGCGGATCCCCTCGATGGCCGTCAGTCCCTCCACCAGGCGCGCCCCGAGCTCGCTTTCCCACGCCTCGATGCGGTGCATGCCCGTCTCGGAGAGGTAGTTCGCCGCGGCGCCGAGGGCGATGGCCTGGGAGATGCGCTGGGTTCCGGCCTCGAAGCGGTTCGGGGCCGGGAGGTACTCCGCCCGCTCCATCGTCACGGTGGTGATCATCGAGCCGCCGGTGAGGAAGGGCGGCATCGCGTTGAGCAGCTCCGAGCGGCCGTACAGTGCTCCAATGCCGGTGGGGCCGAGCATCTTGTGCCCGGAGAGCACCAGGAAGTCCACGTCCAGCGCCTTCACGTCGACGGGAAGATGGGGTACCGACTGGCACGCATCGAGCAGCGTCAGCGCACCGACCTCCCTCGCCAGCCGGACGAGCTCGGCCACGGGGTTGATGGTGCCGAGCACATTCGAGGCGTGGGTGAAGGCAAGGATCTTTGTCGCCGGCGTGATCACCCCGGCTGCGTCCTCAAGCCGGAGGGCGCCGTCGTCGTCCACGGGGATGAACCGGAGTTCAGCGCCGGTGCGCGCCGCCAGTTCCTGCCAGGGGATGAGGTTGGCGTGGTGTTCCATCTCCGTGACGACGATCGTGTCCCCCGGTCCCACCCGGAACCGTTCGGCCTCCGCTCCCCCGCGGCCCGCGGCGGCGTTGGACAGAGCGTACGCGACGAGGTTGATCGCCTCGGTGGCATTCGAGGTCCAGACCAGTTCGTCCGGGCGCGCGTTGATGAAACCGGCGACGGCGGCGCGTGCCGCCTCATAGGCGTCGGTCGCCTCGACGGCGAGGGTATGCGCCCCGCGGTGCACCGCGGCGTTGCGCTGTTCGTAGAACTCCTGTTCCGCCTCAAGGACGGAGACGGGGTTCTGCGAGGTCGCTCCCGAGTCGAGGTACACGAGCGGTGCTCCGTTGACCTCGGTGCCCAGGATCGGGAAATCATTGCGGATGCGCAGCACTTCGGCGTTGGCGAACGGCGCCTCGGCGGACAGCAGGGTGACGGGCGGGGAAACCACGGCCAAAGCGGAAGCTCCTTAGGAACGGCAGGCGCCGGCCCGGCATGGGCCAGTTAGATCACACGGATCTATCCTAATTCTCGCACGGTGCGGCCGTCCGCGCTGCCCAGTGCCTTACAGCCACCCATCGTCCCCGGCAGGGTTTGCCGGCCGGGTGAAGATGTGGACCGCCCAGACCATCATCAGCGTCATCGCGCCCAGCTCCCCTGCAATCTCCAGCTGGTTCATCGCGCTCAGCGCCAGGCCGGGCAGGAGGTCGCCCAGGATGAAGTGAAGCATGTCCATCCCGACGGCGAAGAGGGCGAGGAGGACGGCCAGGCCAATAAAGACATAGGAGTCCCGGCGGGGCCGTCCGCGGCTGATCAGGTGGGCGACGAGCAGCGGGGCGCCCAGCGCCGCGGCCACTCCAGCCCACACCAGGAGCTCTCCGAGGTCCTGCGAGCGCAGCCCGAACAGCGCGGGAAGCTCGAGCCGGGTGTCGATGGCGCGGCCCACCTCCTCATGGATGCGGAAGAAGTCATCAGCGCTCATGGCAAGCAGCACCAGGGCCCACGCCCCGTACACGGCCGCGTCCCGGAACCGTTCCGCCTTGCGCGCCGGTGCCGCGGCTATCCACAGCAGCAGGACGGAGGCGACAAGGAGCTGGAGATTTCCGAAAAGCTCAGCCAGGGTCCGGTCCTTGTTGCCGTCGAAGAGCTCACGGTGGAGGAACCCGAAGGCACCGCCGGCGTCGACATAGTTGCGGAGGACGCTCGCCGCGACCAGCAGCAGGTCCGCTGCGAGGACGGTGCTGCCGAGGACCAACGCGAGAGGAGTCAGGTGACGGACCGTGCGCCCCCGCGTCGGGCGTAGTCGTGAGAGCATGCACTTTCCCTTCCCCAGGCAAAGGGTTCCCGGCGGCCGGGAATCGGACTCCATTATGTAGTTGCCTTCCAAGCCTTTGTCCACAGCTGGAGCCCACCGATTTGTCCGGTCTCCGACCGGGGTGCGGCAGCCGGGAGACGGTGCTCACCGTTCACCGGCCCCACGGGGCGCAGTGAAGCTCCCGCATCTTGTCCGCGGATGTCCCCGCTCGGCTTCAACTTCCGGCACAATGGCACTACCGGAGCACCGGCTGCCGGCATCGGCAGGAAACCCAACGCAGAGGGGACTCATGGGGAAGGGCACCAGCGGCCGCATCATCACCGGGCGGGGGGACTCCCCGCTCGACTCCCTCGTGGAGCAGCTGTGGCGGGAGCCTGTCGCCACCGGATCCGTCCGGATTGTCCTCGACCCTGAACCGGACACCGCCTGGGAGGACGCCGAGGACTACTGGGTGGTTCCCTCCGCGGCGCGGCCTACGATCCTGATTCCCCGCGGACGCCCCGCCGTAACCGCCGCGGCGCTCCTTTCCTACCGTGGCCTGCGGCCCGTCCGCGTGCGGGCGGCCCGCACCCTCCTGGGCGTGCCGTCCCGGTTCGGGCTGCCGCCCGCACCGAACCGGCTCGTCGTCCAACGGCGCACCGCCGGCGAAGCCGCCCCGCTCCCCCTCGAGGAACTTCAGGCGTGCCTGAACCGGGAGCGCCTGTATGCCGCCATCGGCATCCGGCTCGGCGACAACCGCAAGCCGACCCTTCAGCTCTTCTCACCGGCCGGGGTACCCGCGGGGTACGCAAAGCTGGCCTGGGACGATGCAAGCCAGGCAGCCATCTCCACCGAGGCCGCCGCCCTTGCCGAGGTCGGCGGCGGCACCGGCCCAACGCGTGCTCCGCGCCTGCTTGGAACCGGCACCTGGCAGGGACGTCCCTACCTCATCACCGAGCCCCTCCCCGGCAAGGTACGGGGCGTCCGGGGCCGCATCCCGATGCCGACCCCACAGGAGATGTTTGCGCTCTGCCCGGTTGAACGCGTCGACACGCTCTCCTCGACCCTCCAGTTCTCGGCCCTCACCAAGCGGCTGGAGGTGCTCGGCACCACCGGCGACGGGGAGGTCGCCCGCGCCGCGGGCACGCTGGCCTCCCTGCTCTCCGAGCGGAACGCGCGCGTGCCCGTCACGGCACGCTGGCACGGCGACCTGGTGCCGTGGAATACGGCCCGCGAGCCGGACGGCCAGCTTTGGTGCTGGGACTGGGAGTCCTCTGATGCCGACGCCGCGGCGGGACTCGACGCGCTTCACTGGACGATCAGCGTACGCAGGGAGTCCGCCGGAATCCCTGCGGCCGACAGCCTTGACGCGGCCCTGGCCGAAGCCGCGCCCTTCCTGCGGGCGGCAGGTGCGCCGCCGTCGAGCTGGGCCGACATCGCCGCTGTCTATGCCCTCGTTGTGGCCGAAAGGGCCTGGGCCCTCGCACTCCGCAACGGCGGCTGGTCCGCTTCCCGGACCAGCCGCAGCCAGAGCCTGGACCTGCTGGCCAAGGCGGCGGGACTGCTGTCCGGGCCGAGGGCCCAGCCGCCGCGTTAGGCGTCCGCCCTCAGTTCACGGCGGGCGGGTTCACGGCGGGCGGGTTCACGGCGGACGCCACCGCAGTGCCCCGGCGGAACCAGCCGGCTGCCTGCCGCCGGCTGTTCCGCGCCCGCGGCCCGGCGGCCACCGGCACCGGCACCGGCACCGGCACCGGCATCGGGCTAGGAAGCCACAGGCTCCGGCGCGCGGCGCCGGGCCTTCTGCTCGGCGGAGCGCGGCGTGCGCGGCATCCTCCGCCCTCCCCGGACGAGGAGCGTCCCGAGCAGCTCCGCGCGGACTCCGGCGAGTTCCGTGGCGGTCACCTCCGCCTCCTCCCTCCGGGTCCGGCCGCCTTCGACCGTCAGCACGGCCGCGCCGGCAAGCCGGGCCGCCGCCATCCTGCTGGCGCTTGGAGCGTCCGCGGGAAGGGCCAGGACCACCACGGGCAATGAGTCCTTCCGGGCGAGGAAACGCCGCCGGACGGCATCGGTGACGTAGTCGTCGGCATCGCGGTCGGTCCCCCGTACGGCCTCAACCACCCTCAGCCCGGGGACCGACTCGGAGACGAGGACCTCGGCGCCGCCCTCGTTCGCGCCGAAACGGAGCTGGAGGGCTTCGGTCATCAGCTCCATCTCCTCCGGCGTGGTGCCCATGAGGACAAGCTCGACTTCGAAGCCCGCCTGCGCCAGGACCACCGAAAGATTCGGTGCAACCGGGTAGAAGGCGCGGCCGCTCGTCGCGTCGATGACCGCCAGAGCGGTCACGGGGCCCCGGCCGGCGAAAAGCCGCTCGCGGACCGCCCGGTAGGCGTCGAGTTCCGCCCCCCGCGCGGGCAGGGTCGGTTCCGGTGACACCAGCTCCGCGAGCACGGGTCCGGTTCCCGCCTGCTCGACGTCGTAGCCGTCGTTGACCCTGCGCCTGAGTGCGTGGGAGAGGAACGCCAGCAGGACGCCCGCCACCAGCCCGCCGGCGAGCCCCGATCCGAGCACGCGGGTGTAGTTGGTCGACACAGGGCTTTCGGCGGCGGGGGTGATCACGGTGCCGCCCGTTGTGTCGATGGCGTTGAGCTCGTTAATCTCGGACTCGATGTTCGAGATCCGGTTGGTAAGGGTGACCCGGTCCGCACCAGGGGCGGCCAGGGAGGTGGTCAGCCCCGCCAGCTGTTCCTCGAGCTGGTTGCGCATCGTGGTCCGCCGGGCATCGGCCTGATCCTGCCGGTACGCGAGGTAGGAGGCGGCCATCGCGTCGGCACCGTCGACGGCACGGGCCTCCGTCCGCGAGGAATAGGAGATCAGGGCCGTGGTCCCGTCGCTCCCGGTCTTGACGTCGACGTTGTTCCGGAGGTCCGCCGTGCTGTCGCCGCCCGGCACCTCCTTGGAGGCCTCGCTTGCCACGACGTAGGAGCTGGCAATCTCCCCCTCGGTCGCAGTGTCAAGCAGTCCCGACGCGGGCCGGGACGGATTGAATGGATCCGAGACGATGACGTTGACATTCACCAATGCGCTGGCGGTCACGCGTGCGCCCCCGGTCAGCAGATAGGCGAGGGCCAGCAGAAGCCCGATGAGCATGGCCGCTACGACGGTTTTCCAGTGCCTCCTGAGAACGGCGAGGTAATGTCCCATTCCCAGCGATGATTTCTCGTCCATTTTCGTCTCATTCTGTTGCTGTATCGGCCGGTTTACGTCCTAGATTCCATGTCCATGTCGTTGCAGGCGGTCGACAACCCGCCGGTCGGAGACGGCCCCCGCGGCAACCCCCAGCGCCAGGACCGCCCGGGGTTCGCGCCAGTTGGACCGCAGGGACCGCCCGGCCCACCGGAAGGCTTCCCTGCGGTTCCCGAGGGCAGCATGCCCGAAGGCAAGCTGCCCGAAGACGCGGCTCTTCCCCACGGAGCTGCGAAGAATGTCGGGGTGGTGCTCAAGCATCCACAGGTGGGCGCGGTTCTTGACCTCCCACTGCTCGTAGAAGTACGACGATCCGCCCCAGAACACCCGCACCAGCGGTGAATCGATGTGAAGGATCGGCTTCCGCCGGGCGGCCCGCAGCAGCAGGTCCCAGTCCTCGCACATGCTGTTCGGAATCTCCTCATCGACGAGACCGATGGTGGAGAGAAGCGCGTCGCGGCGGATGACGAAGGAGGAGGAGTGCACCATGGCCATCCGCGACCGCAGCAGATCCTCATAGGTCACCTCCGCTTTGCCTGCGAGGCGGACCGACGCCGTGCCGGAGTAGTCAACACTCATCGCCGTCGAACAGAATTCGGCCTCCGGGTTGTCCTGGAGGGCGGCGATCTGGCGGGTCAGTTTCTCGGGAAACCAGGTGTCATCGTCGTCGCAGAAGGCGACGAAGTCCGTCGTCAGGCCCAGGATTCCCGTGTTCCGGGCTCCCGCCAGCCCCGGCGTCCTCGAATTCGCCACGGGCAGGACCTGCCGCCGGTCCCCCTCCAGCGCCAGGGATTCGTCGGGGTCGCACTTGTCGTGGACCACCAGGACGGTGATGGCGCCCGGATAGTCCTGTTCGAGGATTGAGGCAAGGGCCCGGCGCATGAGCTGCGGCCGGCGGTGGGTGGCGAGCACGACGCCCACGTGCGGGGCGGGCAGCACCAGGGTCGGGGCATCGAGAAACTGAGGTTCCCGCCCCAACGGTCTCCTCGTGGCTCTATCTGTCACGTTCCGCCGTCCCTCTGCAGTGCGTTTGATGGGTCACTGTACCAGCGAAGGCGCCACCCGCAAGAGGTTCTTTTAATCGGCAAACCGTCGGCGGAATTCCGCCTCCCCAAATAGTTTCCGGCTCCCCCTACCAAAAAGAGCAAGGTCCTTTACCATCGAGGGAACGCCCACGATGGGAGGCACGGTGCTTATGAGCAACAGTGTGGAAGGCCGGAAGGCACAGCCGGGCTCTGCCCCCGGCACCGCGGCGGCCTCCCGTCCCGGGGCCGACGTCGGCCGGCTGCCGGCCTGGCCGATTGTCGCCGCCTTCGCGGGTTTCCCGCTGTGGTGGGCGCTGGGGTTCGGAGACATGGCCTGGCCGGTCTTCGGCGCGGTGATGGTGCTCATCCTGGCACGGGCGGGAAAGGTCCGGGCGCCCCGGGGCTTTGGCATCCTGCTGCTCTTCCTGCTCTGGGTGCTGTGTTCGCTGATTCAGATCGACGAACCGCTGCGCATCCTCGGCTTCTTCTACCGGTTCTTCCTCTACGCCGCGGCGACCGTCGTCTTCGTCTACGTCTACAACGCCCGGCAGACGCTCACGGACCGCCGCATCTTCGGGGTCCTGACGGTCTTCTGGCTGATCGTCGTCGCCGGCGGGTTCGCCGGTCTCGCGTTTCCCCTCTTCGAGCTCAAGACGCCGTTGGCGTACATCCTCCCGCAGGCCCTGCTCGACAATTCGTACGTCGACGAGATGACCACCCGGGACCTCACCCAGTACAATCCGGACCCGAACGCCACCGTCATCTCCGCGCCGCGGCCGAGTGCCCCGTTCCTCTACGCCAACGGATGGGGAAACGGCTACTCGCTCCTCACACCGGCGGTGGTTGCCTACCTCTCCATGGTGCGCGGCGAGCGGAGGTTCTGGTGGCTTGTGGCGGCGCTTCCCATCTCCTTCATCCCCGCCTTCCTCACCCTGAACCGGGGCATGTTCCTGGGCCTGGGAATCGCCCTGCTCTACCTGGGGTTCCGGGCGGCGCTGCTGGGCCGCACCCGGGTGATCGGCACGATCCTGGCACTCTCCGTGGTCGCCGGCGTGGCCGTGGTGCAGCTTCCCGTCATCGAGCGGCTCGAGCAGCGGACCGCCCGCGTCTCAAGCATCGATGACCGCGGGGAGCTCTATCAGGAGACCTTCCGGCGCACGCTCGATTCCCCGGTGTTCGGCTACGGTGCGCCCCGGCCGTCCGAGCGGTCGGGGCAGCCCTCCGCCGGCACGCAGGGGCACGTGTGGCTCGTCCTCTTCTCCCATGGGTTCGTCGGGCTCGGACTGTTCCTGGCCTGGCTGGTCCATGCCTTCCTCTCGACCCTCCGCCGCACCGACCTCGTCGGCCTGGTCTGCAACACCCTGCTGCTGGTGGGGCTGGTGGAGATCTTCTACTACGGCATCCTCGGTTCGGGACTGGTCATCCTCGTGGTGATCGCCGCAGTCGGACTGCGGGGACGCCCGCAGCTCCCCCTGCGGGAGACTGCGGCAGTCAGGTAGGCGGTTAAAAAGTAGGGTATCGGTCCGGCCTTTACAGGTACCGAAGTCGTCCCCGCTTGGGTTCTGCCCGCGCGCTCCCCACAGCTACTCTTTGTGCACTCTGCGGGATTCCAATGGGATTGCCGCCCCGGGAGACCGGGGAAATCCGTGCTTGCGCAAGTGCTAGGGGCGAACGTGAGAACACACGCGAACGTGGGAAAACAGCGGCCATTACTCAAGGTACTCGGCTCGGCGGTGGCGTCGCTCATGGTGCTGACCGGCCTGGCCGTGCTGTCGGCTCCGGCGTCGGGCGCTGTCGCCCGCACGGGAGCCGACGCAGCGACGGCTGCCGCCTCCTGCTGGGAGATCAAGCAGAACAACGCCGCTGTGCCTTCGGGCACCTACTGGCTGTTGACGCCGAAGATGGCGGCGCCCGCCCAGTTCTACTGCGACATGGTCACCGGCGGCGGCGGCTGGGTCCTCGTTGGCAAGGGCCGGGAGAAGTGGATGCCCGGCTACGAGGGCACCGGGAACCCGACCGCCCTCCAGACCGCCGGCGTCAGCCCCATGTCGGGAGCCACCACCCAGTATTCGTCGACAGTGGTCGATGCCCTGCTCAACGGCAGCCGGGTCGATAGTCTCGCCGACGGCATCCGGCTCAAGCGGGCGAAGAACACCACCGGCACGGCCTGGCATGAAACCCGCATCGCCCTCGCCAAACGGGACCGGTGGGTGTGGACCTTCAGTGCCCTGCACCCCATCGCGTGGTACTCCTTCGACGGCGTGCGGGCACCCAGCGGAGGAGTCACTGCCAGTTTTGGCGTCGACGACGCGTACCGGAAGGTCAAGTCGGACGCGCGGTTCGACTCCGGCCAGAACTACACCATGGGCTTCGCCTACGGCAGCGGGGTCAAAGGGACGACCAGCGCAGACACCTACCTGTGGTCGGCCACTGAGGGGCTGGGCGGAGCCCGGCCCTACACCGAGGTCTTCATCCGGCCCAGGATTTTCTCGACCACGGGCTTCACCGCGATCCCCGACGCAGGAACCGCAGCGAAGACAAACCTTCCCGTGGCCGAGTCCGTCGCCCTCGACAGCCCCTGGGGCGTCACCGGATTCACCACGCGCCGGCGCGAGGGCGACGTCGAGGTCCAGGCCTTCGCGCAGAGCGGCAACCGGATGTTCGTCGGCGGGAACTTCACTGCCGTCCAGCGCACCTCGACCGGCACCGACAAGGTCGCCCGCAGTTTCCTCGCGGCCTTCGACGTCACGACGGGCGAACTGCTCACCGACTTCGTGCCGAAGCTCAACGCCCCGGTGATGTCCCTCGCCGTGCTCCCCAACGGGAACCTGGTCGCCGGTGGCTACTTCACCACGGCCAATGGAGCCGCCGCGACGTCGATCGTGGCACTGAACCCGACCACCGGTGCGACGGTTCCCGGCTGGACGGTGAAGGTTGAAGACCGGACCACCTCGGGCATCATGCGCGTCGGCGACCTTGCCGTCAAGGGCAACTGGCTCTATCTCGGTGGAGCGTTCACCCACGTGGCGGGCGGAAGCAATCCCACCACGTTCAAGTACACGCGGAACGCCGCACGGGTCTCGGTCACCGACGGCACCCCGGCCACGAACTGGAACCCGGATTTCAACGGCACGGTGGTCTCCATCGACCCCAGCGACGACGGAGCCCGCCTCTACGCGGCCGGCTACTTCACGGCGAAGGGCTCGACGGCGGCCAGCAAGGCGGCCGCGGTGCAGACGGTCGACGGCGCACCACTTGCCACCCCGGCCTGGAACCCCACCTGGAGCAGCAACTCGAACTACCAGCAGACGATCGGCCAGGTCGGAAACCGGGTCTGGGTCGGGGGCTCCGAGCACAGCTTCTTCAGCTTCTCGACGAGCACCTTCGCGCGCCTTTCGGGGAACATCGGCCAAAAGAACGGCGACTTCCAGGCCATTGCCGAGAGCCCGCGTGGGATTGTTTACGGCGGGTCCCACGGACACCACTTCAACTATTCGAACGCGTTCTTCTGGCCGGACATGGGCACCGGCTGGACCCAGGCCGACGCCTACGAGTGGACAGGAGCGTGGAATGCGGCGACGGGGGACTACATCCCGAGCTTCACGCCCGCCATGAAGTTCCGCTCAGGATCGGGTATCTGGGCGCAGATCGTCGACAGCAATGGAACCCTCTGGGCCGGCGGCGACATGACCACTGCCCGCACCCGCAGCTCCGGCAGCTCCTGGGCCGGCGGATTCGCCCGGTTCCCGCAGCGGGATGCGGTGGCGCCCACCCGGCCCGGAACGCCAACAATCTCCGACAACACGGCATCGACCGTCCGGCTGACCTGGGCCGGGTCCTCCGACGCCGGCAGCAGGGTGACGTACCAGATCCTGCGCGATGACCGCGTTGTGGCCACCACCACCGGAACGACTGCCGTGGTTCCCAAGGACGGCAACAACCGTTTCTTCGTCCGCGCGGCGGATACCGCGGGGAACCTTTCGGCGAGCACACCGGTGGTGACGGCCTCGGCCGCGCTTACCGCAGCGAACTCGGCCCCGGCTGCGGCCTTCACCTCCAAGGCCACGGGGCTGGCCGCCACCTTCGACGGCAGCGGCTCCACCGATTCTGACGGCACCATCGCCTCCTATGCCTGGGACTTCGGCGACGGAAGCACGGGCACCGGAGCCACCGCCACGCGCACCTACGCGGCGGCCGGAACCTACACGGTGAAGCTGACGGTCACCGACGACAAGGGCGCCACCGGCGTCAAGTCCGCCCCGGTCACCGTCAGTGCGGCGGCGGTCCAGGAATCGGTGCTGATCGCGGCGAAGTCGCCCTGGAGCTGGCGCTATGAAGCCACAGCTCCGCCGACGTCCTGGAAGGCCAACGGATTCGACGCCGCCGCCTGGAAGTCGGGGCCCGCGGTGCTGGGCTTCGGGTCGGCGGGGCTGGGGACCGACGTCGACTTCACCCCCGAAACAACAACCGACAGGCCATTGACTGCATATTTCCTGCGGCAGTTCTCCGTTCCGTCAGCGGCCTCGGTGTCGAAACTTACCCTGCAGACTGTCGCCGACGACGGTGTGGTGGTCTACGTCAACGGGACCGAGGTCGGCCGGAAGAACATGCCCACCGGCCCCATCTCCCACAGCACCTACGCATCGAGCTCTGTCAGCACCTCGACGGCCAACACGACACCGTTCGTCATCGACGTCCCGGTGGCCCTGCTGGTCGACGGCGTGAACACAGTGGCGGTCGAAACCCACGTCAACTACCGGGCCACGCGGGACATGAGCATGGACCTGACGGCGAAGGCGACAACCACGAACTAGGCGCCCTAAGCCTGTGGTCCACGACCCTGCCCGGCAGCCGAGGTCCCGGCACGTGGCGGAGCCGGCCCGGCGGGGAACGGAATCCCGGATCCCGCCGGCACGGCGTCGGCCGCCCCGGCGGCCACCCCGACGGCCAAGGCAGGTGGGCCGATCAGCAGCTGGGGTCGTCCGGAAAGCTGATCTCCTCGACCAGCCAGGCGCCGCCGTCACCGCGCACCAGGGACAGGACGTTCAGCGACCGGTTGCGGGCCGAACTCTCCCTCAGGACCACCCCTTCGTCCGTCACAACCCGGACCTTCGAGGAATCGACGCAGGCATTCACCGTCATCCTCGCCGGGGTGGCCGCTCCGTCGTAGGCCACAATCTCGAGCCCGGCGATGGTCGGCACGCCCTCCTGGCGCCAGTTGTTGCTCTCGAACTCGGCCGCCTGGGCGAGGATCGCTCCCTGTGCGGGGCCGACGGCGAGCGCCTTGAGCTCATCGGCGGTCGGAATCTCGGCCGCTGCGAGGACCGACGCCGTCTTGCCGACGTAGGCCTGCGAGAGAGTCGACGCTTTCTCCTTTTCGGCCGCGGGCACCGGAACCCGGGCGGAGGCCGCCGGTGCGGGCACTGCGCCGGGGGCGCCGCCACCGGTCTCGGCTTCCGGGGCGGCCGGCGCCTTGGTGGCCTGTGTCGACCCGGCCGGCGCTTTGGTGGCCGGTGTCGACCCGGCCGGCGCTGTCTTCACCGGAGCTGCCTCTTCCGACGCCTTCTCCCCGGCGCCCCGGGTGGCCTCCGGGGCCGTTTCGGGTGCCTCACTTTCGGTTCCACCGGGTGCGGTGCGCGCAGCATCGAGGCCGCCGCCCGGCGGGGAAATGATCAGGAAGGCGCACACCGCAACACCGGCCACGGGGAGCACAACCCGAAGCGGACGGAAGCGACCCGAGGGTTTCTGCGATGACGCCATGGCCAGCCTCCTTGGCGAAGAGAAAAGACGATACAGTGCGAGGGATTCACCCAATATCTTGTCCTAGGGCATCCATCTATGCTCAAGTATCGTACAAAACGGCGCCGCCTGGGGTGGATTCACCTAACGATGTGGTAGTGCATTGTCCGGTCGGTCTAAAGGGGGACGGGGTGGCGAAGTTGCCGGGACTGGGGGCGGCATGAAGGCGGAGCATGCGTCGGAGGCCCGGCGTGCGGCCCGCGGCGGATTGATCAGCGGATTGGGAGCCGGCACCAGCGCTGTCATGGGCCTGCTGCTCATCCTCGTGCTCGGCCGCTCCTTCGGTGAGTATGGGGCCGGCATCGTCCTTCAATCCATCGCAGTGTTCTCCATCGCCCTGGGCATCGCTCGAACGGGCATGGACACAACGAGCGTGTGGATCCTCCCCCGGCTTGCCTCCACCGGGCCGGAGAGGATCCGAGGGGCGGTTCTGGCACTGCTCCTGCCGGCCATCGCCGTCAGCATCGCCTTGACGCTGATGCTTTACTTTCTCCTTCCGCCGCTGACCGAGGACCTCGTGCAACTGCCGCCGGAGGTCGTTGGAGCGGTCCGGACGATAGCCCTGTTCCTGCCGTTCGCGGCGGTGATGATGGTCGCCCTTGCCGCCACCCGGGGGCTGGGGAGCATCCTCCCCTACACGGTGATCGGGGCCGTGGCCGTTCCGGCGGCGCGGCCGCTGGCCGTCCTGGCGGTCGTCCTGCTGGGCGGTTCCGCCGCAATGGGAGCCCTGGCCTGGGCCCTGCCGCTGCCGGTGGCCATGGCCATTGCGCTGCTGGTGCTCGCCGGGCGGGTCCGCGAGCACGAGCGCCGTGCGGGGTTGAGCGGCCGCTGGCGCCCCTCACCAAAGGTCTCGACGGGGGTACGGCGGTTCGCCCTGCCCCGCTGGTATTCCTCCGGTGTCGAACAGGCGATCGTATGGTTCGACGTGATCCTCGTCGGCGCCATCGCCGGTGCCGGAGCCGCGGGCATCTACGGAACAGTCAGCAGGTTCGTCACGGCCGGGCTGATCGTCTCAACGGCAATGCGGATGGTGATCTCGCCCCGGTTCAGCGCCCTCCTCGAGGAGCGCAAGGTCGACGCCGTCCAGACCCTCTACTCAACGACCCTGACCTGGATCGTGCTTTTCGGAACGCCCATCTACGGGCTGTTCATGTTCTTCGCGCCCACGGTGCTGAGCTGGTTCGGGCCGGGGTTCTCCGAAGGTGCCACGGCCCTGGTCATCCTCTGCGTCGGGGCGATCTGTTTCCTCTTCGGCGGGAACATCGACTCGGTGCTCACCATGAGCGGCCGAAGCGGCTGGATGGCCTTCAACAAGTCCGTGGTGCTTGCCGTCAACATCGCGGCGAACCTCGTCCTCGTGCCCCGGTGGGGCATTCTCGGCGCCGCCTCCGCCTGGGCGTTCAGCATGTTCCTCGATGCGTTGCTCGCCTCGGTCGAAACCCGCATCTTCGTCGGCATCCGGTTCGACGCCGGCCGGGTGGCCTACGCGCTGATGGTGGCGGCGGTGAGCGTCGTGCCCGGAAGCCTGCTCGTGCTCTCGCTGCTGGGCAGCTCAACGACCTCCCTGGCGGTGGCAGGACTCATTACGGTGACAATTCTGGCTCTGTGGTGCTGGTTTGATCGGTACAGGCTCAGACTGGATGGACTGCGCCGAGCCGCCCGGAAACCGGCGGCGGCCGGGTCGCGGACGGTTGAGTCGAAAGGAATTTGAGTGGTCACGCTGACGGACATCAAGGACGCATCCCCCCGATGGCTCAAGGACGTGGGCGATACCCTCACGCGGTCCTATGGCCGGCGGACCGCTACGGCACGGCCGGTTCCCGATTTTTTGATCATCGGCACCAAACGCGGCGGAACCACCTCCCTCTTCAATTACCTCCTGATGCATCCCGGCGTCCTCGGGCTTTTTCCCCAGGTCCGGGGAAGGAAGAGCACCGACTACTTCTTCAAGGAGTACCACCGGGGTGAAGGCTGGTACCGCTCGCATTTCCACACGGACTCCTACCGCAGGCTTGTGGCCCGGTCGGCGGGTCACCGGCCGGTGAGCGGTGAAGCCTCGCCCTACTACCAATGGGATCCCCGGATCGCCGAACGGGTCCGTGCGACGGCCCCCGACGTCCGTGCCATCGCGTTGCTCCGCGACCCCGTCGACCGCGCCTGGTCCCACCATCAGGAACGGGCCGCCAACGGCGTGGAACCGCTCGGTTTCGAAGCGGCACTGGCCGCCGAGGAGGACCGGCTCGCCGGTGAGCTCGACGCCATGCTGGCGGACCCCGCCTACTACAGCACGGCCTACGACTTCTACTCCTACCGCAGCCGCGGCCTCTACCTTCCCCAGATCCAAAACTGGCACGCGTCCTTTCCCGAGGGCCAGCTGCTGGTCCTGCGCAGCGAGGACATGTACTCCGACGTCCAGGGAACCTTCGACACCGTGTGCGATTTCCTCGGCCTTCCGCACTTCGCCCTTCCCTCGACCAAGCCGTTCAATGCGATCACCCGCTCGAGCATTCCACCCAACGCCCGGAAGGAGCTCGAGGATTTTTACTCTGGCCCCAATCAGCACCTCGCCGACTATCTCGGCCGGCCCCTCCTCTGGACCTGAGGGGTCTTCGGTGCCCTCGGGACGCCCCGCTCCCGGCCGGAGACGGCGTCCATGACCTCCTGGCAGGACGTGCTCCACCACCCCGTGCTCCAGTTGCGCGGGCACAGCCTCGACCTGCTCGAGCTCCTTCTCGGCGGGCTGTACGCCCCTGCCGGCGGGTACTGTCTTCCCGGGCTGAAACCGGTTTCCTGGCCGGCGGAACCGACGCTGCGGGTTCCCGCCACGACGGCGCGGGCAGCGCTCGCCCGCGGCGGACTGCTGCTGGCCGATCCCGACGGCACTCCCCTGGCCCGCCTGACCGTCGACGGGACGGCCGCTGGCGCCGGGGAGGAGGACGTCTATGTCTCCGGGACGCTCGCGCCGCTCCAGCCGGCCGAGCATGGCCCCTTCCGCAGGCTGCGGCTGACAGTGCCCCTTGCCGCGCCGGAGATCCGCGGCGGGGACCGGGCACCGCTCGTGGTGGCCGCCTTCGCGGGGGTCCCATCGCTGGAGCAGCTGACCCGTACCCTCGTCGGCGCCCGCGGGGGGAACCTGGTCCTCCTCGCCGTCGCTGACAGCGACACCGCCCGGCAGGAGGGAACGGCCCGGCTGATTGAATCGCTGGAGGCGGTTGCGGCGCACGTGCCCGGCGGCCGCGTCCGGCTCCTCATTGTTCCCACCGGCACCGTCCCCGCTGAGAGTGCTCCCGCCGGCATTGTTCCCGCCGGTGCAACTGGTCATGACGGCAGTGCTCCCGCCGGCGACGCCGCGCGGCTCCTGGCCCGCCTCGGCGCGGACATCCTCCTCGACTTCACCTCCGGGCCGCCGGGAGGGCCCCACGCGGCGGCGGCGGGGCCCGGACGCAGTGACGGACGCGGGAGCCCCGCCGGCGCCACCCGCCGAAGGGGCCTTGTGGTCCTCTTCACCGGCCTTTCAGGCTCCGGCAAGTCGACCCTGGCGCGGGAGGTCGCCGAACGCCTGCAGCGGGCGGACGGACGGCACACAGAGCTCCTCGATGGCGACGACGTGCGGACCCTGCTTTCCTCGGGGCTTGGTTTCTCGCGTGCGGACCGGGAGCTGAATGTCCGGCGCATCGGGTGGGTGGCCGCCCGCGTTGCCGAGGCGGGCGGCATCGCGCTGTGCGCCCCCATCGCACCCTTCGAGTCCTCGCGCCGGGAAGTCCGGGCGATGGCCTCGGCCTCAAGCGACTTCCTGCTCGTCCACGTGTCGACGCCGCTTGCGGTGTGCGAGGAGCGTGACCGGAAGGGCCTCTACGCCAAGGCCCGCGCCGGACTGATCCCCGAGTTCACGGGCATCTCGTCCCCCTACGAGGAGCCCGGCGACGCCGACGTCGTCGTCGATCTGGCACAGGTGGGTGTCGCCGAGGGTGCCGCCCGGCTCCTCGACGCGGTACGGCGCCTCGGTTGAAGCAAGGAACGCGGCTGGGCTGACGCGGGCGGAGCCTAGTCTGCTCCGACGATCATGCCGGCACCGACCGTTGCGTTCGTTGCCTCGTCGATGAGGACAAAGCCGCCGGTCGCGCGGTTCCTGCGGTATTCGTCGGCCATCAGCGGAGAGGTCGTCCGGAGGCGGACCCTGCCGATTTCATTGAGCCGCAGATCGACTGCCTCCTGGTTCCGGTGGAGTGTATTGATGTTGAGCTCATACTGCAGCTCCTTGACCAGGGTGCGGGCGGTGCGGGTGGTGTGCTTGATCGCGAGTTTCCGGCCGGGAACCAGGGGGCTGTCGCCCATCCAGCACACCATCGCATCGATGTCCTGGGACACCGAGGGACGGTTGTTGGGCCTGCAGATCATGTCCCCGCGGGAGACATCGAGGTCATCCTCGAGCCGGAGGACGACGGACATCGGGGCGAAGGCCTCCTCGACGGGGCCGTCCGCCGTCTCGATCCCGGCGATGCGCGTCCCCAGCCCGCTGGGCAGGACAACCACCTCATCCCCCGTCTTGAGCACCCCTCCGGCGACCTGCCCCGCGTACCCGCGGTAGTCCTGATTGCGGTTCTGGTGGGGACGGATGACGTACTGCACCGGGAACCGGACGTCCACGAGGTTCCGGTCGCTGGCGATATGGACGTTCTCGAGATGGTGGAGCAGGGGCGCACCCTGGTACCAGGGCATGTTCGCGGACCGCTCGACGACATTGTCGCCCTTCAGCGCCGACATCGGGATGACCGTCAGGTCGCTGATCTGCAGCTTTGACGCGAACTCGACGAACTCGGCACGGATTGATTCGTACACCTCCTCGGACCAGTCCACCAGGTCCATCTTGTTCACCGCGAGCACGAGGTGGGGAACCTGGAGCAGGGAGACGAGGAAGGCGTGCCGCCGGCTCTGCTCGATCAGTCCCTTGCGGGCGTCGGCGAGCACGATGCCGACGTCGGCCGTCGATGCCCCTGTGACCATATTGCGGGTGTACTGGATGTGTCCGGGGGTATCAGCGACGATGAACTTGCGCTTCGGCGTGGCGAAATACCGGTACGCGACGTCGATGGTGATGCCCTGCTCCCGCTCGGCCCTCAGCCCGTCGGTGAGCAGGGCGAGGTCGGTGTAGTCGTCCCCCCGGTCCCGGCTGGTCCGTTCGATCGCTTCAAGCTGGTCGGTGAAGATGGACTTGGAGTCGTAGAGCATGCGCCCGATCAGCGTGCTCTTTCCGTCGTCGACCGACCCTGCCGTGGCAAGGCGCAGGAGATCCATCAGAAGTACCCCTCTTTCTTTCGGTCTTCCATGGCCGCTTCGCTGACCTGGTCATCCCCGCGGGTCGCTCCCCGTTCGGTGAGGCGCGTGCCGGCGACCTCCTCGCGGACCTGCGCCGGCGTCGCAGCAGCCGAGGGGACGGCGGCAGTGAGGGTGGCATCGCCCATGGTGCGGTACCGGATCTCTGCCTCGAACACCTCTTCCGAGGGGCGCGGCTGGCAGAAGCGGTGGACGGCGAAGAGCATGCTGTTGCGCCTGAACACCGGCCGCCGGTGCGAGTAGTAGAGGGAGGGCACCTCGATGTTTTCCTGCTCGATGTAGCTCCAGATATCGAGTTCCGTCCAGTTGGAGATGGGGAACACCCGGATGCTCTCCCCGACGTGCACACGGGTGTTGTAGAGGCCCCACACCTCCGGACGCTGGCTCTTGGGGTCCCACTGCCCGAACTCGTCCCGGAAGGAAAAGACGCGTTCCTTGGCCCGCGCCTTCTCCTCATCGCGCCGTGCCCCGCCGAGCAGTGCCGTGAAGCCGTGCTTCTCGGCGGTCTCAAGGAGCACCGCCGTCTGGATCCGGTTCCGCGACCCGTTCGGCTCCTCCCGGACCACTCCCCGGTCGATGGCTTCCTGCACGGATCCGACGACGAGCGTCAGTCCGAGGCGCTTCACCTCCCGGTCCCGGTGCTCGAGCACCTCGTCGAAGTTATGACCGGTATCGATGTGCAGCACGGGGAAAGGGATCCGGGCCGGCGCGAACGCCCTGCGGGCGAGCTCGAGCATCACGATCGAGTCCTTGCCTCCGGAGAACATCAGGGCGGGCCGCTCAAGTTCGGCGGCCACCTCGCGGATGATGAAGATCGCCTCCGCCTCGAGCGTCTTCAGGTGGCTCAGGCTGTACCGCGGGGAGTGTGCTGTGCGGGCCATCGGATTCTTCTCCTCTCCTGCCACCGGCTTCATGGCAGTCCTCCTGTTTCGACCCTCAGTTGCCTCAGGGCGGTGAGCAGCGTCCCGGCGAGCTCCGGCCGGCACAGCAGCAGGTCGGGCAGGTAGGGGTCGGCCCGGTTGTAGGTCACGGGCGACCCGTCGATCCGGCTCGCGTGCAGGCCGAGACGGGTGGCGACGGCGACGGGCGCCGCGGAGTCCCACTCGTACTGGCCCCCCGCGTGGACGTACGCGTCCGCCTCTCCCCTGACCACGGCGGCGGCCTTGTAGCCTGCGGAGCCCAGGGGAACCAACTCGCCCCCGACCTCGCGGGCGAGCGCCCCGGCGAAGGACGGCGCGCGGGTCCGGGACACTGCGATCCTCACCGGATGCCCAAAGCGCGGAGGAACGGGCCGGGCTGCGGTGGCCAGCACCACGTCTTCGGCCGGCAGGGCGACAGCACCGGCGGTGAGCCTGCCCCCATCGGGTCCGGCCTCCCACAGGGCAACGTGCACGGCCCAGTCTGGCCGCCCCTCGGAGTATTCGCGGGTGCCGTCCAGCGGATCGAGGATCCAGACGCGGCGGGCTGCGCGCCGGGAGGGGTTGTCCACCGACTCTTCGGACAGCACCGCATCCCCAGGGCGGGAGCGCCCGAGCGCGGCCAGCAGGTATTCGTGGGAGCGCCGGTCCCCGAGGGTTCCGAGCCGTTTGCGCTCCGTACCCTTCCTGCGCTCCGATGCGCGGAGCTCGACGAGCAGGCGCCCGGCCCCCGCTGCGAGATCTGCCGCGAGTGCCGAGTCGCTCTGTGCCGCATCGATCTGTGCCGCATCGATCTGTGCCGGCATCGGTTCACTTACCTGGTCCATCGTCATCCCTCCGCCCCTCTCCTGCTGAAAACGCCTTTTAATATGTGCAACGCCTCCTGTTTTCCCTGTGTTTCTCCCGTGTGTTTTTCCCGTCTGTCCTTCCCTGGGCTGGGCCGGGAATCAATAGGCTCCTACGGGTTGGAAGACCACCTTGAAGGTGCGCCACATCACGAGCAGGTCGCCGGTGACGGACCAGTTCTCGACGTAGTAGAGGTCAAGGCGGATGCTTTCGTCCCAGTCGAGGTCGGACCGGCCGCTGATCTGCCACAGCCCGGTCAGGCCCGGCTTGATGAAGAGGCGGCGGTGGGCGTGCCCGTGGTAGCTCGACACCTCGCTGGGAAGCGGAGGCCGCGGGCCGACCAGCGACATGTCTCCCTTGAGCACGTTGTAGAACTGCGGCAGCTCATCGAGTGAGTACTTCCGGATCCACCGCCCCACGTCCGTGACCCGCGGGTCGTCCTTCATCTTGAACAGGACGCCGTTGCCCTCGTTGTGCTGCCTCAGGTTCTCAAGATCGGATTCGGCGGAGGTCACCATCGAGCGGAACTTGTACATGCGGAACAGCTCCGAGCCCCGGCCTGCGCGGTCCTGTGCGAAGAACACCGGGCCGGGTGAATCAAGCCGGATGAGGACCGCCAGGAGCAGGAACAGCGGGGCCAGGGCGAGAAGCGCGGCGGCCGAGAGGAAGATATCCATCGCCCGCTTGATGACGTGGCGGCCGCCGGTGAACTGGGGCAGCTCCACGTGCATGAGGGGAAGTCCCTCAACCGGACGCATCCGGATCCGCGGGCCGGCGACGTTGGTCAGGGAGGAGGCGAGCACCAGTTCGGTCGAAGTGCGTTCAAGGCGCCACCCGAGTTCCCGGATGTACCTCGTGCCCTTGCGCAGGTGTCCGGCGACGATGACCGCGTCGGCCCCGGTGTGGAGCACGAAGTCCTCGACATTGCCGAGCCCGCACACGGCCGGCACGAGCTTGTCGCCGACCCGGATCGAGGAATGGTTCCCCTTGCACTCGAGGACCGCCCCCACGACGTCGTACACGGGGCCCGACTTGCGTGCCAGCTGGCTGGCGACGTAGTCCACGTCGTGGCGCCGGCCGACGACGACGACCTTGGAGAGGAAGTGGCCATAGCGCCGCTGCTCGTTGAGCCACAGCCGCCACAGCCACCGGCTCACCACCAGCAGTGCCACCCCTGCCGCGAAGGTGAGCACCAGGAACCGCCGGAAGTGTTCGATATCGAGGACGACGACGGAGACGGCGAGCGCCCCGAAGGTGGCCGTGCCGGCGTGCAGGACCTTCTTGTACTCGGCGGCGCCGACGCCGATCAGGCGTGGATCCCTCGTCCGGAAGAGGTACATGGCGCTCAGCCAGCCGCCGGCACAGCCGAGGAGCAGTCCGAAGGTGATCTTCAGGCCTTCATCCTCAAGCGCCGTCCCGGTGAAGAGGCGACCACAGACGAGGACGACCAGGAGGATCAGGAGCGTATCGGTGACCCGGAGCGACTGCTGGTACCGCCGCCGCCAGGCGATTCCCGAAAGGACCCGGCGCGTGCTGCCCACCGCAGTCCGTGCGGGAAGCGTGCTGATCCTCCCCGGCGACAGGGCGGGGTTCGCCCCCGTCACGCCGCCGCCCCCCGGAGGCGGGCCGCCCAGGGGGCGGCAGAGTGGGGAGCCGACGGCGACTGGGGACGAACCTCGGTCTCGGGAGGTTCTGACGCCGCCGGCTCCGCTGAAGGGTGCCCCACCGACGCCGGGGCGGACCCGGATCCGGTGGTGCAGGTGACCGACGGGGGCGCCGCAGCGCCGCCTCGAAGCGTCGGCCCGAAAGGATGAACTCCTGGTAAAACAGCCTTCGATGTGCGGTGAAAGCCGCAGCAACCACGTCCGCCCATCATGAGACCCTGTTCCTCTAACGTTCACCCCAAGCTTGCTGTTCTTCTTGGATCGAGCCTATGAACAGGCCGCTGCCGCTGCACGAGTAGGGGTTACGCTACTTCGGCGGGCACGGGGCGCCCCGGTACTCGGTGGCGGTGGTGGACTACGCGGGCCTGTTGCCTTGAGTACCCACAGGGTGCCGCGCTCCACTCACCTGCGGCCGGAGTGTGGGGATTTTCGAGGCCGGGGACGGGCGGGGGCCCTCACCGGTCCTGGCTGTGCTGGAGTTCCTCGCGCCGGTTGATTCCGAGTTTCGCGAAGATCCGGTACAGGTGCCCCTCGACGGTGCGCACCGAAACGTTCTGGCGCTCGGCGATGTCCCGGTTGGAGTAGCCTTCGGCGACGAGGGAGACGATGTCCTGCTCCCGCCGGGTCAGGCGGGCGCCGGGGGCGGAGCCGGCCGTCCCGGCCGCGGGCTGGTCCGTGCGGGAGAGGACAGCCGTCAGCCGGGTCTGCGCGCTTCGGGCCTTCTGCCCGGCCCCCCGCGAGGTCCACAGCTCGGCCGCGAGCCTGAGGCAGGCTCCGGCGAGGGGGAGGTATCCGGCGTCCTCTGCCGTGGTGGCGGCCTCGGCCAGCCGCACGGGATCCGAATCCCGCGCGGCCGATGCGAAGGCGTGAAGGACCGCTCCCTCCAGGCCCTCAAAGTGCCCGGTCAGGGCGGCAAGGGGCGCGAAGGCCCCTGCATCTCCGAGCCGCGCTGCCTGTTCCAGCGCTGTCGCGGCCACTTCGAGCATGCCGTCGGCCGCCGCGCCGTCCGCGATCTGCCTCAGCTCAGCCGCCACCCCGTGGGGCTCGCCGAGCAGCGCACCGGCGGCGAGGGCGTAGACCCGTCCGGTGAGCCGCATCTCCCTGCTCCCCCGGTTGGGAACCGTCGTGTATTCGTCGATGAGCGCCTTGGCCCGCGCGGTGTCCGATGCCGCGGCGCAGGCGAAGGCGGCGAGCCCGGTGGCCATGGTGAGCACCTGGGTGACGTCGGATTCCCGGAGCCCCTCCACGGCGAGCAGCAGCCGGTCGCGGGCAGCACCGGTTCGCCCGCTCCTCAGCGCGGCAATGCCCTCGAAGAGGTCGGACCAGCCGGCGAAATAGGAGGGATTCCGTGAGGAGTGCCGTGCGTAGTTCTCGAAGACCGCGCGGGCGGAGCTCCACTCCCCCGCATGCACGAGGGACAGAATGTGCCGGGAGGCAACGAACTCCCGGTAGGTCAGCAGTTGGTGATCCTCCGCGTCGATCAGGGCCAGCGCCTCGGCGGTGCAGGCCGCTCCCGACACCGGCCGTCCCGTGGAGGCGAGCAGTTCCCCGAGCAGGGCCAGGGCACCGGTCCGGGTTTCGGCACTGCCATGCGGGCTCTCCACCGCCTCCCGCAGCGGCCTCTCCAGTCCATGGAGCTGCCCCTCGAGCAGCAGGACGTAGCAGCGGAGCAGCCGGGCTCCGAGGTGGGAGGTTGCGGCGGCGTCGGTGAGTGCCCGGCTCCTGCCCGTCGACTCGATCGCCTGGATCAGGAAGTCCCACTGGTCGATGTCCCGGCGCAGGTCCTCGGATGACTCTCCCAGGCGGAGCCGGATGTCGAAGGACAGGAGGGTTGCTTCCTTCGCGACGAGGAGGTTGGTGCACCGGAGGCGGGCTTCGTCGACGAGCTCCCTGGCATAGCCGAGATTGCCGCGCGAGATCTGGGCGCGGGCGATTTCGACAAGCGCCCTGCCGCGGAGCCCGGGCGCCGAGACGGCCCGTGCCGCCCTGAGGGCGAAGCCGGGGTCGTTGAGCCGGTTGGCGACAACGGCGGCCCGCAGCAGGCTCGGGTCGTCGGGTGGCACGCCGCAGTCGAGGCCCCAGGCCACACTGCGCAGGAATCCTTCGAGCGATTCGGTCCGGGGATCGAGAACCTCGAGGACGGCACGGCGGATGGCCATGCTGCGAGCGGTGGGGACGGAGGTACGGAGGACTTCGCTGTAGAGCGGGTGGCTGAGGGAGACGAGGCGTTCGGGCGCCGGGCCGACGGTGATCAGCTGATCGTCCTGGAGGTTCCGGACGCTGTCGGGATCGGCGCAGCGTGAAAGCGCCTTCAGGGCGATGGGCTCGGCCAGGGCGACGACTTCAAGGGCCGCCAGGTCGGGAGCACTGCGTTGGCGCAGCTGGCTCTGGATCAGGTCCACGAGGCGCAGGTCGACCGAGGGCTGGCCGACCATGCGCCAGACGCCGTTGCGTTCAACGAGGTACCCCTGCCCGCGGCCCTGCGTCAGCAGCGTGAGCAGGAACAGGGGGTTTCCGCCCGTGGCACCAGCGAGCAGGTTGCTTGTCCCCGTCAGTACATTGCCGCCGAGGACCTGCCGGCACAGTTCGTCCACCGCCGAATCGTCAAGCGGTTCGAGATCGAACCGTACCAGGAGGCCGTCGCGGCTCAGGGCGAGGAACTCGGCGGGCGGATGGGGTGCGGCCCTCGACAGGATGAGCAGCCGGGCCCGGCGGGCACTGACGAGCTGTGCCAGCAGGGCGCAGGTGCTCTCGTCGAGCTCGTGCGCATCGTCCACGACGAAGAGCGGGAGCTGCGAGGACCGGCCCCGGGGCGCGGGGAGGTGTTTCATCAGGCTGCGCAGGATGGCCACGGGCGAACCCACCTCTTCGACCGACAGGCCGTGGAGGTACGGGGAGAGGGCGCCGAAGGGGATACGGCGCAGGGACGAGCCGCCGGTGATCGGGAAAACCTCGGCCGCCCCTCCAAGCTCCTGCACCACCGCGCGGGCGAGCGCGGTCTTGCCGACACCGGGCTCACCCACCACCATCGCGCCGAGGCCGGCCGGGTCGTGGAGCGCGGTGAGAATCCCGTCGATGATTTTCGTCCGTCCGACGAGGGGGACGCCCTCCTGGATTCTCATCATGAATATCGGCTGTCCGTCTACTTGAAAATCAGGGCAAGCTGCTTGCGGCTCGAGAGACCGAGCTTCGTCAGGATCTGGTGAACGTGTCCTTCGACGGTCCGCACCGAGACGTGTTCGGCCTCGGCAATGACCTTATTCGACGCACCGCGGGCCACGAACCGTGCGATCTTCCTTTCCCTCTCGCTGAGGATCGTCCTGCTGCGCGCCGGCCTCCGCCCCGGTGCGGCGGCCCGGCGGAGGATCTGGTCGGCATAGATGCCGATCATCGCGTCGCCGTCCTCGAGGAACTCGATGGCGCGCTCCGCCGCGTGGGCCGCGAGCCCATCATGCCCCGAATAGAGGGCGGCGCTGGCGGCGTCGAGAAGGACCTCGGAATTCCGTGCGGCGATCCCCTTGCCCAACAGTTCCAGGACCCGGGCGAGGGGCCCCTCGCAGGTGGCGGCGGCGGCGCACAGCCGCTCCACGAGGTCATCGGAGCCAAGCTGCACCGCCTGGGAGAGCAAGAGGAGCTCCTGCCCCTTGTTGCCGGCAGCGGCGTTTGCCTCCGCCCGGGACCGCAGCAACTCCTGCGCCACGCCGGGCTCGCCCAGCGCGGCCCCGGCGAGGATTTTGAAGTACTCGGCGCTGTCACGGTAATGCCAGGAGTGGCGCTCGGAGTCCAGGTCGACGGCGTTCAGGTGCTCCCGGGCCCCGGCCGAGTCCCCCCGGAGCGCGAGGGCGTAGGCACCGGCGGCCTCCGCGAGGGGCAGCAGCCCGTGCCGATCACTGGCCCGCAGCTGGCTGATGGCCGGAACGAGCCGGTCCAGCGCGTCCTGGCTGCGGCCGGCGAAAGCGTGAAGCAGACCTTCGGTGAACTCCGAGGCCGAGCCGTCGTAGATGCTTGCATCGGCGTCCCGTTCCGGGGCCTCGGCCATCGCCAGTGCCTCGTTCCAGTACCCGGCCGCCAGCAGCGCGGTGAAGAGGTGCGTTCCGCCGCGCTCGATCTCGAGCGGGTCCCGCTCTGCCCCCACGAGCCGCGCGACAAGGGAACGGGCGCTTTCCACGGCGGCCTCCTGGCGGCCCGCCATGGCCAGGGCCGAGGCGAGCAGTCCCTGGAGCCGGGAGGTGGGCCGACCGTGCGCCGAACGCGCCTCGATCCGTCCAGGGAGGGACTCTGTGAGCCCGACCGAGCGGCCCTCGAACAGTTCACGTTCCGCCGCGAAGTCCTCAAGCTGTTCGAGGAGGTCCTGCACCTCCTCGGCAGGGGCGGAGGACAGCCGCGCGCCGGCCGCGTCGAGCAGCGGAGCGGTCTCGGCGTGCCGCTGGTGGCTGCGCATCGTCAGCTCCGCCTTTGTGAGCATCAGCTGCACTTCCAGCCGCAGGCCGACCGGCGCAGCCCCGTCGCCGAGCAGGGGGTCAATGGTGGCCAGGGCGTCGTCGACCCGGCGCTCCAGGGCCAGCGCGCGCGCCGCTTCGAGGACGGTCGCCGGGCCGCGCTCGGCGTCGGGCACCGCTGCGAGGAAGCCCAGCGCCGCCGACGGCTCGGACCGCAGATTGGCCTCCCGGGCGGCCTCGATCAGCGCCGGGGCCTCAACCGGGACCCCGTTGTCGAGGCTCCACCGGATCAGGGACGCACGGCTCGGCCCCGGCATGGAGCTGTCCGTGCGCAGTCCGTTCAGCATTGAGAGCGCGGCGCGTCCCGGCACGGAAACGAGCTGGGAGCGCAGCGACTCGGCCAGCCCCTCGTCGGACACGCGCACGAGGGGAGGACCGCCCTGTTCCGCCCAGAGGATGCCCTGCTCCTGCAGGGCGTTGACCGGCTCCGGCGGGAACACCTTGAGCAGCAGGTCCAGGGGAACCGCGCCGACGACGGCGACGGTCTCAAGCAGCGGACGCCGGTCCGGGGAGATCCGCTCGAGCTGACCGGTGACGCACTCGGTCATCGGCTTTCCCGTCCGGGATCCATCCCCGCCGCCGGAAACCCAGACCCCGTCGCTCAGGGCTAGGTGCCCCGATTCGACGTCGGAGAGGGTGATCGCCTGAAGGTACCGGGGGTTTCCGCCGCTTGCCTGCCACAGCCCGAGGGCCACCGAGCGGGAGACGGGGTTGCCCAGCGCGGCCGTGAGCAGTTCGGTTGTCTTCTCCAGGTCGAGGGGTTCGACGTCGAGCCGGCGCACGACGTCGTCCTTCCACAGGTTGAACAGCTCGAGTGGTGCGCGCTGCATGTCCCCGCAGATGCCCAGGACCCGGACGGATCCCACGCGGACGAGGTGGGCGATGACCATCGCCGAGAAATCGTCGAAGTCCTCGATATTGTCGAGCACCATCAGCGTGCGGGCGCCCCCGGTGCCGGGATGGAAGCGGCTCTGGAGCGAGCTCAGGAGCAGAAGCGGGTTGGCCGAGGTTTCCTCGTCAAGCTGGGCAAGGACCATGCTGAGCACTCCGTAGGGGGTGTCCGCGATGGCCGCCGAGCCGCGCAGGTAGAGCACCTCGAAATCCCGGGCAAGGTCACTGCTGACCCGGCGGGCGATGAGTGTCTTGCCCACCCCGGCCTGTCCGACGAGGACCACTCCACCACCCGAGGCCTGCAGGAGGGCATTCCGGGCATAGTCGATCTCCTCGGAACGCCCCACGAGGGGCCAACTGCTGTCCAGCCCCGTCATATGCAGCGCCCCATCGTACTTCCCCCGGCCCCAACCGGCAGCCCCGGTTCGAAACCGGGGCTGGTACCACAAGTCACCATTGAGTCCGCCCCACAACGATTGTCTTGGAGCATCACACTACCTCCCCGTGTGAGGAAAGCCACTGAAGCGCGACCAAGGTTTAATGCTGTAGTGTTCGCACCCGCGCCGCCGGCCCCGCGCCGCGGGGCCCCGAGCCGTGACGGCGGGGACGGTTCTCAACCGGCAGGAGCGTGGAATTTCTGCTGGGCGGCAACGAGTCCGGTCCGGATCACGGCCTCGACGGCGTCGGCCGCATCCTCGAGGAGGAAGGGCAGTTCCTTCTTCTCCGCGGTACCGAAGTCCTTGAGGACGAAGTCGGCGGTGTCCTGCCGGCCGGGAGGACGCCCGACGCCGACCCGGACCCGGAGGTAGTCCTTCGTGCCCAGGGCCCGGCTGATGTCCCGGAGGCCGTTGTGCCCGCCTTCGCCTCCGCCTGCCTTGAGCCGGACAGTGTTAAAGGGAATATCGATCTCATCGTGCACCGCAAGAACGCGCTCGGCGGGGATTCCGTAGAACTTCGCCAGCGCGGAGACGGGTCCGCCGGAGAGGTTCATATAGGTCAGCGGTTTCATCAGGACCACGCGCGGACCGCCGGGGCCGAGCCGTCCCTCGAGGGCCATCGCCTGCGTCCGGGTTGACCGGAACCGCCCATTGAGGCGTGCTGCCAGGAGGTCGAGGACCATCGAACCCACATTGTGGCGGTTGCCGCTGTAGCCGGGCCCGGGATTCCCGAGCCCGGCTACGAGCCATGCGTCAGTTGGCATGAAGACCGGCAGGATTAGCTGTTGTCGGCAGCGGGCTCGGCTGCACCGGCTTCCTCAGCGGGGGCCTCGGCCTCACCGAGGTCCTGGACCGTCGGAGCGGCGAGGTTGACGATGAGCGTGTCGGCGTCGACCAGAAGCCGGGTGCCCGCAGGCAGCTGGATGTCGGAGGCGTGGATGTGCTCGCCGACCTGGCGGCCCTCGATGTTGACGGTAAGGCTTTCGGGCAGGTGGGTGGCCTCGGCCTCGACGAGCACCGTGTTGCTTTCGAGGTTGACGACGACCTCGGGGGCCGCCTCGCCCTCGATGTGGATGGTGACGTCGACTTCGACCTTCTCGCCGCGGCGGACCGTCAGCAGGTCGATGTGCTCAATGATCTGCTTCAGCGGATTGCGCTGGATGTCCTTGGCGAGGGCCAGGTGCTCGGTGCCGTCGACCTCGAGGGTCAGCAGGGCGTTGGGGGTGCGCACGGCGAGGGTGGTGGCCTTCGCGGGGAGCAGGACGTGGAGCGGATCCCCACCGTGCCCGTAGATGACTGCGGGGATCTTGTTGGCGCGGCGGGCCTGGCGGGCCGCGCCCTTGCCGAATTCGTTGCGTACTTCTGCTGGGAGCTTCTGCTCTGACATGGTGTTCTCCTCGTGGAACGCTGGTTAGCTGGTGCGCCGGTGGCGGGCCAGCCCGTGGACGTTGCCGGGGCATTGAGGAGCGCGTCTAGAAACCGCTCACTGCTGGTGGGAGCACCAGCTGCTGAAAGTCGCTAGCCACCGTCGATCACGGAGTCCGCCCGATTTCTCGGGCCGCTCCCTCGCCTAGGCATCGCAGACCATCCTACAGCACCCCCGCGGCTCCCCTGACCCTCCCCGGGGCGAAGGCCGGGACCGCCGGGGGCCGCCTCACGTGCTGATGATCCGCCGGGACGCAGCGGCTTCGAGGACGCCGCGGTGGGGGCGCGCCAGGTCCAGCACCCGCACCACCCCGCGTGCCGCTGCGGCCGACGCGATTTCGTCCTGATGGCCGTCGACGTGCTCCCGGTGGGCCGGGTCCCGCACCGCAAGGACGGGCATCTTGCCCAGGCTCATCAGTTGAAGGATCGTTCCCACCCCGGCGTGGGTGATGACGACGTCGGCGGCCGCGGCGCACCGGCCCAGCTCGCCGAAGCCCATCTCCTGGTGCACGGTGCCCGGAAGGCCGGAACGCCGGGTGGAGCCGAGTTGCCAGGTCAGCTCATCCCCGGGCTGGAGGATCGACAGCACCGCATCGACTGCCCGGTCGAACGCGTAGGGCCGGATCGTCCCGAGGGTGACGAGGATTTTCCGCACCCGGACAGGCTCCGTCCCGGAGGAGCAGGAGAAGGAATCCCAGATGGTGCCGGCGTAGGGCCAGCGGCGTGAGGACCAGCCCTCGTACTGGGCGTAGGTCCGTACCCGCGGTGCACGCTCGAGGATTCTGCCGGTGAAGGATGGAGCGGAGACCCGGGCGAGGCTCTCGACGTAGTAGGTGGGAATTCCGAACAGTGCCGCCAGGGGAAGCCCCGACACCGCCACGGCCGCCCCGGTGCTGATGCAGGCGTCGAAGGACTCACGGCGCAGGATCGACAGGATCCGGCGTGCCGCCCTGAGGGTGGCCGCCGCATCGCGGGGCGCGACGTAGCCGACGAACTGGCTCCGCCGCGCACTCAGCATCGAGACGGTCTGCTGGGTTTCGAAGGTCACCCAGAGCGAATCCTCCGACGCCTGAACGGTGCCGTCGATTTTCAGGAGTTCCGAGAGGTGTCCGCCCGCGGAGGACACCCACAGCACCTTGGCGCCCCGCGGCAACATGTCGAATTCGATTGGCGCTCCCAGCCTCGTGCCCGGCAATTTCAGCCCATTGTGCCATTCGAGGCCGCATTGCGGCACTGCCGGCTCGGGCCGCGCGGCCCACGGGGCGCCACGCCACAAAGAAAGCCGGGCCGGAACGTCAATGTTCCGGCCCGGCCACCTGCAGGTCTTCCTGCCGAGGTTAAGGGTCGGCGGCGGCTGGGGATGAAGTCCTGGTCTCAAGAAGACTTCGACACCGCCGACCCGGTTCGGTGAAGCCGGCTCCTTTTCTGGGTTCCGACTTGTCAAAACTCTATGTCCCCCGGGAGGACGGCAACACAAGTAATCGCGCCCGAATTCCCCTGTTCTGCTACCTGTTCCCGGGCACGGCACTACCTCATCGCCGAGGCTCCTACTCGGCAGGTCCTAGTCCGGCCGGACGATCGATTCGTACTCCGCCGTCAGCTCCTCGCGGCGGGTGATTCCGAGCTTCGCGTAGATGCGGTAAAGATGGCCCTCGACGGTCCGCGGAGAGACCGTCAGCGCGGCGGCGATCGCACGGTTCGACGCGCCGTCGAGGGCGAGGGAGGCGATCTCCCGCTCCCGCGCGGTCAGCTTCGTCGGCTCCTCGGCGTCGCCCAGGAGCGCGGGCGAGCAGCCTTCGAGGCGCTGGCGCCGGCGCCGGGCCACCTGGAGCAGTTCGCGCTGGGTCCGGCGGTCCCCCGCGCCCGACAGCAGCCGCATGGCGCGGTAGGCGGCGTCGGCCGCCACCAGGTGCTTCTGGGAGAGCTCCGCCTTGTCCCCCGCCGCTGCCAGCCGCTCCGGATCCCCGGAGACCGCAGCGGCGGCGTACGCGTTCAGCACCGCCGCCTCACGGCCTTCCATCGCGCCGGTGAGCGCCTCCAGCCGGACGGCGGACTCCTCGTCACCCAGCGCCACGAGGATCTCGAGGATGTCCTTTTCGACGGCGGAGAGACCCTTCCCGGCCGCAGTGGCGGCCAGGCCCTTCAGCCGGTCGAGGTGGTGCTCGCGGTTTGAGGAGGGCAGGAGGGCCGCGTGGGTGAAAGCCTGTCCCAGCAGCGCGAGGGGGCGGCTGCCCCGGTGGGCCTGGGCGGCGAATTCGGTCGTCAGCGCCTCGGCACGGTCCGCCCGGCCCAGCGCACTGGAGGCGAGGGCGGCGACGGCGAGGGTGTACGGGAGCAGAAGTTCCTTGTCGGACCGGCGGAGCGCTTCGAGCGCGGGGCCCAGTTTTTCCATCCCCAGCCGGAACCTGCCCCGGCGCACCTCGAGCAGCGCATCGAGGGCGGCGAGCGCACCTCCGGTGAAGTCGTAGTCGCGGGCCGGCCGGCGGGCATAGTCCTGGAGGGCGGCCTCGGCCTCTGCGAACTCCCCGGAGTGGATCAGCACCAGGAGGTGGCGGGTGAGGGTGAAGGCGTGGAAGTCGTTGAAGAGGCCGGGATTCGTGCGCACCAGGGCCAGGCCGGACGCCGTCAGCGCCTTGGCCTCGGTTCCCCGGCCGGTCGCCCCGAGGGCCTCACCGAGCAGGGACTGGGCGAGGGCGAAGTTGAGCTCACCGCCTGCCTCATCCGGTCCGATCGCCCGCAGCCGCGTCTCGGCATCGGCGTAGCGCCCCTCGAGGTTGTAGGCGAAGCAGCGCAGCAGGATGACCTCCGGCGGGTCCGCCGGGAAGTGGTGCTTCGACTGAAGCGCGGCGCTCCACCGGTCGGCCAGGGTATGGATGTCCTTCAGCGGCCTGCCCTGGAACAGCCGCAGGCGCACCGTGAGAACCGCGGCGGCGGCAAGCACCTCGAGCTGCCCGGACGCCTCGAGGGTTCCGCGCAGCAGGTCTTCGGCTTCGGGCAGGTGCATCCGGGCGATTTCGACCCGCGCCCGCTCCACCCGGGCTGCGGTGGCGTGTTCCGGACCTGCCACCGCCGAGGCGAACCGGACCGAGGAGGACAGGTCGAAGTAACGGTGGGCGAGACGGGCCCCCTCGATGAGTTCCGCGTCCGACACGGCTTCCCCGCAGTCAAGGGCCCAGTTGAGGTGCCGGATCCTGCCGGGACCCACCGTGGGGATCGGGGTTGAGCCGGCGGCCAGTTCGGCCCTGAGCACGGCGCTCCGACCTGCCGGGACGAGTCCGCGCACGATCCTTCCGTAGAGCCGGTGGGTGGGAACCGCGAAGGCCGGATGGCCGGGCATGCTCATGATGAGCCCGGCCTCGAGCAGGTTCGGCACGGCTGTGGCATCGGTGATGCCGGAGATCGCCGAGAAGGGAACGGGTTCTGCGAGGGCGAGCGCTTCGAAGGCCTTCCGTTCCTGCGGCGGCAGCCGCAGGCAGATGCCCCGCACGAGATCGGCGAGGGAGGCCGGCACCCTCAGCTCCTCCCCGGACAGCTGCCATACCCCCGCGGTTTCGGTGAGCGCTCCATCAGCGAGGGACTGGTCGAGCAGGGTCCGCAGGAACAGCGGATTTCCGCCCGACTCCTCCCAGAGTCGCTCCCCGGTGCCGCGTACAAGCTCGCCGCCGAGTACTTTCGTGCACACCTCCGCCACCTCGGCCGCGTCCAGGGGCCCCACCTCGAAACGGGCGAGCAGCCCTTCCCTGCAGAGGGACACGAGTTCCTCGGAGACCGGTTCCTGCGGCCGCGAGAAGGCGACGAGGCGCACGGTGCGGGAGGAGACGAGCTGGGAGAGCACGTGGCTGCTGTCGTCGTCGACCTCGTGGGCGTCGTCGACGACAAGGAGCACCGGGCGGCCCTTCGACTCCTCACGGAAGAACGAGATCAGGATCCGCAGCACCGAGAGCGAGGACTCGATATCGCGGGCCGTCGCCCGTCCCAGGAACGGGGCGAGCGCCGCGTAGGGTGCGTTGCTCAGCGCCGGGCCCGGGTGGATCAGGAAGGAGGCCGCCGAGTGCAGGGTCCGCTCCACGAGGTGGCGGGCGAGCGCCGTCTTGCCCATCCCCGCCTCACCGAAAACGAACGCCCCGTGCAGGTCCGAGCGCGTCACTGCGTGCTCGAGGGCTTCGATCAGCGGGTTCCGGCCGACGAGGTCCCCGTCCACCAGCGAAGCGGTGGTCCTCATGAGCGGGTTTCGGTGGGGATGAGCTCTCCAAGCTCGCTCCGGGTCGAGACGTTCAGTTTCGAGTACACCTGGTAGAGGTGGCCCTCGACCGTGCGCACCGAGACGAACATCTGCGCGGCGATCGCCTTGTTGCTCGCCCCCGCCGCCGCGAGCCGGGTGACCTCGCGTTCCCGAGCGGTGAGCCGTTCGAGGCCCGACCCTGCCGAGCTCCAGGCCGCGGCCTCGGGAAGGATCTCCCGGACCCGGCGCTGCAGTTGGCGGAGGGTGTTTTTCTCGCGCGTTCCGGCGGCGCTGCGCAGCGCGGCCTGGGCGGCGTCGGAGGCGAAGCGGCGGTCCCCCTGCGCGGAGGCGAGTTCGGCGGCCTGCACCAGCAGTTCCGCATCTCCGTTGCCCAGCCCCTTGGCGTAGAGCTCGCAGGTCCGGGCGAACGCGCCCTGGAGCGAGGCGGACACCGCGGTCAACGGATCGAGCGCCGTCCTGTCGCCGAGGCGCACGGCCCGGGACAGGGACAGGAGCGCCCACGCGCCGGCGCCGGCGCGGCGGTCAACCTCCCCGAGGGCGTGGAGGTCGCGGGCCGCGTCGGCCTTGACCTCAAGGAGCGAGGACACCAGCAGCTGAAGGTGCCGGGACGCGCGCCGGACCTTCCACGGGCTTGCTGGGCCCGCCTCGGTGACCGGAAGGTGGGCGATTGCCTGTTCGAGGTTGCGCTCCTGGGCGTGGCAGTAGGTGATTCCGGCCGCGGCCAGGGGCAGCAGGCCCTGCGGGTCGCGGACGCGCAGCTGGTTGAGCGCGGGAGCGAGCAGTTCGAGGGCGGGACCGACCCGGCCCTGGAGTGCCTCGGCAACACCTTCGGCGACGGCGCCCCATGATCCGCGCCCGGCCTCCGGACCTCCCCTCGGCAGTCCGGCGGCGGCCAGCATCCGTTCGCCCTCGGCGCCCGAGCCGGCGAGCCGGTACACCTCCCCGATCTGCTGGACGGCGAAGGTCCGGGTGGTCCTGCTGATGCCCGGTCCCCCGACCCGGCGGGCGAGGTCTGTGGCCAGTTCCATTGCCTCGAGCTGCCGCGCGGTCATCGCCCAGGCTTCGCACAGCCAGCCCTCGACGCGCGCCCGGAACTCGGCGTCGAGTCCGTCATCGGAAGCAAGGACCGCCGGAAGCTCTGCCGCGTTGCGCAGGAACCGGCCGTCCCAGGAGGCCTGCTCGGCGCGGGCCAGCAGCGCCTCCTTGCCCAGTTCGGCGGCCTCCGGCAGGGGCTGCTCCCCGGCGAGTTCGGCGGCGGCCCGGTCGAGGAGGGCAGCGCTGCCGGGCTGGCCGGAATGACGGAGGATGCGCGCCTGGAGCAGGCGCAGCCGGAAGAGATCGGCACCGGCGGGGCGCTCCGGGCGGCCCGCCAGGGCTGCCGCGGTCGAGGCTGCGCGTTCGAAATCCCCCTGTCCGAGGTCGGCGATGACCGACTCGAGCACCAGGGCGGCGGGTACCGAGCGGGCCTTGCCGCTTGCCGCGATCTCCGCGGCCGCCGCGAAGTCGCCGGCGCGGTTGGCCGAGCGGGCGCCGGCCAGGGCGACCTCGGGAGGCAGCGGGAGTCCGGCCCGGAGCAGCCACTGTGCATGCCGGGTCGGTTCGGCCTCGAGGACCACCCCGAAGCCCGGCTGGGAGGCGAAGTCGGCGTAGAGCGCCCCGGCCTCCTCCGCGGGAACACTTTCGGCGACGGCGTCGGCAAGGGCAGGTGCGGTGCAGCGCGCGGCCGGCGCCGGCCCGTGGTCGACGGTGATCACGCGCGCCTCCTGCACGGTGTCGAGGTCTTCCGGGCTGAACCGCTGGAGCGCCATCGGCCAGGGCAGGTGGCCGGCCAGGGCGGTCAGGCGTACGATCCTGCGCTGTTCCCGGCTCAGCTCGGGCAGGGCCGATCCGGCTTCCGCAAGTTCCTCGCCCAGGACCAGCCGGCCGGGCAGCAGCACCCAGGAGCCGTTGTTCCGGGCGAGGAGGTTGCGCCGGGCCATCCCCCGCAGCGCCGTGCGGAGGACCCTCGGGTTGCCGGCGCTGAACTCCCACAGCGCCTGCAGGCACTCCTGGGATGCCGGCGCCCCCAGTTCGGCCTCGACGAACCGGGTCGATTCGTCGAAGGTGAGCGGCGGAACGTCGAAGCGCTGAAGCGAACCGTCGCACCACATCGCCATGAAGGCGCCGTCTGCGAGGGCGAAATCCTTGACGGCCAGCAGGATGCGGGCGTCGCCGTTCTGCACGAGCTGGCTGATGACGCCGGAGGAGGCGGCGTCAAGCTGCTCGGCGTTGTCGACCGCGATGATGACCGACTCGCCGCGGGCGTGACGCCGCAGGGCGGCGCTCAGCGCCTGGAGGACCATCACCGGGTTGCCGAGCACCTCCCGTTCCACCTCGGAGAGGAGGAAGCTCAGGGCACGGTAGGGAATGCGCCGGGAGGCGGCCGATCCCCGCACGTTGACGATGTGGACCCCGGACGCCGCCTGGAGGACCTGCTGCAGGAGCGCCGTCTTGCCGACGCCCGTCCCTCCGACGAGGACCGCTCCGGAGGATCCGTCCCGGCGGAGGGCCGTGTGGATCCCGGCGAGCAGTTCGGTGCGCCCGATGAAGAAGCTGCCGGGCAGCAGCGGGGTCATTTCGGGCCGCCCTGGACGATCGGTGCGTGGACCGGTGTGGCATGACGCGAATAAATCACTCTGTGAGACCGCATTGAGACCAACTTCTTCCCCGGGCTGTGAGTTCTCCTGGTACACAGCCTAGAAACGAGTGGGCCCGCGAACACGAGTGGTGACTACGGAAGTTCCCGTGAAACTACCCGTTTTCGTGCGGCAGATGCGTGCATGCCTACTCAATTGGCCGACGCTCACTACCTAGCATAGGGGCCTTCGGCCCCTTTACCCTACTGGGGTTGAGCCGGTCCGCCCCACCTAGGTTGAAGGGATTCTACCGTCCTGCAGCAGCCTCAGGCGATTCCGTCGAAGAGGCTCGTGACGGATCCGTCGTCGAACACCTCCCGGATCGCACGGGCGATCAGCGGCGCAATGGAAAGCACCGTCAGCTGCGGGAAGCGTTTCTCGGCGGGAATCGGCAGGGTGTTGGTGACGACCACTTCCCGCGCGCCCGACTCCGCGAGCCGGCGAGATGCCGGCTCGGAGAAGACAGCGTGCGTGGCGGCGATGATGACATCCTTCGCACCGCCATTCTTCAGCACCTGTACGGCTCCGGAGATCGTTCCTCCGGTGTCGATCATGTCGTCGATGAGCACGCAGGTGCGTCCCTCGATCTGGCCGACGACCTGCTTGGATACGGCCTGGTTGGGCACCGTGAGGTCCCGGCTCTTGTGGACGAACGCCAGCGGTGCACCGCCGAGCCGTTCGGCCCACTGCTCGGCCACCCGCACCCGCCCGGCGTCCGGCGAGACCACGGTGACGTTGTCTGCATCGACGCGTGAGCGGATGTATTCGGCGAGCAGCGGAATCGCCATCAGGTGGTCAACCGGGCCGTCGAAGAAGCCCTGGATCTGTGAGGTATGGAGGTCGACCGACATCAGCCGGTTGGCTCCGGCCGTCTTGTAGAGGTCGGCGACCAGGCGGGCCGAGATGGGCTCGCGGCCCCGGCCCTTCTTGTCCTGGCGGGCATAGGGATAGAACGGGGACACCACCGTGATGCGCTTGGCGGAGGCCCGCTTCAGCGAATCGACCATGATCAGCTGTTCCATCAGCCAGTTGTTCAGCGGGGCCGGGTGCGCCTGGATCACGAAGACGTCGGTGCCGCGCACGCTCTCGCCCGACCGGACGTAGATCTCCCCGTTGGCGAAGTCGTAGGCGGAGACGGGCAGGAGTTCGGTGCCAAGCTCCGCGGCGATCTCCTCCGCGAGTTCGGGGTGGGCGCGCCCGGAGGCCAGGACCAGCTTCTTCTCGCCGTGTGCCGTGATTTCGCTCATGCCTGGCTGCTCTCTTCTGTTGGTGTCGCCACTGTGCCGGGGGTGGTGCCGGCGGAGGAAGGACCGGTGGCCGGGGCGTCCCAGGCAGGACCATCGGCTGATGCCGCGGCGGCCCGGGCGGAGGCCGTGCCGGGCCGCTTCGCACCGACCCACCCTTCGGCGTTGCGCTGCGGGGCGATGCTCAGGCCCAGGGCACCGGCGGGGACGTCCTTGCGGATCACCGCGCCGGCTCCCGTGTAGGCGCCGTCACCGACGGTGACGGGCGCGACGAAGACGGTGTTCGAACTGGTGCGCACATGGGAGCCGATGACGGTGCGGTGCTTGTTCACGCCGTCATAGTTGGCCGTGATGTTTCCGCAGCCGATGTTCGTGTACTCGCCGATCTCGGCGTCGCCGGCGTAGCCCAGGTGGGACAGCTTCGAGCCGCGGCCGATGGTGACATTCTTGGTCTCGTAGAAGGCCCCGATCTTGCCTTCCTCACCGAGCACCGTGCCCGGGCGCAGGTAGGTGAAGGGGCCGACGGAGGCGCCGGCACCGATCCGCGCGCCGCTTCCATGGGTGCGCACCACGGAGGCGTCCTCGCCGACGAGAACGTCGGTGAGGGTGGTGTCAGGACCGACGACCGCACCGCGTTCGAGCCGGGTTGCCCCGTGGAGCTGGGTGCCCGGGAGGACGGTGGTGTCCTCGCTGAGCACGGCCGTGGCGTCGATCCAGGTCGTTGCGGGGTCGATGATGCTCACCCCGGCCCGCATCCACGCGGTGACGATCCGCCGGTTCAGCTCGGCGCCGAGGCTGGCCAGCTGCACGCGGTCGTTGACCCCCTCGACCTGCCAGCGGTCCTCGGAGACGACGGCGGCGACCCGGCCGCCCGCGGCGCGGCAGAGGCCGAGGACGTCGGTCAGGTACATCTCGCCCTGGGCGTTGTCGGCACCGACCTGCCCCAGCGCGGTGCGCAGGAGCCCGGCGTCGAAGGCATAGATTCCGGAGTTGATCTCGCGGATCTCCCGCTCGGCGTCGGTGGCGTCCTTGTGCTCCACAATGGCCGTGACCGTGCCGTCGGCTCCCCGCAGGATCCTGCCGTAGCCGTCGGCGTTGTCGAGGACCGCGGTCAGGACGGTCACCGCGTTCGCTCCGGCCCGGTGCTCGGCCAGGAGGTGTTCCAGCGTCGCGGGAGTGAGCAGCGGCACGTCACCGTAGGTGACGACGACGGTGCCTTCGAGGGGGGCGCCGTGGCGGGCGTCGAGCGCCTCGAGGGCGACCTGGACGGCCCTGCCGGTGCCCGGGATCTCGTCCTGGTCCACGAGCAGCGCACCGGGGTCGAGGGCGGCGATGTGGCCGGCGACGAGGTCGCGTTCATGGCGGACCACCACGGCCAGCGCCTCCGGTCCGAGTGCACGGGCCGCGGCGAGGGCGTGGCCCACGAGGGACAGACCCCCCAGCGGGTGCAGGACCTTCGGGGTCCTCGACTTCATCCGGGTGCCTGCTCCGGCAGCGAGGACGATCACTGCGGCCGGTGGGGAGGATTCCAATGGTGCCGTCGCAGCAGCGGCGTCCTGATGGCTCACGAAGAAGCGCTCCTACCTGTTGGGGGTGTGACCGGCGGGTGGCCACCCGGTCATAGTACCGGGCCGTTTCCACCGTTCCGCCCATAGGATTCGAACCTATACTCCGCAGCTCCAAAGGCTGGGGTGCTGCCATTACACCAGGGCGGACCATGCGCGCCCTGCCGTACGGCAGCACGTGCACACGGTTATCAAGTCTGCCACGAACGGAATCCATCGGCGACCCGGCCCGGTCCGTAGGATGGAGGAATGAGCCAGCCTTCAGCACCCGGAGACGGGGCCGTCCGACCCCGCATGACGGGTGCCCAACGGCGCGCCCAGCTCATCGACGTCGGCCGGGCGCTGTTCGCACTTCGGGGTCTCGACGGGACCACGATCGAGGAGATCGCCGCGGCGGCAGGGGTGTCCAAACCGGTGATCTACGAGCACTTCGGCAGCAAGGAAGGCCTCTACACCCAGGTGGTCGACGTCGAGTTCCACATCCTGCTGCGCAGCGTCACGACCGCCCTCGCCGGCGATGCCGGGTCCCGGGAGCTGCTTGAGCGCGCAGCGCTTGCGCTCCTCGACTACATCGAGAACAGCACCGACGGTTTCCGTATCCTTATGCGCGACGCCGCCCCGTCCCAGCCCGAGGGCGCGTTTTCCACATTGCTGTCCCGGATCGCCGCACGCGTTGAACACATCATGGCGGCCGAGTTTGAGAAGCGCGGATATCTGCCCCAGGACGGTGCCATCTATGCCCAGATGCTTGTCGGGATGGTGGCGATGACCGGCCAGTGGTGGCTCGACGCGCGCCAGCCGGACAAGCGGACCGTGGCGGCGCACCTTGTGAACCTCGCGTGGAACGGCCTCAGCGGGCTGTCGATCGACCCGCAGCTGCGCAGCGCCTGAGGCCCCCGCCCCTGCGCCTCCGGCGGGATATGGAGATCCGGCCTTATCTGATCCGGCCGGGCTCCTGAATTGACCGGCGCGGGCCGGTGGCGGCCCTGCGCGCCGGCACGCGGGGCGGGGTATCAGAAGAGCGGGTGTCAGAAGAGGATGATCAGCAGGACGATCACCACGATGACGGCAAGGCCCGTACCGATGCCCACCCGGCGGCCGGCTGCCGGCCGCGTATCCTGCTTCCTGCGCCGGCCATGGACTGCGTTTCCACTGTTGCTGCTCATGGCACCAAGGGTAGGACCGGCTTCTCCCACCAACCACAGTAGTAACTACTCGTTCCCCTTCGTGGAGTACTCGGAGAAGGCTTCTCCTGCGGCCGCCGGGGACCGGTGCTAAGTTACCCCCATGTCGAACGAACCTGCCGGGGAGGGCCCCGGGCGCAGGGCGGGGAACCCGGACGAACGGCGGCGGGAGCCGGCGCTCCACCCCGCTCCGCCGCGGCCGGAACTTGCCGGGAGCGCCCCCGCACCCATCGTTGCCGCGGTGCCGCCGCCGGGCCCGGTGGGAGCCGCCCGGTCCCTCTGGCTCGCGAGCTTCGCGGCCGGGATCGTGGCGGCCCTGCTTGCGTTCCTCAACCGCCGGTCCCAGCTTGACCGGCTGCGCGAGGCGGCGGCCGGCATCGGGGCCGAACGGGACCCGATGACCCTTGACACCGTTGCCTCGGTTGCGTGGTGGGGCGGGCTGGGCGCCCTCCTGGTCCTCATCGGCATCGAAGCGCTCCTGCTCGCCGTCCTGCTGCGCCGGCGCGGCTGGCCGCGGTGGGTACTGCTGGCGCTCCTGCCCGTGCACCTCGCGGTGCTGGCCGCAGGCGGCTCGATACTTGCCCCTCCGGGCGCGGAGACCTACTTCGTGCTGCTCCTGGTGGCGCAGGCCCTGCTCGGCGCTGCGGCGCTGGCCGCAAGCCTGCTCCCCCGCGCCAACGCGTGGTTCCGCCACGGCTGAAACCGGTAATTGACGGACTGCGAGCCCTGCTCATCGGACCGGGACACAGGGGTTCAGAGGGGGGCTGCCGGCTCCTGGGCGGTATCGGCAAGCAACGCCTCGCAGCTGCGGATCACCGTCTGGCACAGATCCAGGGCGCTCCTGTCGGTCAGCGGGTTTTCGGCCACGGCGCGCCAGCGGCGCAGCTGAAGCACCGCCTCTGTCCGCACCTGATCCGCAGGTGCGTCCCGCCGCAGTCCCAGCCGGCGCGCGGGTGCCACCCCGCTGCCGCCGATGAGCCGTTCCGCGTCCGCCGCAAGGTCCGGCGCGAGGGCAACTCCGCTGGTGTGGAGCACCCCAAGGAGCCGAAGCTCCCGGTACTCATGGGCACCGGCAAGGATCCGCTCGATCGACGCGGCAAGGGCGGCGGTGCCGGGCCGGGGCCGGGCACGCACGAGGGCGTCGACGCCGATCAGGACGTTTCGGGCCTTGAGCTGGGCCGCCCGGGCCTGGAACTGGCCCGAGAGCGCACGGAGGATGTCGTCCAGGCCGCTGCGCCGGGCCAGTTCGCGGGCCAGGGCCGTCGGCTCGCCGATGCCCCCGCCGAGCAGTACGCACGCGAGCCGGACCCCGAACAGGCCGAACCGTTCAAGCAGAACGGCGCGCTCCCCCGCGGGAACGCCCCCGGGCGCGTCCTCCCGAACGAACCGGTCGGCCGAGAGGAGGAGGCGCTCGCGGTCCCCGCGCTCCAGCCGTGCCAGCGCCGCCAGGGCGGCGAACTCGTTCTGGCGCAGGGTCCGCGCGCTCTGGGCGAGGAGGCCGGCGACCGGGACGACGCCCAGGGCGAGGCGGCGCAGGCCGGCGTCGTTCCGGTAGCGGGCGGCCACCTCGCGGGCGGCCAGCAGCGCATCGATCCGCCCCGCTCCGACCTCGTCGGCCCGCGAGAGGACCGCCAGTGCGTTGACCGTACCTGACTGGCCCGCCGCGGTGTCCTGGAAGGACTCGAGGAAGCCGAGGTCACTCGCGTGCAGGTGGCGCATCAGGTAGATCAGGGCGTCGGCCTCCGACGGCGCGTCGCCCGGGGTGAGGAACCCCACCGAGCGCGCGGAAACTTCACGCGACAGCGACGCGATCCCGGGGGTGTCGATCAGCGTGAGGTCGCGCAGGGCCCGGGCCGGCCATTCCACCACGAGCCGGTCCACCTCGTCGGCGGGGGTGCCGCCGAGGTCGAGCTGCAGCCGGCCCTCCACCCGGCGCACGGGCAGCGCCCTCGGGGCACCGTCAAGCGGGTGCAGGGTCACCCGGGGGGTGTCCCCATGGCGGTACCAGGTGATGACCCGGGTGCATTCCCCGGTGTCCGTGGGGGCGATCTCTTCGCCGATCACCGCATTGAGAAGCGTGGATTTGCCCGCCTTCACCATCCCGGCGACGGCGACGCGGAGCGGTTCGCGCAGCCGCCGGTCATAGCCCGAGAGCACGGCCAGCGCCGCAGGGTCCGCCCCGTACACCTCCTGGGCGTCCCGGACGAGCACTGCCACCGCGGCGCCCACGTCGGTCACGGCCGGGCCGCCGCGGGGTCACCTTCCAGTGCGCGGGCCTCGGCGTGCAGGGCGTCGACGCGCTTCAGCTCGGCTCGGATCTGCTGCATCCGCTGCTCCCGCTCGAGGGCGTAGGTAGCTGCGGCCTTCTGCGCCGCCGCCACCGAATCACCCAGCGAGCGGTGGTGCTCTTCGGCGATCTCGGAGAAGTGGTCGCGGGTGGCGCGCTGGATCAGGCGCAGCCGGTCCTTGAGTTCCTTCCCGACCTGGAAGACGACGTCGTCGATCTGCCGCCGCACGAGCGCCTTCGCCTCGCCCTGCCGGCGCTTGAGCCGCGCCTCCTTGTCTTCCCGGTAGGCCTTGCGTCCCAGCAGGAGCCCCGCTCCCACCGAAAAGGGGTTGATCAGGGACATGCCGACGATGCCCGTGAGCAGCCCGAACATCAGCACGCCGCCGTAGGATCCGCGCATGCCGATCAGGACCTTCTGCAGGGGGCCCACCCTGCCCGGGTCGAGCGTCGGCACCTTCTCGACGGGGCTCAGGACGTCCTGGGTGTCGGAGACCGAAAGCACCGGCAGCCGCACCTCGTCCTGCTGGAAATGCTCGGCGACCTGCTCGGCCAGCCAGGCGGAGCGTTCGCTGGTCCAGACGAAGGTATCGGAGACCGCCGAGGCGACCCGCTGCTCGAGCCACTGGGCGAACTGGTCCCAGGTCGGCCCCGGGTCCCCTTCGTCGATCGCCTGCTCCGCTTCGCGCTGGATCCTGCGCAGCCGGTCGCGCAGGTCGTACTCCATATCGGCGATGAGGTCGCTGATGCCGTCGTTGAGGGTGACCTGCCAGCGGGCCGACCTGCGGCGCTGCTCATCGGCGCGCTCTTTGGCGGCCTCAAGCCCGGCGATCATCAGCGGGGTCCGTTCGGGGTCCTCAAGCGCGCCGAGTTCCGACGTCAGCGACAGGCGCAGGTGCTCGGTGATCGAGAGCAGGTCCTGGGCGACGGAGCGGCGTTGGAGCCTTTCGGCGGAGCCGAGGATGTCCGAGCGCAGGTAGGCCACCAGCGCCGGGAAGCCCGACTCCGTATTCAATTCGTTGTCCTTGAGGCGGGCCGCGTGCAGGCGCAGGTCGGAGGACACCGGAATCAGCGGGATCCCGGGGCGCACCCGGTCCAGGTGGGCGCGGTCGAGTTCGGCGACCCGCCGCCACTGCGGGTAGAGGTCGGTCTTGGTCAGGACGCAGCCGATATTCGGGGAGACCCGCAGGGCCTGGCGCAGGAAGCGGATTTCCGGTTCGGTGTATTCCTGGGAGGCGTCGGAGACCAGCAGCATCGCATCGGCCGTCGGCAGCGCGGTGAGCGTCGTCAGAGAGTGGGCCGAATCGAGGCCGCCGACCCCGGGCGAATCGACGAGGGAGAGCCCGCCGGTCAGGACCTTGCGGGGAAGGGCCACCTCGGCCGCCACGAGCCGGCGCTCGTTGCCGGGGTTGCCCTTTTCCGAGACGTAGGAGGCGATATCGGCCAGGTCGACCGGCTGCCGCTCCAGCGCGGGCCCGCCGTCGGCCGCCGGGTCGGCGTCCCGGGGCACCACGAGGACGGCCGAAGGCTGCTCGCCGTAGCGCACCACGGTGGGCACCGAGGTGGCGATGTCGTCATCCACCGGGCACACGGGCGCGTTGACCAGGGCGTTGATGAGCTGGCTCTTGCCCTGCTTAAACTCTCCAACGACGATTACCCGGATGTTCGCGTCGAGGAGGCGGCCGCGGGTCGCGTCGAGGCGGCGGCGCAGGTCCGCCCGGTCTCCGGCCTGCACCAGGTCGATGCCGCGCTCCACAAGTTGAACCAGCTCGGCCACAGGTGCACCTCCCGGGAAAGACGATGACTCGAGACTACAGAGCGGCCCGGCGGGAAGCACGCTTCCTGCCGGGCCGGGCCGTTCTTCTTGAGACAAACTTGCGGGAGGCTGCTAGGAATCGGCCTCCAGGTCCACCTCGCCGCCCTCGTCGGCGGTGACCTCGGTGTCGGTCAGGACGACCGACTCGTCGATCGAGGTGAACTCGGTGGTGATGTCGTCCACGACAACCTCGGTGGAGGTGTCGTTGAAGGACTCGTCGAACTCCGCCTCGACGGCGACGGAGTTGTCGGTGTTGAAGGATTCGTCGATGACGACCTCGGTCTCCGTGGTCGTCGTCGTCTCGGTGGTCGTCGTGGTCTCGTTGTAGGAATCCGTGACGTCGACCTCGTTGAAGGAGTCCTCGATCTCGACGTCCAGGTCCGTGTTGATCGAGTGGTCGGGGACGGACTTGTCGACCTCGTTGAAGGAGTCGTCGATCTCGACGGTCGTCGAATTGTCGTTGTTCGAATCCCGTACCGTGGTCGTCGACTGGTCCGTGGTCTCGTTGAACGAGTCCTCGAACTCGACGTCGACGTCCGTGTTGTACGAGGCGTTGATGTCGTTGTCCTCGTCGTTGTCCTCGTTGTAGGAGTCGTTGATCGACTCGTCCTCGTTGTAGGAGTCGTTGATCGACTCGTCCTTGTTGTAGGAGTCGTTGATCGAGTTGTCCTTGTTGTAGGAATCCTCGGTGTTGTGGGAATCCTCGGTGACGTCGTTGTCCTCATTGAAGGAGTCTTCGATCTCGACGTCGACGTCCGTGTTGCCGATACCGATGTGCGAATCATCGCCGGCGTGGACCGTGGTGGAGTTGTCGGTGGATTCGTCGACGGAGTTGTCGACCTCGACGTCGCCTTCGGCCGCGATGGCGTCATCGCCCGAGGCGACAATGGCGTCGTTGTCGAAGAACTGGGTGACATCGCCGTCGGCCCAGATGTTCTGGTTGACCGACTGGTCGGTGATGGTGTCCCGGTCGTCGATGGTCGACGTGTAGGAGTAGTTGTTCATCACGTGGGTCAGGGTCTGGACCGCGTGGCCGTGATCGTTGTAGTCGTCGTGACCATGGTCGTCATCGTCGTTGTCATCGTGATCGTGGCCCCGGCCGCCGCCGTGGCCGTGGTCATGGCCGTGGTCATGGCCGTGATCGTCGTCATCGCCGTGGCTGTGGCCGGCACCGGTGATCGGGCCGACGCTGACCGAGCCGGCGTTGCCGCTCATCGGCGCCTCGATGGTGGAGTCATTGCCGCCGGTGTTGTACTCGCGGTCGAAGGACGAGTTCACCGCGACGGGGGCGTAGTCGAGGATGACCGGCAGGACCGCATCGACATCTTCCATGCAGACACCTCCGAGCCCGGCGTCGGCGAGGGCCCCCTCGGGGTCAGCCTTGAAGGCCGCCGCGGCCTCGGGGTCCTTGAACAGGTTCATCAGGAATTCGAGAAGAGTCGTTGCGAGAGTTGGCATTTTGGGTTCCCCTGCTTGGTGATGATCGGTTGTTCTGAGAGCGCCGATGCTTGGATCGCCTGAGTTCAATCTAGGACCGGCGCAGTCCGCCGCCATCGGGGATTCCTCCCCTTCCGGGGACTCCTCCAATAGGGGTTTGAGCACCGCCCGACGGTAGGGGTACGGGGTAATCGGACATCCCGCGCACCGGAAGCGGGGGTCGGGCGACCACGGGGCGGGCACGGGCCGGGAGGCCGTACCTCGGCGCGGCCGGCGACCAGGAAACGACGACCTCACCAGGAAACGACCGGCGCACCAGAAAACGACCGGCGCGCCCGCTATATCCGGCCCCGGCGTCGCAATCGGGCGCGTTTTCGCCCCTACGCCCGCCGCAGCCGCTCCCGCGCCCGCTAGATCCGGCGCCGGTGTCGCAATCGGGCGCGTTTTTGCCCCTGCGCCCGCCGGGGCCCCTAGGCCCCGCCCGGTCCCTTCTCGGCCTTGGCCAGGGCGACGCGCAGCTGGTCGAGCAGGTCGGCGCGGGTGGTGACACCGAGGCGGCGCCGGATGCGTGCGATGTGGTGCTCGGCGGTGCGCGGAGAGATGAAGATCGCCTGGCCGATCTCCCGGTAGGTCCTGCCCTCAAGCACGAGCCGGGCGACCTCGCGCTCGCGGGCGCTCAGCCCCGACCCATCCGATCCCGCGGCCGCACCCGGCCGCGGCGCCGCCGGACCGGTGGTACCGGCCGCGGGCCGGGCTGACGGCGTGGCCGCGGTGTCGGGGGCCGGGTGCAGGTCCCGGGCACAGGCCATCAGGCGGGCCATGTCTTTCCGGTCGTCGGCCCGGGACGCGGCCTGGCCCGCCAGCCGCGACCCGTCCCAGGTGTAGCCGGCGGCTGCCAGCCCGCGCGCTGCGTTCTCAACGGCGGGAACCTCGAAGCGGCCGGCGAGCACTGAGATCCATACCCGGCCCCCGGTGGCGAGCACCGCGGCCAGGGGGTAGCGGCCGGCGCTGCGCACCAGGGCCGCCGCGTGCGGGGCAAGGTCCTGCGGCCGGTCCGAAAGGAGCGCCGCCTGGACCGCTGCCCAGTGCAGCGGCACCGACCACAGCGGCGGGTTGCCCAGCCGCTCCAGCAGCGCCCAGGCCTCGGCGAGCGGGATTTCAAGCCGGCCCGCGTCGCGCAGGCGGGCGCCGGCGACAAGGAGTTCGCCGAGGGGCAGGAGGAGGTAGAGGTCGATCGAGACGCGCAGGATGCCCTCGCGGGCCCGCTGCCAGGCGTGCACCAGGGCCGGGACATCGCCGGTCCGCCGTGCCAGGGCCACCTCGAGTGCGGTGAGGAAGAACTCGTCCCGGGGGACGAGCGTGCCGGGGCCGGGAACCGCCTCGGCGGCGAAGGACCGGGCCTCGCCGGGCAGGTCCCGCTGCAGTGCGGTCCATGCCCGCAGCAGCAGCAGCCGTGGGCGGGCCGCCGGTCCGCCCTGCCCGCCGGCGAGCGCCGCGTCGAGGACCGATTCGGCGAGCTTGAGCTCACCGCTGCTGAGTGCCGCCAGGGCGGCGAGTGCGGCCGGCAGGTCGGGCAGGGGAAGCGCCTGGCCCGAGGCGGTCATCATGTCGGAGGCGCGGATGAGTCCGGGCAGGGCCTGCGCCGGAGCGGGCCCCAGCGAGGTGTGAACGCCCCTCCCCATCAGGGCGACCGAGACGGCACGCACCGTCGGAGAGCCGTCCTGCGCGGTTCCCCCGAGCATCGTTTCCGCTGCGTCCCGGTCGCCGCTGCCGATCATCGTGACGGCGGCCAGGGCGGCGGAACTCCCGGCCCGCTCCTCCCCCAGCCATCGGTACACATCGGCACCGCGGGCGAGCATGCCGCGCTGGGCCCACACGGACGCGGCGACGTCGGCGGCACGGGCGATGTCCGGCGCCTCCTTCTGGGCGAGCAGATGGTCAAGGATCCTGCACGCGCCGTCGAGGTCCCCCATGGCTGCGGCAGCCTGGGCCCGGCGGGCCGCGGTGGAGAGCCCGTCGGCGCCGGCGGCGCCCGCCTCCTCGTACAGCGCCGCCGCGGCCTCCGGTGCGTCGGGCAGCTCCGCGTCGGCCGCGGCCAACAGCGCAGCCGCCACCCGGGGGTGCTGCAGCCCGTCGCGGGCCAGTCCGCGGGCAACCTCCCCGGACCGCAGTTCCCCGTCCGTCAACAGGTCCACGAGGGAGTGCTGCAGTTCCCGGATGCGGTAGCCGGGAGTGGCCGCGAGCAGGGCGCGGCGGATCAGGGGGGCGAGCCGTCCGTCGGGAAGCAGCATCCCAGCGGCCCGGCCCCGGGCGAGCAGGGCATCGACCGGGGTACCGGCCGCCGCCAGCCCCGGCGGGACCTGCCGCGGCGGGACGAATCCGACGGCCATCGCCAGCAGCAGCTCGCGCAGCGCGGTGTCGACGCCGTCGAGTTCGTAGCCGAGCTGGTCCATGACACCGAGGGGAACCTCTGGGGCGGAGCCTGTTCCGCCGGGCTCCTGCTGCAGGCCCGCGGTGACCCGCTGTACGAGCCACGGCATTCCGCCCGTGAGGTTCGCCACCAGCTCGAGGGTCACCGCCGGCACCGGCTCGCCCAGGGCGGCACCGAGATAGCGGGCGAGATCGTCAGTGCCCAGCGGACCCAGCACCACCGGCGGATGGCGCTGTTCGAGGACGGCGGCGAGGCGCTCCAGTGCCGGGCTCCGGGGCCAGCCCCGGTAGGAAACGATTACATCGTCGGAGCGGTCCTCAAGAATCGAGTGGATCCGGGCAAGCGCGGCGTCGTCGAGGAGGTGGGCGTCGTCGACGAGGACCGCCCGGCGGGCACCGTCCAATTCGGCTTCACCGACTCCAGCCTCGAGGGCGGCAGGGCCGCGCACGACGCCGATTCCCGCTTCCCGGTAGCGGTCCTCGGCAAGGTCGAGAAGGGCGCTCTTGCCTGATCCGCCGGCGCCGGAGATCCCCGCAACGAGACGCCGCTGCGGATCGGCCGCGGACCGGTCCGCAGCCTCGAGGAGGGACGCGGCAACCGTTCTCCGCAGCGGACACGGCAGTGAGACCCCCAGACTTCCTCCCTGCACCTCCGGTCAGCCTTCCGGCGCTGTCGGCGGTGGGGCCGGGGCGGTCTCGATGGCCGCGCTGGGTTCCGGGCTGGGATCCACCGGGGCGGACTGCGTGGGCAACGGACCGCTCGGCGGCGGCGCCGGCTCGGTTGTCGGGGCCGGAGGCGGCTGGGTCACCGGCGGCGGCGTCGGCTCGGTCGTCGGAGGCGGCTGGGTCACCGGCGGCTGGGTCACCGGCGGCGGCGCCGGCTCAGTCGTCGGGGGCGGCGGCTGGGTCACCGGCGGCGGCGCCGGCTCAGTCGTCGGGGGCGGCGGCTGGGTCACCGGCGGCGGCTCAGG
>NZ_CADCTE010000051.1 GCF_902805515.1 uncultured Arthrobacter sp. | reverse complement strand
GGGGGCCTCCGCCCGGGTGGGGCGGGGGTTGTCGATCATGGACTCGAGCATCTGCGTGGCGACGATGACCGGCTTGGCCCAGCGGCGGGCCAGTTCGATGGCGCGCTTCTGGACGATCGGCACTTCCTGCAGCGGCAGTTCGACGCCGAGGTCACCACGGGCCACCATGATGGCGTCGAAGGCGTCGATGATCTCTTCGAGGGCCTCGACGGCCTGCGGCTTCTCGATCTTCGCGATGACCGGAACGCGGCGCCCTTCCTCGTCCATGATCTCGTGGACCCGGTTGACGTCGGAGGCGTTGCGGACGAAGGACAGGGCGACCATGTCGACGCCCGTCTGGATGGCCCAGCGCAGGTCCTCCTCGTCCTTCTCGCTCAGGGCCGGAACGTTCACGGCGACGCCGGGCAGGTTGATGCCCTTGTTGTTCGAGACCATGCCGCCGACGACGACCTCGGTGACGACCTTGACGTCGTCAACGGCCGTGGCCCGCAGCGAGACCTTGCCATCGTCGATGAGGAGCAGGTCCCCGACGTTGACATCCTGCGGGAGGCCCTTGAACGTGGTGGAGGAGATTTCCTGGGTGCCCAGGATGTCCTCGGTGGTGATGGTGAACACATCCCCGCGCGCCAGCGGGTAGGGTCCGTTCTCGAACCGCCCGAGGCGGATCTTGGGGCCCTGGAGGTCGGCGAAAATACCCACCGGCTTGCCGAGCTCCGCCGAGGCCTTCCGGACGTTCTCGTAGGTCTTCGAATGGACTTCGTAGTCCCCGTGGCTCATGTTCATCCGGGCCACGTCCACTCCGGCCTCAAGCACAGCGAGAGTGTTCTCATAGCTGGCAATAGCAGGACCGAATGTTGCAACAATTTTCGCGCGTCTCATGAAACCTAGCCTAGTCGGGATTTGGGGGGTCGAGTGTCAGGTGCGCTGTCAGAGAAGCGCGATGGAGCGGTCGGTCGGGGCCACCGGTGCCGGGAGGCGGGTCGAGCCCATGAGCCACTGGTCGACGGCAGCGGCGCAGGCCCGCCCCTCGGCGATGGCCCACACGATCAGCGACTGCCCGCGGCCGGCGTCACCCGCTGCGAAGACGCCGGGGGTGTTCGTCATGTAGTACCCGTCCCGGGCGACGTTGCCGCGCTCGTCGAACGCGGCGTCGACCTGCTCGGTGAGTCCGGCCGGTTCGGGGCCGGTGAACCCGAGGGAGAGGAAGACGAGGTCCGCCGGAATCTCCCGTTCTGTGCCGGCCTTCGCGCGGCGGCGCCCGTCGACGACTTCGGTCTCGGCGACCCGCAGGGCCGTCAGCTTCCCGTTTTCGCCCAGGAACTCAACGGTCGAGGCGAGATAGGTGCGCTCCCCGCCCTCCTCGTGCGCGCTGGCCACCTCGAAGAGGTTCGGGAAGGTCGGCCAGGGCTGGTCCGGCCGCCGCTCGGACGGCGGCTGCTGCCCGATGGCGAGGGTGGTGACGGAGGCGGCCTTCTGGCGGTGGGCGGTGCCCAGGCAGTCGGCGCCGGTGTCCCCGCCGCCGAGGATGACGACGTGCCTGCCCTCGGCCGAGATCTGGTCGTCGACGGTTTCCCCGGCCACCACCCGGTTGGCCTGCACGAGGTAGTCCATGGCGAAGTGCACGCCCTCGAGCTCCCGGCCCGGGATGGGCAGGTCGCGGGGCACGGTGGCCCCGGTGGCGACGACGACGGCGTCGTACCGGCGCCGCAGCTGGTCCCAGCTGATGTCCCGGCCCACGTCGACGCCGGTGCGGAACCGGGTGCCCTCGGCCCGCATCTGGTCGAGACGCCGCTCGAGGTGAATCTTCTCCATCTTGAAGTCGGGGATGCCGTAGCGCAGCAGCCCGCCGACGCGGTCGTCGCGCTCGTACACGGCCACCGTGTGCCCGGCGCGGGTGAGCTGCTGGGCGGCGGCGAGGCCGGCCGGCCCGGAGCCGACGACGGCGATGGTGCGCCCGGTCAGGCGCTCGGGCGGGTGCGGCTCCACCATGCCCTCGGCGAAGGCGAGGTCGGCGATCGACACCTCGACCTGCTTGATGGTGACCGCGGGCTGGTTGATGCCCAGCACGCACGAGGCCTCGCACGGGGCGGGGCAGAGCCGACCGGTGAACTCGGGAAAGTTGTTGGTGGCGTGGAGGCGCTCCACGGCCTCCCTGCCCTTGTCCCGGTACACGAGGTCGTTCCACTCCGGGATCAGGTTCCCCAGCGGGCAGCCCTGGTGGCAGAACGGGATGCCGCAGTCCATGCAGCGGCCTGCCTGGCTCTTCAGCACCCCCTTCTCCTGCGCCTCGTAGACCTCTTTCCAGTCCATGATGCGCACCGGAACCGGGCGGCGGGGCTGGGTCTCGCGGTCGCGTACCTTCAGAAATCCGCGTGGGTCAGCCACCGGTTACCTCCAGGATCTTGGTCCATACTTCTTCGCCGTCGGGGTCGAGCCCCTGCTGGACGGCGCTTGCCCTGGCATCGAGGACGGCGGCGTAGTCGCGCGGCAGCACCTTGGTGAGGCGTCCGACGGTGTCGTCGAAGCGCTCCAGCAGGCTGGCCGCGAGGGCGGATTCGGTCTCCTCGGAGTGCTGAATCAGCAGCCGGCGCACGATCTCGATGTCCTCGGCGTCAAGCGGCACAAGCTGCAGCTCCCCGCTGTCCAGGCTCTGCTTGTTCATCCGGGTCCGGTCGAGGTCGAGGACGTAGGCCACGCCGCCGGACATGCCGGCGCCGAAGTTGCGGCCGGTGCGGCCCAGGATGAGGGCCTGGCCGCCGGTCATGTACTCGCAGCCGTGGTCCCCGATGCCTTCGGCCACCGCCGTGGCCCCGGAGTTGCGCACCAGGAACCGCTCCCCCACCTGCCCGCGGAGGAACATCTCCCCGCTGGTGGCGCCGTAGCCGATCACATTGCCGGCGATCACATTGCGGTCGGCGTGGAAGAGGTTGGCCCGGTCCGGGCGGACGATGATCCGGCCGCCGGAGAGGCCCTTGCCGACGTAGTCGTTGGAGTCCCCCAGCAGCCGCAGGGTGATCCCGGCGGGCAGGAAGGCGCCCAGGGACTGCCCGGCCTGCCCGGTGAGGGTCACGTCGATCGTGTCGGTGGCCAGGGTGTCGAGGCCGAACCGCCGCGTCACTTCATAGCCGAGCATGGTGCCCACCGAACGGTCGGTGTTGACCACGTCCACGGAGATCCGCACCGGCGAGCGGTTGGCCAGGGCCTCCGCGCTCATGCTGATGAGCCGATTGTCGAAGTGCTTGTCCAGCTCGTGGTTCTGTGTGGTGAGGTTCCGCCGGGGGGTGTCCGGGCCGGTTTCGCCGCCGCGCAGGATCGGCTCGAGGTCGAGCCCGTCGGCCTTCCAGTGATCGAGTGCCTGCTTGAGATCGAGCAGCTCGGTGCGGCCGATGGCCTCCTCGAGGGTGCGGAAGCCGAGCTCTGCGAGGATCTCGCGTACCTCTTCGGCGATGAACTCGAAGAAGTTCACCACGAACTCCGGCTTGCCGGTGAAGCGGCTGCGCAGCTCCGGGTTCTGCGTCGCGACACCCACCGGGCAGGTGTCGAGGTGGCACACCCGCATCATGACGCAGCCCGAGACGACCAGCGGCGCGGTGGCGAAACCGAACTCCTCGGCGCCCAGCAGGGCGGCGATGACGACGTCGCGGCCGGTCTTCAGCTGCCCGTCCACCTGCACGACGATCCGGTCGCGCAGCCCGTTGAGCATCAGGGTCTGCTGCGTTTCCGCAAGGCCGAGCTCCCACGGCATGCCGGCGTGCTTCAGGGAGTTCAGCGGGCTGGCGCCGGTGCCGCCGTCGTGCCCGGAGACCAGCACGACGTCGGCCTTGGCCTTGGTGACGCCTGCGGCCACCGTGCCGATGCCAACCTCGGAGACGAGCTTCACGTGCACCCGGGCCGA
>NZ_CADCTE010000050.1 GCF_902805515.1 uncultured Arthrobacter sp. | reverse complement strand
GCGATGCCATCGAGAAGTACTCACTGCTCGACGTGAACGCCGGAACCACCGGCAACGCCGGAGGCGACAGCTGATCCTGCGGAAGGGCCCCCGGGCCTGACCCGGTGACGGCGGGCGGTGGACGGAAGTCCACAGCCCGCCGTTGCGTTTAAGCACTTTCTTTGTAGCTGTCCCACAAAATGGAGCTTCCCGGGCGAAAACCGTATGCTCGGTTCATGCCGCTCCCCGACAGCCCTGCCTCCCCGCCCCGGACCGCCGGGGCCGCCAGAGGGTCATCGGCCGCGCCGCCGGATCCCGACACCGTGGAGCGGCTGCGCTCAAAGATCGGGGCCCTCTCCACGGCCACGCTGAAGCAGCTCGACTCCGACCTCCCCTGGTACCGCGGGCTGCGCCCGGATGAACGCTCGGCGCTGGGCATGGTCGCCCAGAAGGGCATCGCCTCCTTCGTCAACTGGTACCAGCGTCCCGTCTCCCCCGCCTGGGTGCTCAGCGACGTCTTCGGCACCGCCCCGACGGAGCTGACGCGCTCGATCAGCCTCCAGAAGGCCCTCCAGCTGATTCGCGTCGTGGTCCAGGTGGTCGAGGACCAGGTGCCCTTCCTGGCGCCGCCGGCCGATCAGGCCCCGCTGCGCGAGGCGGTGCTCCGCTACTCCCGCGAGGTCGCCTTCGCCGCCGCCGACGTCTATGCCCGCGCCGCCGAGACGCGCGGATCCTGGGACACCCGGCTCGAGGCCCTTGTCGTCGATGCCATCCTGCGCGGCGAAAGTTCCGATGCCCTGCGCTCCCGCATTGCCGCGGTCGGGTGGAACTCCACCGGCCGCATCACGGTGATGGTGGGCAGCGCGCCGCCCGAACCCAACGCCGGGTTCCTCAACGAGCTCCGGCGCGTCACCGGGCGCCTGGCGGAGGACACCCTCGTCGGCATCCAGGGAGACCGGCTCATCCTGGTCCTCGGCGGTGTGCACGAACGCGACGCCTCCTACACCCGCCTCAGCGAACTTTTCGGGCCCGGCCCGGTGGTGTACGGCCCGGAGGCGGAGTCCCTCGTCGCGGCGAGCAGCTCGGCGCAGGCCGCCTTCGCCGGCCTCACCGCAGCGAAGGCCTGGCCCACGGCGCCCCGGCCGGTGTCGGCGGAGGACCTCTGGCCCGAGCGGGTCGTCTCCGGTGACGACTCGGCGAGGAAGGCCCTGGTCCACAACATCTACCGGCCGCTGATCAACGCCTCGAACGGCCTTGAGCAGACCCTCTCCGCCTACCTGACGCTGGGGCACTCGCTCGAGGCCACCTCGCGTGCGCTGTTCGTCCACGCCAACACCGTTCGGTACCGGCTGCGCCGGGTCTGCGACGTCACCGGATGGGACCCGCTGCTCCCCCGGGAGGCGTTTGTCCTGCAGACGGCACTGGTCGTCGGGCGGCTCTATCAGCCCTCGAAGTCCTCCCCAGAACGGTCGCCAGCCCGGTCCGGGTAGCGTTGGACCTTGTAGAGTTCCTACAAAGCGTCCGCCGCAGCTTGGTTCGACGAAACACCCGAGAAAGCATCGCCGATTTGGAAAGCTGGAAACGTGCTCGCAATCGCCTGCCCCGGCCAGGGGTCCCAAACGCCAGGATTCCTCAGCCCGTGGCTTGAACTGCCCGGCGTCGCCGGGCACCTCGCCCTCCTCAGCGACCAGGCCGGCGTCGACCTGGTCAAGCACGGCACGGTGTCCGACGAAGACACCATCAAGGACACCGCCGTCGCCCAGCCCCTGATCGTTGCCGCCGGGCTGGTCGCCGCCCGGGTGCTCCTCGAGAACCGCCCGATGACCGCCGGGACCGTCGTGGCGGGCCACTCGGTGGGCGAACTGACCGCGACGGCCATCTCCGGCGCCCTTACCGAGGCCGACGCGATCGCCTTCGTCCGCGTCCGCGCCACCGCCATGGCCGAAGCCGCCGCGGTTGTACCCACCGGCATGAGCGCCGTCCTGGGCGGGGACCCCAACGACGTCGCGCAGGTCCTGAACCGGCTCGGCCTCACCGCGGCGAACACCAACGGCGGCGGCCAGGTGGTGGCCGCCGGGACGCTCGAGCAGCTCGCAGCCCTCGCCGCCGATCCGCCGGCCAAGGCCCGGGTGATCCCGCTGAAGGTCGCCGGCGCCTTCCACACCGCTCACATGGCCCCGGCCGTGACCGCGCTTGAGGCCCTGCGGCCCTCGCTCACCCCCGCCGAACCCCTGCCGACCCTCCTGTCGAACTTCGACGGCCAGCCGGTAAGCACCGGTGAGGCGAACCTTGACAGCCTCATCGCCCAGGTGTCACGTCCGGTGCGGTGGGATCTATGCATGGCGTCGATGCAGGAAATGGGCGTGACCGGCATGCTGGAGCTCGCCCCGGCGGGCACCCTGACCGGGCTGGCGAAACGCGGAATGCGCGGTACGGCCGCATTGCCCGTAAAATCTCCTGAGGACCTCGACGCTGCCCGCGCCTTTCTCGACGAGCATTCGCGTCTCCTGGATACCGACTCATCCCTGGCAGAAGGACATCAGTGAGCACTCCGGCTCTTCAGCAGGCTCCCCTGCGCGACTACACCCGCATTCTCGGCGTCGGCGCGTACCGGCCCGAGGTGATCGTCACCAATGACGACGTCGTGCAGTGGATCGACTCCTCCGACGAATGGATCCGCCAGCGCACGGGCATCGTGACCCGCCACCGCGCTCCGCGCGACGTGAGCGTCATCGACATGGCCGAGGCGGCCGCCCGCGAGGCCCTGGCCAACGCCGGCATTGACGCCAAGCAGCTCGGCGGGGTGCTCGTCTCCACGGTCACCCACCCCTACGCCACTCCCTCGGCGTCCGCGCAGCTCGCGGACCGGCTGGGTGCGACGCCGGCCCCGGCGTACGACATCTCCGCGGCATGCGCAGGCTACTGCTACGGCATCGCGCAGGCCGACGCCCTCGTGCACGCCGGTACGGCCGAGTACGTCCTGGTCGTCGGCGTCGAGAAGCTTTCGGACTTCATCGACAACTCCGACCGCACCATCTCCTTCCTGCTCGGTGACGGCGCAGGCGCCGTCGTCGTCGGCCCGTCGACCACCGCGGGCATCGGCCCGTCGGTGTGGGGCTCGGACGGCAGCAAGCACGAGTCGATCCGCATGACCCGCTCCCTCATCGACATCCGCGACTACTCCCTCGGTGCCCTCGACGCCTCGGAGGCCGACGGCGAAGCCGCCGACCCCGCCGCCGAGCAGGCCTCCCTGTGGCCCACGATGCGCCAGGACGGGCCCACGGTGTTCCGCTGGGCCGTGTGGGAGATGGCCAAGGTCGCTCAGCAGGCACTGGATGCGGCAGGAATCACTGCCGACGACCTCGCGGCCTTCCTGCCACACCAGGCGAACATCCGTATTATCGATGAGATGGTCAAGCAGCTGAAGCTTCCCGAACACGTGAGCGTGGCCCGTGACATAGTCGATGCGGGGAACACCTCCGCTGCGTCGATTCCGCTGGCCATGCACCGCCTGCTGAAGGAACAGCCGGAACTGAGCGGCGGGCTCGCCCTGCAGATCGGTTTCGGAGCCGGGCTCGTCTTTGGCGCCCAGGTCGTCGTCCTTCCCTGACTTTCCACGCCCAAACCGCCGACGGCGGTTTGACCCAACCACGCCGGGACCGCCCGGCAGTAACAGAAAAGGAGCCACTATGGCTAACAACGAAGAAATCCTGGCCGGTCTGGCCGAGATCGTCAACGAGGAAACGGGCCTCGCTCCCGAGTCCGTCCAGATGGACAAGTCCTTCACCGACGACCTCGACATCGACTCGATCTCGATGATGACCATCGTCGTCAACGCCGAGGAGAAGTTCGGCGTCCGCATCCCGGACGAGGAAGTCAAGAACCTCAAGACCGTAGGCGACGCCGTTACCTTCATCGCCGGCGCGCAGGGGGG
>NZ_CADCTE010000049.1 GCF_902805515.1 uncultured Arthrobacter sp. | reverse complement strand
AGGTCGTCAGGTGCCTGGGCAACGGCTCCCAACCCATATGCGTGTACGAGAAAGTGCCCGTCAAAATGTCCGCCCGGGCCGGCATCGTCGGGAACGACGACACGACGTGGTGGTCGAACACCGCCGACTGGCGGGCGAACGCGTCCAGGTAAGGGGTCTTGATGTACGGGTTCCCGTAGGCCCCGATGTGGTCCCGCCGGAACGTGTCCGCCACGATCACCACGACGTTCGGTCGATCCATTCTTCCTCCAATTAACTCGTCTCTAAGTCCAACGGGGCGACACCCTACAATATACTCTACTCAATTGCTAGACAAACTTAGGAAATCCACAAGAAAATGTGTGGGATGGTCTATTGCTGGCCAGGAATAGGTTGACGCCGGCGTGCGGTCGGCGACCAAGCGGCGAGGTTCTCCCTCTCCGTCCGGCCGCCGGGTCTGGCATTCTTCCTCGCGTTCAAAGTCCGCCGTGTCGTCCTTCGGGAGCCCAAAACTCGGTTGTTGGCGTAACCGCCGATTGTCAGTCGATGTACCGTTCGGTGTTTGCGCCATCGAGGTGGCGTACGCGGGCACCGGCGAGCACTCCCGGGGCCATGAGGCGCGCGTTGACGCCCATCCGGTTGCGCTTGCGGTCTACGGCGGCCCAGTGCGAGACACAGCCGCAGGTCCGGCAGCGGTGGAATTCGATGGACTTGTCGCCCCACGCGTAGACGTCGGTGGGAGGATCGGGGGTCAACACGCGCACTTGATGAGGCGGGTAGTAAGCCCATAAGACGCCGTAACGCCTGCATATCGAGCAGTTGCACTCCGTGACCTCCGACGGCGGAGCGTTGATCTCGAGGCGGACGGAGCCGCAATGACACGAAGCCCTTATCATCGCTCGTCCGTAGCTCCTTTCTGGGCCGGTACGTAACCCACGCTACCCTGTTTCCGTCATCCAGTCGCCCCTGGCTTCCCGTCGAACGACGCCCCCGGGTAAGCCGACGTTCGACGGTCCATGTGTTCGTACGGGGCAGCCCGAGCAGGTGGTAGCCCAAACGGTGTGGGTCCTCCTTGACCTCGCACTCGACGGCCGCTCCGGCATTGAGGGCGCGAGGAAGGGGTGCGGTCCGGCGCTACGTTGCTGCGGACCGCATCCCCAGGCTGGCAGCTAGTCCTCCGGGATCTCGTCGTAGACCATCTTCAGGTCCATGCC
>NZ_CADCTE010000048.1 GCF_902805515.1 uncultured Arthrobacter sp. | reverse complement strand
CCGCCCTGCTGGGCCCCGCGCTGCGTGGAGCTGATGCGGGTGTGCTTCTTCACGCGCCCCACGCCCTCGACCAGCACGCGCTGGTCCTTGGGGTAGGCAGCGATGACGCGACCCTTCGCACCCTTGTCCTTGCCGGCCAGGACGACGACGGTGTCACCCTTCTTGACCTTCATGGACGGCGTCTTGCCGCTGCTGGCAGCGGACTTGTTGTGGGCAGCCATGGTCACAGCACCTCCGGTGCGAGCGAGATGATCCGCATGAAGCGCTTGTCGCGCAGCTCGCGGCCCACCGGGCCGAAGATGCGCGTACCGCGCGGGTCGCCGCTGTCGCGGATGATGACCGCGGCGTTCTCGTCGAACCGGATGTAGGAACCGTCGGGACGACGGCGCTCCTTGACGGTGCGGACGACGACGGCCTTGACCACGTCACCCTTCTTCACGCCGGCGCCGGGCAGGGCGTCCTTCACGGTTCCGACGATCACGTCGCCGATGCCCGCGTAGCGTCGCCCCGAGCCGCCGAGCACCCGGATGCAGAGGATCTCCTTCGCACCGGTGTTGTCGGCGACGCGCAGTCGCGACTCCTGCTGGATCACGTCCAACTCCCAAAAACTTGTGGTGACAGCCGGGCCGGATCGGTGAACCGGCTGTCCGACACCCGCGAGCCGACGCACCGACGGCGTGCGCCGCCGGTGCGTCGAAGCACGGGTACCGGGATGCGGCGCGCATCCGGTGAGAGATGCGATGCGCGCCAGTCGTCCAGAGTACGCGTATCGCTCTGGTCGTGTGCTACGGCCCCGGAGGGCCGTCTCCTGCTGGCCTACTTGGCCTTCTCGATGACCTCGACCAGACGCCACCGCTTGGTGGCCGACGTCGGCCGGGTCTCCATGATCTGCACGCGGTCACCGATGCCGGCGACGTTCTGGTCGTCGTGCACCTTGAGCTTGTTGGTCCGGCGGATGACCTTGCCGTAGAGGGCGTGCTTCACACGGTCCTCGACCTCGACGACGATGGTCTTCTCCATCTTGTCGCTGACCACGAGGCCCTCGCGGACCTTGCGGTAGCCACGGCCGGCCAGACCGGGGCCCGAGGCCACGGTGCTCGCGGACTGGGGATCGCTCATGCCACACCCTCGTTCGGGGCGACCGAGAGACCCAGCTCGCGCTCGCGCATGATCGTGTAGATCCGGGCGATGTCGCGGCGGACGGGGC
>NZ_CADCTE010000047.1:626-1209 GCF_902805515.1 uncultured Arthrobacter sp. | reverse complement strand
GCCGCGCCCGTGAGCGCGGCGGCGACAAGCAGCTGATGCGCCGGGATGACGGGAATCAGTGCGCTGATGATCAGCGGAAATGCGAAGCCGACATACGTGAGGACATAGAAGATGCCCGTCAAGGTCGCAAGGTCCTTCGATGATGCCAGTGCTTCGACGGACTTCAACCCGCTGACCAGCAGCAGCCCGTATGCTCCGCCAAGAGAGATCGCGGTTGGAATCAGCAGGACGGGGGAGTGGGTATACGCGGTCACCGCCGCAAGGAGCATCCCCGTTATGAGTGCACCAAGTCCAGCCCGGTACGGCAGGGCGGGCGTGCGCTCCGCGAGGGAACGCGCCCACGGTTGAACCAGCACACCCGTGCCGAGTGTCACCGCGGCGGCCGTTCCGCTGGCAACCACGCGAAACTCTCCCAGTGCGACCAATTCCGGAAGTACGGCAAAGGGTGTGGTCGCGGCGCCGAAGACCCATGGCGCTGTGGGGAGGATGACTTTGAGGAAGACATCGCTTTTCAGGGCCTTAGCGACATCAGAAGCGGTTTTGCCCGTCCTGGGTTCCGGCGGTGACACTGTTTCCGGTGCTT
>NZ_CADCTE010000047.1:0-590 GCF_902805515.1 uncultured Arthrobacter sp. | reverse complement strand
GCGACGAGTACGAGGTGCTTCAAGTAGGGGGTCGATTCCGGTCCGGGCAGCCATTGGGCGATTATCCCTGCTGCCAGAGGGCCTGCCGCGAAGCCGGCGCTGAGGGCGGCCGCTGCACGGGTCACTCCCGCCTCTTTTGCTCCTCCCCGGTCGGAGAGTTCCTTGACCCAGGCAGTTCCTGGCCCGAAGGTGGCACCGGCGGCAATTCCCACGAGGATGCGGCCGATGAGGAGGCCTGCGAATGAATCGCCTGCGAGCAGGAGCACTCCGGAACCGACAGCCGAGAGCAGAAGTGCCGAGATGACGACAGGTCGGCGGCCCCAGCGGTCGGAGACGGGGGCCAGAAACAGCAGCGCCGGTATGAGGCCGAGGGCGTAGGCGCCAAACAGTGCCGATACCTCGACCGGGCTGAGCGCCGCACGGTACACCTGCAGCAGGGGCGCGAACATGTTCGCCCCCCAGGCGACGACGAACATCGTCAGGGCTGTGCTGGCCCATGAGCGGGAAGGAGTGGGGGAGAGTGAAGTCATCGCGCTTCACCGCCTTGGTGCACGGGTGCACTGGTCATTTTTGATTCCTTCGTGATCGTA
>NZ_CADCTE010000046.1 GCF_902805515.1 uncultured Arthrobacter sp. | reverse complement strand
GCGCAGCGGCGGTTGCCGTGGTGCCGGCCCTCGTGTCTGCCCTGCTGGTGCGCAGGGCAGGGAGGAAGCACCGGCTGCGCCGCATTGACGCCAATATTGCCCGGGGAGTCATTGAAGCGGTCGTTCGCTACCCCGACGAGGCAGAAATCGCTCCAAACAGCGGTTGGAGGGCGGGGTGCCTCGCCCTCACCGATTCGGGGTTCCTGTTCCAGCAGTTGCGGGGACGGACAAGTGGACCAGTCGGCGCACCGCTGCGGATTCTGTCTCCACGACCGCTTGGGGCACGGCCGCTCCGGCCGCGGGAGGCACCCGAACTCGAACAGGGGTTTCAGGCGTTGGGTTTCATGGTTGGTCAACGCCCTTTCGAAGTGGCCGGTGACCCGCTGTATCTACGCGGTCTCGGCCTCCGTGGCGACGTGGACGCCGACGACTCCCCTCCGTAGAAGCGTGCGTCGTCCCTGCCCGACCGAGGGCGCCGACAAAGCCACCGACCAGGCTCAGCGGTGGAGTGACTCGATGATGTCCACAGCAGCGGCCGGCCCGTCCTCAGCCGCCATGGCGCGTACCGTCCGTTGCACCGCCGGACGGTACTCCTCCGCCTGCCACAGGGCGGCCGCAAGGCGGTCCGAGGTGAGTGCACGCTGTCGAATCGGCGCCGGCCCGAGTCCGCGTTCATGAATCCGTGCTCCCCAGAAGGGCTGGTCTGCAATGAACGGCACGATGACCGACACCGTTCCGGCTGCCAGCGCTGCCTGAACGGTCCCGATCCCACCGTGGTGCACGGCAGCCCCCGCCAGGGGCAGGACCAGGTCATGGGCTACGGAATCGGTCACGAGCACATCCTCACCGAGCACCTCAGGGGGAACGGACAGGCCGCCAAGACCGGTAGCTATAAGGGAACGCACACCGGTCCTGCGGATACCGCCCACCACCTCCCGTGCCCGGGCCACTGGATCCCCGGCAGCCATTGAACCAAACCCGGCATAGACAAAGTCCCCACCTCCAATGAAATCGGCGACGTGGCCGGGGAGGACTCCTGTCGCTTGCGGTCGCCACGGCCCGGTGAGGTGAACAGTGGCCGGCCAGTCCGCAGGGCGCTGCAGGATCGCCGGGCTGATAGGCATCAGCGTCGCCGCCGCCGGCGCAGCGCGGCCGCCTCGGTTACCGACAAGCTTCGCCACCTCGGCCAGATCCCGGCGGAACATGGCCGCGCCCCCGGCAGCCGCCCGGTAGGTGAACCGGTTGAGCGGGCCCAGATTCCGGCTGATGGTTCCCGCGGCGGGAAACGCGCGCGTTGGGGTCAGCACCGGCACCAGCTCCACCCATACGAAGGGAATCCCGAGCGCCTCGGCAGCCAGCGGCGCCGAAAGAATCTTCGGGTGCGCCACCAGCACGTCAGGGGAATACTTTAGGGCCGCTTTCGCCGACTCGATCATGACGCGGCGCATGGCCGGGCGCACCACCGAGCGGTACGAGCGAAGCGCGGCGCCAAGGGAAACGCCTTGATGCTCGATCCACTGGCTGTAATCGACACCCAGACTGGCGACATCGATGCCCGAGGTATCCACACCGGAATTGTCGGGAACTACAAGGCGCACCTCATGCCCTGCCCGCAAGGCCCGACGGGCGAGCACTGCGAAGGGGTCGACGTCGCCCCGCGTCCCCGCCGTCACCAGCAAAATTCTCACTGCGTCCCCTTGAAGATCCTCGACCACCCCTCAGCGGAATGGGTCGACCTACTGCAGCCCGATCCCCCCGGTGACCTAAGCATTCCGCTCCTCATCGCGGGACGGCAAGACCGCGTCCACCGGACTGGTTTCGGGCCTGTAAGGGTCGGTGCGAAGTGATTAGGTGTCCGTACTGGAATGCGGCATTGCCACTGGCTTGGACTCCACGGACCCGCGCTCGCGCAGGTAGACCGAGGCCCCGATCATGAGGGCGATGACCATGAACTCGCTCTGCCAGTTCTGGAAGGATTCGAACCAGAACCGGGACGTTCCGACATATTCGAGCGCCGAGACCGTCTGCTCCCCATGGACGAGCTGTTCCTCGTTGTAGGCCTTGCTTCCCCCGATCGCATGAAAGGCGACCGAGAGCAGGAACAGGAGAAAAAACAGGCTGGACAGAGAATGCTCGTAGATCTTCAAAACCCATCCTCCCCGCCGTACCGGCCACGGCGCGTCCGGCCGCGTGCGGTGCTCACGGGGATCCTCATCCTGGGGCTCCTGCTCCCCCGGCAGCTTCGACTCCGAGGACCCCCGCTGGAACAGATAAGCCGTCAACACGACGTACATCCCCATCTGCAGGAACTCCGACTCCCAGTTCTCGAAGGTTGCCTCCATGAACTCCCCGCGGCCAAGGTATTCGAGCAGGCTCACGGGCGGCTGGCCGTGCGCGAGTTGGTCCTCGTTGTAGGAATAGACGCCGCTGATGACCATGCCGGCGAAAAAGACAACGAACAAAGCGGCGTTGGTCACCAGCAGCCCGTGATCCCTCATCCAGGTTTTCATGACGCTCCTTCTCGCATCCCCCATCCTCGCTACAATTATCAGCCTGCTGATGATCGGTAATAGCGGAATCGTGGGACCGATGCTTCTTGACGCCATACCGGTCAGTGGCTCCCGCCGTGCTGGCACCTTGGGGCAGAGGCAGCCCCCTGAGACGGCTGAGCATTCTGAGCTTTACGATTGCGAAGAACGGGACTAGATTCTTAGGTGCGGTTGAGCAGGAGGCCGTGACACCGATCTTCATGGAGATCTCATGCCAGCCCCTGCACCCGCATTCGCGCCTCGCCCCGACTTCCCGCCCGGCTCAGCCGCCCTCGATAGTGGTGATCAGTCATGAGTGGGCCCGTCTACGACCAGCTGTGCGATGCGCTGGCCCAGGCTGTACGTGATGTCCGCCCGGTTGCCGCGGCGCTGGACACCGAAGCCCTCGCCGTCGAACTGGACCGGCGGATCAGCGCGTACTGGAGCCCGGGCCACGGCATCTCCTGGACCGAGCTTGCCAACACAGCGCGCGATGTGCAGGCCAGCATCCGGCGTGCCGACAGTGCGCCCTAGACGACTGCTCGGTCGCGTGTGGTGAACCAAGCGGAACCAGCGTCGTCCCGTCAACTGCGATGCTGGGCTAGTGATCGAAGTGGGTCGTGGGTGCCGTGGGGGTGATACCGGCGACGACTGCGGCCGCGATGTCATGCATCTTCATGTTCCGGCTGCTTGAGGCACGGCGCAGAAGCGCGATGGCATCCTCTTGGCTGCACCGGTTCTGCCCCATGAGGATTCCCGCAGCGAGATCGATCGTAGTTCGTGATCCCATCGCCGCCTGCAGGTCGAGGTTGGTTTCGGCATGCTTGGCGACCTGCACGGCGAGCTTGAGCGCCCCCGAGGTGCGCTCCACGAAGGCCTCAACAATGGCGATCACCTCCGGCGTGAAGACCCCGGCAGCCTCCGCGTACAGGTTGAGGGCGGCCTGACCGGCTCCATCGAGGTCGAACGGCACGGCCAGGATGGATCGAACGCCATCGTCCGCAACGGTTGCCATGTACTCGGGCCACCGCCGTTCGGTGCTCACCCGCGCGACAAGAACTTTTGACGAGGTGCGGCAGGCCTCCAGGCAGGGCCCGTCGGCATGGGCATATTGGATCTCGTCCAACTGCCGGGTCCTATCACCGTCCGCGGCCACAGTGACCGGCCGTCGAGGCCGGATCAGGGTAAGGCCGCACAGCAGCCGGGTGTGCGGGGGCGAGAGGCGCTCAACGGTGAACCGGGTGAATTCCTCGAGGAAATCGAGCACTCCGTCGGTTGAGAGAATCAATAAATAGAGGTCGTCACCGGCCTCCGGCATAGCCTGTTGTTCCATGTGCGCAGCCTCCCCCTGCGGGTCGTCATCCACTCCAGACCTTACGCCTTTCGATAGCGCCCGGCGGGGAACCTGAAGGAGAATTTCCCCGAGTGCAGAACATTCCTGAATGCGGCGTAGTGCCGGCGGAATTACGCAGGTAGCCGACGGGCAGCGGCCGATGCTCAACGACCGGCGTATCCTTGGGAAGGTCGTTCAGCAGCGGGCGGCACAAACGCCCCAGGGTATCTCGCCTGAATACTGCCTTGAGATCACGGGCGCGACCGTGCCCGGCGCGCCAACAATAGGATTGCCATGACCGCCGACATACCCGCCCTTAATGACCTCGTGACCGCCGACCCCACCCGGCAAGAGATCCCAGCACTCCTGCAGGATCTAGTCCTTGATAGTTCCGACGTCAAGGAATTCCTCAATGATCTGGCGGTGCTGGCGGCCAGCCATCTCGCAGGACCACAGCACGACGTCCTCTGCGGGATTACGCTCTTGCGCCCGCGCAGGACCGGGACCGTTGCCAGCAGCAGTCCCCAGGCACAAAGCATGGATGAGATCCAATATGCCTTCGGCGACGGGCCCTGCCTGACGGCGGCCCGGACGAGCGTGACCGTCTACGTCCAAGACACCGGACGGGACTCTCGATGGCCCGAGTATCACGCCGCCACCGTCGGGCAGGGTATCCGCTCGGTGCTTGCCGTGCCCATCCCGCTGGAGGGGAACGCGGCGTGCGGCCTGAACCTCTACTCCACGGCTCCCGACGCATTCGACGAGGGAGACCGGGAGGCGGCCGCGCTTTTCGCCCGCGACGCCTCGCGGTCCCTCCGTCTGGCCATCCGGATAGCAAATCTCACCGAGACCGGCGAGAACCTCAAGGCTGCGATGGACTCCCGCACCACGATCGATCTTGCCGTTGGCATCATCATGGCCCAGAACAGGTGCAGCCAAGAGGCAGCGATGACTATCCTCAAAGCCGCCTCCAGCGCGCGAAATATCAAGCTGCGTGACGTCGCGGCCGCGGTGGTTGCTTCCACGGGCGGGTCGGCGCCGACGACCCACTTCGACAGCTGAGAGCGCGTACTCGAGCCGGTGCCTCCACTACGCAGGTTCAGGAGGGCATGTCGGGGTGGATGCTGCGGGTTTCGCTGCGTTCCCCCCGGGAGCGAAGCCACCCCGGTGCGTCGACCTTCGGCAGCACCTTCACGATGGCCAGCGCTGCGTACATGACGGTATTGATAGCCACGAAGGTGGCCAGGACGGCGAACAGTTCGGTGTGCAGGATCGATTCGGGGAAGACAACCCCGTTGGGAACGCGCAGTGCACCAATCACAATGCCGCCTCCTGTCCATCGAGTGCGCTGGCATGGGGTACATGTTTCCAGTCCGCGGCACGGCCAAGGGAGATATCGATGATGCCCTTGACGTAGACGACATTGAGGAACATATCGAAGCAGAGTTCGGGCAGGAGCGTCACGGCCAGCAGGCGGGCACGCCACCCGCCCTTCCAGACGGTGCACACCCGTTCGACCATGAACAGGGCGCCAAGGCCCAGCCAGAACGGAAACCAGACCCACTCATCGAGGGAAAGCACCATGAGGAGTCCGAGCAGCAGGTAGGAGCCAAGGGCAATGACCCCGTACCCGATTCCGAGCTGCTGCACCCAGTACCGCAGGGTCTGCGGCGTCACGCCGTAGGCGCCGATGTTTTCAAGGGCCCCGCGCTGCCACCGGAGCCGCTGGGCCCACAGCATGGACCAGTTGGGCATCAGTTCGGTGACAACAGTGCATTGGTGCGGGGAGATGATCAGCGCGCCCAGGGACTTGAGCGCGATCGTCAGCTCATTGTCCTCGGTGAGGGCCGCCGTATCGTAGACGTCCCCGTTGGTGCCGGGGATTGAGATCCCCCGCTGCTCGGCCACAGTTGTCAAGGCGGCAGGACGGAAGAGCGACGCCGTCCCCGTCAGGACAAACACCCGTCCCCGTCGGCGCCGAATCTGCCGGCTGTAGCGGATGTACTCGTTGCGCTGGAACTGGCCCAGCAGTCCGTGTCCCTGCTCACCGTAGAACAGGCCGCCGACCGCCATCAGCGCCCGGTCATCCGTGAAGCGCTGTACGGCCGCCGCGAGGAATCCGTCGTCGATCCGGGTATCGGCGTCCATGACCATGACCACGTCGTTGAGGCCCTGGGACGGGAGGATCCGGGTGAGCACCTGATTCAGGGCACCGGCCTTCTTCCGGGTGTTGTCGACCGACTCGAACACCTCCACCCCGGCACGGCGGGCCAGCGTGACCGTGGCGTCGGTGCAGTTGTCCGCAACTACGATGATCCGCTCCGGGGGGTGCGACTGGGTCCGGAGCGATGCGATCGTGGCCGGCAGCGAGGCCTCCTCGTTGTGCGCCGGGATGAGCACGGTGACGCTGACCGGGCCGGAATAGACACCCCTCGTCGCGGCCATCACGATCCGCGGCGCAAGCGGAGTACTGACCGGGTTGGCCGAACGCCGCGACCGGGTCGCGATCCGGTGTTCCAGCAGCGCCACGCCGGCCGCCAGAAGCACCGCCAGGGCCATGGCGATGGCCAGCACGCGGACCGGAGGCGTGTCCGTGTTGTACAGCACGCGCCACAACCCCAGGATGACGCCGCTGGCCGGACCTTCCACCTGGGACGGCCCACCGACGGCGACGGCTGCCCACAGCGCGGCCGCCGCTCCGGCTGCCAGCACGGCGATGACCAGGCCCACCGTCCGGTGGAAGCGTCCTCTCGCTGCCGGGCCCGAAGCGGTCCCTCGTGAGGACGTCCCCTCCCCCGAGGGCGTGGTGGTGGAATCAGGAGCCGACTGCCGGCGCGGGCGCGGTGCCGGAGTGCGGGGCGGTTGGGTTTTCGTCGTGTCCACGGAGCGTCAGCCGGCAGCCGGCCGGGCGCCAATACGGGCAGGATGAAGCGCCTGAACATTCATGAGATTGAGACCTTTTCGCACGCGCTGCGGACCGCAGCTTCTCGGATTGCCGAGTCCGCCCCACACCCCAGCGGTGCGGCGGGTACTTCCTTCCCGGCCTGCTCACGGTATCGAACTGCATCCCTTTCCGCCACACAGCCACGGCAAAGCGGGCCGCGGCTCTCCGCCGACGAGCGGTTGGCCCTGCCGTCGGGTCCCTCCGCCGGTGTGCCGGAGGCGGTCTGGGATGCACCCGGCCGGCCGCGGAGCCGCGCCCTCCCACGACCGGGCAGAATTGGAGAAACCGACCTATCGTGCACACCCCGCGGTTCCCGTGGGTGGTTGTGCGGCCGAAAGGAGAACGCCGTGACCCGCTGGCAACTCACCACCCCGGAAACCGTCGGTCAGGCGGTCGCCGCGCTCGCCGAGGAGCGCAGGAAACTGATCGCCGAAGGAGTGCCGGGAGACCTGTTCCTGACCGGCGGGAGCAGCCTGGCGGGCCTTCTCACCAAGGGGGATATCGACCTTCACCTCCGGGTCACGGCAGAGGACTTCCCGGTGGCGCGCTCCCGGCTTCCGGGCCTCTTCGCTGCGGCCCGGACGGAGATCTGGACCTCCTGGTTCGCCGTCTTTGAGAGGGCCTCCACACCTCCGGTCGGTGTGGCGGTCACCGTTGTCGGTTCCGAACACGACCTGAGGTTCGTCCGGTCCTGGGAACGGATGGCACGGAGTGCCGCGGCACGGGAGCAGTACAACCACCTAAAGCGGACCAGCACGGACGTCGAAGCGGACAAGTCGCGGTTTTTCGACAGCCTCACGGCCGCGGCCCTGTAGTCACGCCGCCCGCGGTGTCATGGCCAGGTGCGGGCCAGGGCACGAAACGTCTCCTCGTCGCTGTGGACCGGAATGACGCACAGCAGGTGGCCGCCGGGGGCACGGAGGGTGTGGCACCCCTGCCAGCTCGACACCTCCATGGCGCCCAGGGCGGTCAGCCGGGCCACCTCCGCCTGGACGTCATCCGTCTCGATGTCCACGTGGTAGCGGGCCACGTCCTCGACCGACTGAACGGCGACGACCAGGTTCGGCACACAGTCCTGCAGGGTTCGGAACTGCGGTTCCCCGGGCGGACTCTGGGCCGGCACCCCAAGCGCGCTCGACCAGAAGCTGGTGCTCGCCTCGGCCTGGTCGGACGGGGTGTCGATCAGGATCGTGGACAGGCGGCTGCGGTGCATGGGGGCTCCTCGTTGTCGGCTGCGCGGTCCAACGCCGTCGAACAGGCAACGACGTCCGTGCCGATGACCGTGGAACCGCTTCCGGGGGCGTCACGATGACTTCCCCATCTTCGCGCGGGATGGGCTCCGGGCCAACCCCGGGGTGCCGTGTCGGGGAGCGGGCGGGTCCGGGGCGGAACGCGGTGAACGGCCATTCCGGCCATTCTCCGTGTTCCGCGCCGGCGCCTGGCTGTCTCAGCCTTCGGGAAGCAATGCGAAGGCCTTCTTGGTGTTGCGGTACCACCCCATCCCTTTGACGGGATTCCTCCACCGGCCCTTCATCGCTTCGTGGGCCTCCTGGTGGGTGGAGTCGCCGGACTTCACGGCGTCGCGGAGGTGCCGGTCCTGGGCCTGGATGACGTCGTCGGCGGTGTCTCCGCTCAGCGCCAGATCACAGGGGCCGCCGAGTTGCTTGCAGGTCATGGTTTTCATCGCGGGTTCCTTCTTCTGTCGGTTCGATCCGGGACCGCATCGCGGGTCCTATCTCTATGACGGATGCCGCGCCGCAGATGTGACCACCGGGCACTGAAAGTTCGGGCAGCCTGCGGATTACCTGCGCGCAGCGGCCTTACGCCGCGTCAGGGCTGCCAGCACGTCCGGCTGCGCGCGGAAGGTGATCGCCTGCACAACCCCGTTCGCGATGGTGAAGTCGAACACCACGCGGGCCTGGCCGCGGTGGAACCAGGCCGCGCCGGGACGATCTCCAAGGAAGACCGGCAGGGCGGCCTTGGCCGCGCCGTCGAACATCGCGGCGACCTCATCCCGGCCCTCGAGCCGGTGGGGAGTACCAGCCGCTATGGCCTCCGCATCGGCGGTGACCAGGACGTCGGGTGCCAGGAGGTGGACAAGGCGTGCGAAGTTGCCGCCCCTGGCGGCGGACAGGAAGGCATCGACCACTTCCCAGTCGGCCGGCGTCCCCTGCGGCGCCGCCGCCGACACCTTCGACCGCGCCCGTGAGGCGAGCTTGCGGGAGGCCATCGAGGAGACGTCGAGGACGGACGCGATGGTATGGAAGTCCACGCTGAAGGTGTCGTGCAGCACGAACGCCACCCGCTCCGCGGGCGACAAGCGCTCGAGGACGACCTGCAGCGCGACTCCGACCGAATCGGCCAGCGCCACCCGTTCGGCCGGGTCCGGCGCAAACTGCGCTTCGTGCAGCTCCATCGGTTCGGTGGGCTCGGGAACCTTGGCGCGGAGACGGTCCAGGCACAGCCGTGTCGTCACGACGGTGAGCCAGGCGGGCACGCTGGCGATCTCGGCCCCCGTGCCGTCGAACCGCAGCCAGGCCTGCTGGACGATGTCCTCAGCCTCGGCTCGATCATCAAGCAGACCGGCAGCGATGCGGACGAGCCGGGGGCGCTCCGCCTCGAACTGCTCAATCGGGTCCATGAGGTTCACCCTATGCGGGTCCGAGGCGGAGGGAAACGACGGAAGCCAGCCGTTCAGCGGCCCTTTTGCGCGGCCGACGCAACAACCGCGGTGGCCACTTCACGGAGTTTGGTATTCCGGATACTCGATGCCTTCATCAGAATATCGATCGCGGTCTCATGGCTGCACCGGTTCTGGGCCATGACGATCCCGGCGGCGAGGTTGATGGTGGTGCGCGACCGCATGGCCACCCGGAGGTTCTGGGCCGTATCCGTCAGGGCCGCGATGCGAACGGCGAGCCGCAGGGCCCGGGAGGCCTGCCGGGCGAAAGATTCCGCGGCTTGGCGCGCCTTCGCGTCAAAGCCGTCAGGGAAGGCGGAGTACAGGTTCAAGCTGGCAGCAGCCTCCCCGTCGAGGGGAATGGGCACCCCGAGCACCGAGCCGATCCCGCTGCCGGCGGTGGCTTTCCGGTACCCGGGCCAACGGGTCTCCCTTCCGAGATCCCCGGCGTAGACGGTCTGCTGGGTTCTGGCCGCTTCGAGGCAAGGCCCCTCACCCGCTCGGTACTGGAACTCATCCATCCGGGCGGCACGCGGGCTGCTGCCGGCGACCGTCCCGGCCTTCCGCGGGCGAATCAGCGTGGTGCTGCATTCGAGCTCCGTGCCCGGTGGAGAAAGCCGTGCCGCGGCCAGCACCGAGAGATCGGTGAGAAATTCCGACACATCCGTGCTCTCCAGAACGACGGCGTCGAGGAGCGCGGAGAACCCCCGCTCCGGTTCAATCGCCGCTTTGGGGTTCGCCATCAGGACTCCTCCGGTTGCTAAGCAAAACCGTGCGTCATGGGCCTTGAGGCGCAGCGGGGACGACCACGCCCACTGCTAAGCGACACGACCAACCATACGCCGCACCGCGCCCGTTTGGGGATCGGCGCCGTGGGTTTCAACCGGCGCGGGGCGAAGCCGGGGTCGGCGTCGAACGGCCCGCGTTTCACGGTGCCGGCACCAGCACCCCCGCAAGGGTTCCGCGGCAGCGGCGGCTTTGTAGACTGTGGCCATGACGGCCCCGCAGATCTACCTCAGCTTCCCCGGCACCGCGCGTGAAGCGTTGGGCTTCTACGCCGACGTATTCGGCGGCACGCTCTCCCTTCACACCTTCGAGGACTTCGGCCGGACCGATGGACCTGCGGACGCGATCGCGCACGGAGTGCTCAGCGGCGCGGTCGATCTGGCCGGGTCCGATGCGGCAGCCGGTGAGAAGAGTGTCCGGTTTGAAGGCGTGATGCTCTCCCTGCTGGGCACTGCTGAACCGGACACGCTTCACGGGTGGTTCGACCGGCTCGCGGACGACGGCGAGGTCATCGACCCGCTTTCGCCGAAGCCGTGGGGCGCCTCCGATGGCCAGGTCGTCGACCGTCACGGGGTCCACTGGTTGATCGGGTACGAACCCGGGCAGTAAGGGTCTGGACCGGGCCGGGTCGTACCCGGCGGCCGGCCCGTCGATCTCCCTCAGCTGTCCCCCCCAGTGGGCGGGCACCTTCAGGTCGGCCGGGAGGCGGGTGGCCCGGCTGCCTCCAGTTGGGACTGGGTCAGGTCAGGTACAGGGCCTGGGAGAGATCCGCGCCGTCGAGGCGGGCGTCGCGCAGGTCGGTTCCAAGCAGGTCGACGCCGGAGAAATCGCTGAACCTCAGGTCCGCCGCGATCAGATACGCACCGCGGAGGTCCGCCCCGCACAGCCGCCTCGACCTCAGATTCCTGCCGATCAGGTCCGCGCCGGGCACCAGCGCGGCGTCGAGATGCTCGCGGCCCGCTGCGGAGTAGGACTCCCGCACTCCCTCACTGATCTCCATCAGGACCGCCCGCACACTGGCATGCACTTCCTCGACATGCAATCCCAGAAGTTGCCGCACCCCGCCGCCCATGGCCGCCTCGATTGTCCTCCTGAGCAGGCCCGCCCGCTGCCGGGCCTCCGGGTCGAAGGTCCGGCCCTGTGCCTCCACCAGATGCCAGAGCATCTCGTGAAGCTGCCGCGCGGTGTTGAACGCGGCGAACATGTCCCGCCGCGAGTCCGGGTCCGCAGCCCAGCTGATTCCTCCAAACAGTCGCTGGGAGACCTGCTGGCCCGCCCCGAAGCAGTCAAAGACGGTGCAGCCGCGGAAGCCACGCGGACGAAGGGCCCCATGGATCGTGCAGGAGAAGTCGGACGCGAGGTTCCGGCAGGGCGTTCCAGCCGGCTTGTCGACGGCGAAGTCCGCGGACCGCGAGAAGCCAAGGGCGGTGCAGCAGAGGGCGAAGCAATTTGTGCAGTCCGGACGCAGGGAGCGCCGGTCAAGGGAAGGCGGGGTGTCCGTGATGGAAGAGGTTGGTGCTGGGCGCATGAGATTCTCCAGGGGTGATGTCGGTGAGGGGCCGGAGGCTCGGGGAGCTCCTTGCGGAGCTGCCTCCCGGGACACACAGATTCACCGCCCCTCCATGGAGCGGCAAGCAATCGCTTGAACTCTGGCTCACAGAGAAAATTGGAGTATCACTGCCGTCAAAATACACCGACAAAAAGGCGGACGCCATGGAGAATTTGCCTATGGAGGCGGGAAATCCAATGGTCGATCCGATGCACTTTGACCGGTGGGCCGGGGCGTATGAGAGATTCCGCCCGCCCTATCCGGATGCACTGTGGGAGCGGCTGCGCGACCTTGGCCTGATGATGCCGGGCAAGCGCGCGGTCGAACTGGGCGCCGGCTCCGGGCAGGCGACGGCAGCCCTGGTCGAGGCCGGGCTCAGCGTGACGGCCGTCGAACCCGGCCCGAACCTCGCCGGGAGGCTGCGCGCACGCCTGCCGCAGGTCACCGTGCTGACCGGCACGGCCGAAGAGGCCGAGCTGCCGGAGGCCGGCTTCGATCTGGCCGTGGCGGCCACCTCCGTGCACTGGCTGAATCTCGAAATCGTCCTGCCGAAGCTGCACCGCGCCCTGGTACCCGGCAGCAGTTTCGCCGTGTGGCGCACGGCCTTCGGTGATCCGACCGTCAGGACGCGCTTCCGCGAGCGGACCGGGCAGATTGTCGGAAGACGGCGCGCGGCTCCGGCGAGGCCCGGCCCCGACGAACTGGATACCGCGGGATGGGTGAGGGAGCTGACCGCGGGCGGACTGTTCGCCGAAGTCTCAACGGATACCTTTCGGTGGAGCATCGTGCTCGGCGCCGATGAGGTCCACGGCCTCTTCAGCACCTTCAGCAACTGGAGCGCGGCGGAGGTCGAGGAGGCCACCCAGGCCGTGCGCGACCTAGGAGGCAGCGTCACCGAGCACTACGTCACGCCGCTGATTGTGGTGGAACGCGCAGCCTTCCCGTAGCGCAGCGGGGGCGCGTCCGCAGGCGGGGCGCAGTTTTCTCGTTCCACAGAACCGACCGACTAGTCGGTCGGTTCTGTGCTAAAGTTCCTGCATGAGCAATCGGGAACGCATCCTGCAGACGGCACGGCGGCTCGCCATCGAAGCCGGTTCCGTCCCCTCCCTTGACGCCGTGGCCGCGGCATCGGGGGTCTCCAAGGGCGGACTCATGCATCACTTCCGCTCAAGGGCCGCGCTCCTTGACGGCATCGCCGCCCAGGCCATCGAGGCGATGGACGAGGCACTGGCCGCCGCGGCCGAGGGCGGGAACGTGACCGAGACGTGGCTGCGCCTGTCCATGTCGCGCGAGGACGCCGACCTGTACCGGGCCCTGCTGGTGTCCTTCACCGACTCCGGCTCGACGACGGAGGCCCTGCTTCGACGGTCGGCGGAGGCTACCGAGCGGTGGGAACGCCTGATCGCCGACGAGGTGGGCGACCCGGTGGCGGCAGCCGTCATCCGGCTCCTGGGGGACGGCATGGTCATGAACTCGGTGACCGGCGACCGGCTGCCGCCGCTAGAATCGGTGCTCGAGTGGTTGAAGCCGAGGGCTGGCCGGGAGTGAGCGGGGGGCTGCTGGCCGCCATCGCCGGGCTCGCCGTCGCGGATTCCTTCAATCCCGTCACAATCGTGGCGATCACACTGATCCTCCTGACGGTGCGCACGCGGCCGCTGGCCTCGGCCATCACCTTCGTCCTGGGCGCCATGAGCACCGTTGCCGTGCTGGGAGCCGCGATCTTCCTCGGCGCCGATGCGGCAGCGGGCGCGGTCGGAGACGGCCTCATCTGGCTGCGGCGGATTGTCTTCCTCGTCGCCGCGGCCGCCCTCCTCACGGCCGGCATTCGGCGGTTGAAGGACCGCCCTCGGAAGGGCGTCAATCTGCCGTCCTGGTTCGGCGTCGGGACCGCCTTCCCTCTCGGGGTGCTGATGACCGGCGCTGACCTCCCCAACGCCTTCCCCTACTTCATCGCCATAGAGCGCCTGATCGACGCCGACACCGGATTGGCCGCGGGCCTGCTGGTTCTCGCCGGATACGCCATTGTGTACTGCGTCCCCTGCCTGATCCTCCTGGCGCTCGGCATGGCTCACGGCGGCAAGGTCCGGGCCCGCCTTCAGTCCGTCTACGACCGCTTTTCCACGGGCACCCTCAAGCGGTCGATCCCCGCGGCCCTTGCACTCATCCTCCTCGCCGCCGGAGTCCTCGCCATCGCGCTGTGGCCCTGAGCCTCACCGCACCCCGGTGAGGCCGAGCCGGCCCCCCTTCCAGGTGCGGCGCAGCCACCGGTCGTGGGAGGCGACGACGACGGCGCCCGGGTAGTCCGGGATCGCCGCCTCCAGCTGGGTGGCCAGGAAAAGTGAGAGATGGTTGGTGGGTTCGTCGAGCAGCAGCACGTCGGGCGGGTCGGCGAGCAGCACGGCCAGCGCGAGCCGGCGCTGCTGACCGACGCTGAGCGCCGCAACCGGCCGGTCTTCATCCCGCGGTGCAATGAGGCCGAAGGCCCGGAGGGGAACCTGTGCGGCGCGCGCCTCCCCCACAAGGTCCTCGTAGGCCCGCCGCGTCGTGCGTCCGTGCCCCCGCCTGCGGAGGTCGGGCAGGTCGACGTCCTGGGCCAGGAGGCCGGTCCGCAGGGACGGTGCCGCGGTGACGGTTCCGGTGGTGGGCAGGAGCGCTCCGGCGAGCAGGAGCAGCAGCGTGGATTTGCCCGATCCATTGGGCCCCGTGATCAGCACCTTCTCCCCCGCGCTGAGGGTCAGCGAGGTGGTACCGAGGCGGCCGGTGACGGCGGCGCCCGCAGCCGTAAGGACCGGCCCGGTGTGCTGCAGGCCCGGTCCCGAACCCCTGCCGGCGGTGAGCCCCTGGAAGCGAAGTTCCCTGGGCGGCTTGCGGATCTGCCGCTCCTCAAGGACCTCGAGGCGGGCCCTCGCGTCGTTGACCCGGCGGGACACCGTCTTGGCGTTCCGGTCGGAGTAGAACTTGGCCGAACTGCGGGCCTCGGACCGCGGCGACCAGTCCTCATGTCCCACGACGTAGTTGGACGGGGCCGCGGCCCGCAGCCGCGAGAGCTGCGCCTGTTCGTCGCGGTACTGGCGGGCCCATCGCTCCCGGGCATCGAGGCGGGCGTGGAGATACTCGGTGTACGTGCCCGTAAACCGCACCACGCCGATGGCCGCTCCATCGCCGTCCCCGACCAGGGGCCCGGCCACCGCATGGGGCAGCGGCGCGGGGTCAAGGTCGAGAAGCGACGTCACCACCTCGTCAAGGAACGCCCGGTCGTGGCTGGCGATAAGTACCGGTCCCGGCCACGACACCAGCAGACTGCGTAGGTAGCCGGCGGCGTCGTCGTCGAGGTGGTTCGTCGGCTCGTCCAGCAGGAGCACGTCGGGCCTGCTCAGCAGCAGCCAGGCCAGGGACAGGCGTGAGCGCTGCCCCCCGGAGAGCTGCCCGGTTTTCCGGTGGGACGGCAGGCCCGCGAGGCCAAGCCCCGCCACCGTGGCCGCGATGCGGGCATCCACATCCCAGGCACCGATCCGCTCCGCGGCCGCCAGGGCCTCCGCATAGCCGGTGGCCGTCGCCGCATCATCCGGGCGCCGTGCAAGAGCCAGCCCCGCGGCGGTGACCGCGTCGGCGGCCGCGCGGACGGGAGCCACGGCGGATTCCAGCGCTTCGGCGATCGATGCTGCCGGCCCGAAGGGAGGCTCCTGGTGCAGCAGCCCGATGCGGGGCCGGTCGACACCGGGAAGCGTCACCGACACCGTTCCCCGATCGGGCGCCAGCAGGCCGGCGAGGATGCGCAGCAGGGTGCTCTTGCCCGATCCGTTGTCCCCGATGACACCGGTCCGGCCCGCCGAAATGGTAAAGGAGACATCGGTGAGCACGCGCCGGGCGCCGAACGAAATTGAGATGCCCTCAACCCCGAGATGCGCAGCGGCACGGCCGGGACGGGAAAAGAAAGAAGTGGTCATGGGGATCCTCGACGTCGGTCGACCTCCCACCGGGCACCGGCCGCGGACTCAGGAGAAGAACGAGGATCACAGGAACATGGACCAACTATAGGCACACGGGGATCACCGGGCGCAAGGGCGGGGCACCGCCGGCGCCAATGCGGCTCCGCCATGGCCCAGCCGGGCCGACCTGTTGTTGGACTACCGTAGAAGGCATGCCTCTTGCCCTTGTCACCGGAGCCGCCCGCAGCAACAGCATCGCCGCAGGGATCGTGCCCCGGCTGAAATCCGACGGGTGGGAGGTAGCCACCAGCGACCTGGACACCACTGACTACCCCTGCGACCTGTCCCGACCGACCGGCCCCGACGAACTCTTCGCCGCCGTCACGCGGGACCGCGGGCCGGTCAGCACGCTCATCCTGAGCCACGCCCACGATGTGGAAACGGGGATCCTGGACACCACCCCGGAGAGCTTCGATCTTCACACCGCGGTCAATGCCCGCGCCAGCCTGCTGCTGATCGCCGCCTTCGCCCGGCAGGCACCACCCAGCGGCGGGGCCATCATCGCGTTCACGAGCGACCACACCACCGGCAATCTGCCCTACGGCGCCTCCAAGGGAGCCCTTGACCGCATCGTCATCTCCGCGGCCCGCGAGTTCGGCCCGCGCGGGATCTCCGCCAATGTCGTCAGCCCGGGCCCGATCGACACCGGCTGGATGAATGAGGACCTGCGCAACACCCTCACGCCCCACCACCCCCTGGGCCGCCTCGGCACGCCCGCCGACATCGCCGGCGTCGTCTCGTTCCTTGTCTCCCCGGAGGGGCGCTGGATCACCGGGCAGCTTCTCTTTGCCGACGGAGGTTTCTCGGCCCGCTTCTGACCGGGCCGGACGTCAACACGGTCCAGCCAGGACCCGCCGCTGCTGCATAGACTGCGGGCATGGATGACTCCGCTTTCCTTGGGTCGGTCGTGGACACCCTTGCCTCCCTGCCCGGGGTGCAGGCGGTGGCCTTGGGCGGCTCACGCGCAGAGGGAACGCACACCGGTTCCAGCGACTGGGATCTCGGCCTCTACTACCGCGGCCGCTTCGACCCCGAGGACCTGCGCAACGTCGGATGGCCGGGCGAGGTGTCGGACATCGGAGGGTGGGGCGGTGGCGTCTTCAATGGAGGCGCCTGGCTGACCATCGAGGGGAGGCGGGTCGACGTGCACTACCGGGACCTGGTGTCCGTCGAGCACGAAATGTCCGAGGCCGAACACGGCAGGTTTCGGGTGGAGCCCCTTTTGTTCCACCTCGCAGGCATCCCCTCCTACCTGGTCGTCGGGGAGCTGAGCGTGAACCGGGTGCTGCACGGAGAGCTTCCACGGCCCATCTACCCCGACAGGCTGCGGGTGGCCGCGTCCGAGGCCTGGTGGGCTTCCGCCAGCCACCTCTTCAACTACGCCGGAAATGCCCATGCAAGGGCCGGCCGCTTCGCACTGTGCCTCGGATTGACCGCACAGGCCGCCGCCCACGCCGCACACGCCGTCCTTGCCGCCCGGGGTCAGTGGCCCTCAAACGAGAAAACGCTCCTGACCCGGGCCGGAATCGCCTCCATCGACGGCATCTTCAACAGCACCGGTCCGGCCCCCGGGGCCCTCGTCCGTACCGTGCAGGCGACGCGAAGCCTCTGTGCGGCAGCACTGGAAGCCGCCCGGACCGCCTAGCTCACGCTCCGCCCGCCCCGGTCGAAAACGTGGGGAAGCCAGTGAGCGGGACAGGACGAAGCGGACGACGTCGTGGACCGACGTCGTGACGACCGCCTTCAGAGGTGCCGTAGATACCGCTGCGGAGCGGAGAGGAACTGCTGCCAGTTGATCACGAGGTCCAGCTCGTCCCACTCCCGGCGGCGATAGCCCCACTCCCCCAGTTCCAGAATCCGTGCGCCCGGCAGCGCGGCGAGCAGCGGTGAGTGGGTTGACATGACCACCTGGGACCTGCCCGTGGCGACCTTGTCCTTGAGCATGCCCAACAACGCCAGGCATCCCGAGAACGACAGCGCCGATTCCGGTTCGTCCAGGATCCACAGTCCGGGACCCTTGAAACGGTCCCCAACAAGCTGCAGGAAGGATTCCCCGTGGGACATCTCGTGGAAGGTGAGGTCGGGCCGGTACAGGCTTGGGTTCGCCTCGAGGTAGCTGTAGAAACCATGCATGGTCTCGGCGCGCAGGAAGTACCCGCGCCGGGCCGCACCTGCATTGCGGATCAGCTGCAGATGCTCGGCGAGCGCGGATTCCGATGCGCGGGTGCTGTGCCGGGCACCGGTTGATCCTCCCTCGGCGGAGAGTCCGTACGCCAGGGCGAGCGCTTCAATGATCGTGGACTTCCCTGAGCCGTTCTCCCCCACCAGCACGGTGGCCGGTGCGAGGTCCAGTCCGTCGTCGAGCAACTGGCGGACCGGGGCGAGAGTCGCCGGCCAGACGCTTCGGTCCAACCTGTTAAGCTCGTGCTCACTCACTGCTCGGAGCGGGTACTGCTTGAGTCTCATGCGCCAGTGTGACACGGCCAGGGCCGTCGCAGACCCGGCACGGGACTCCCCGCACGACCCTGACCATTCGGACACGGCGATGCCGGACGCGGAACCGCCACCGGAATTTCCGCCGTCGGGTTGTGGCCCTGACGGTCGCCCCTGCGCGCCACCCGCCCCGCCTTGCGCACGGGAGTCACGGGCGACAGAATCGAACGTATGTACGACTCCGCGCCGAGCGACCGCCACTGCGTGCTGCCCGGCGGGGACGGGCGCCCCTGCGCCAGGCCCGCAGGCGACTCCCCGTTTCCGCTCTGCCCCGCCCACCTGGCCGCCGTGCTGGACTGGGCGGATACCGAGATGGGCCGCACCGACGTCCTGCCCGGGCCCTGCCTGGCCTGCGGGTCGCGGATCGGCGTAAAGTACCCCTCCGGATGGGTCTGCGCGGCCTGCGAATGGCGCGTCGGGGACGCCCCCGATGGGGACCTGCCGCCCCCACGGGTCGACGTCGTCTACTACATCCGCTTCCAAGACCGGATCAAGATCGGCACGACGGCGAACCCGCGCCAACGGCTCGCCCGGCTCTGGCATGACGAGGTGCTGGCCTTCGAGCGGGGCGACCGGCTCGTCGAGCACCGCCGCCACGAACAGTTTGCGCGCTGGCGCCTGAACCGCTCCGAGTGGTTCGAGCCGGCACCGGCACTCGAGGAACACATCCGCACGCTGGCCGCGGGCGTCGACGACCCCTGGGCGCGCTATGCCCGCTGGGTGGGAGAGGCGGCCGCCCTGCGGGGGTGAGTCCGCCCAGGCCCGGGTCAAAGCCGCCCGCCGGGGCCCGGCCGCCGTAGAGCCTCACACACCGGAGGGTGCAGCCGAAGCCGCACCTAGTCAGCTGCGGCGGTCCGGGACGACAGGGCGGCATCAATCAGGACCTCGGCCGCCGCCCGTGCCTGCAGTGCTGCGTCGGTGCTGCCCGCGATGGCGGCGGTCGTCTGCGCTCCCTCCGCCAGGATGGACAGCTGCGGCGCCAACTGCGCGGGCGCGCCTGCTTCCTGTGCGAGCCGGGCGACATATCGCTGGAACGCTTCCTTATGTTCCCTGGCGTAGGCCGCGACCTCGGGGAAATTCGGCGTAAAGCTTTTTGAGCGACACGCCTGCAGCCGTCTGGAGTTCGTCCATGCCGACACGCGAGCGGTCATAAAACGTAAAATTCGACCGATCGTTTGCTTGCCGAATTGTCGATGAGACGATGCAAACGCCATGAGAGGAGGACCCCTCTCTCACATCAAAAGAAGGAAATAGCACATGGGCTTTATCAAAGTCGGCACCGAGAACAGCACTGACATCGAGCTCTACTACGAGGACCATGGGACGGGACAGCCCGTCGTGCTGATCCACGGCTATCCCCTCGACGGCGGCTCGTGGGAGAAGCAGTCAGCCGCCCTCCTGAACGCCGGGTACCGGGTCATCACCTATGACCGCCGCGGGTTCGGCAAGTCGAGCAAGCCCACCACGGGATACGACTACGACACCTTCGCCGCCGACCTCAATACCGTCCTTGAAACCCTTGACCTGAACGGCGTGGTCCTGGTCGGCTTTTCGATGGGCACCGGCGAGGTGGGCCGCTACATCGGCACCTACGGGGAGGCCCGGGTCGCTAAGGCCGCGTTCCTCGCATCCCTGGAGCCATTCCTGCTCCAGACCGACGACAACCCCACCGGCGTTCCCTCCACCGTGTTCGACGGCATCCGCACCGCCGCCATCGAGGACCGGTACGCCTGGTTCACGAACTTCTACAACGACTTCTTCAACACGGACAACTTCCTCGGCAACCGCCTGAGCGAGGAAGCCCTGCGCAGCGCCTGGAACGTGGCCTCCGGCGCGTCCTGGTACGCCTCCTTCGCCGTCGTCGACTCGTGGCTCACCGACTTCCGCTCGGACATCGAAAAGGTCACCGTTCCGGCCCTGATCGTCCACGGCACCGACGACCGCATCCTCCCGATCGACGCCACCGCCCGGGAGTTCACCAAGCGCCTCCCCTCCGCGGAGTACGTCGAGATCGAGGACGCGCCGCACGGCATGCTCTGGACGCACGGAGCCGAGATCAACGAGGTCCTGCTGCGCTTCCTGGCCAGCTAGCGGGGACCGCTGACACGGGGCGCCGGCTTTCGGGCCGGCGCCCTGCGCACGTACTCTCCGAAATCCACGCGGTCCCCTATGCTCCTCGTATGTCCAAGGGAATTGGGGTCCGTGCTGCGCGCGTCGAGGACGTCCAGGCGATGGCGCGGGTCCATGTTGAGTCGTGGCAGGAGACCTACCGCGGCCTCGTGCCCGATGCGGTACTCGATGATCCTGGTTTCCCTGCAGCCCGGGAACGCCAGTGGCTGAACGCCCTCACCGAGCCGCGGTGGGCCACCAACCGCGTCGCCGTCGCCGAGCACCGCGGGCCGCTCGTCGGCCTCGCGATGGCCGGGCCCTCGGATGAGGAGCCGGATCTCATGCACCTCTACGTGCTGTATCTCCTCGCGGAACACCACGGCTCCGGGACAGGAACCGACCTGCTCCACGCCGTGATCGACCCGGACAAAGGGACGACGCTGTGGGTCGCCGAGCGGAACCCGCGGGCCCAGGCGTTCTACCGAAAACACGGCTTCGAACTCGACGGCGGCAGCAAGATCGAGGGAGGAGTCCTTGATCTGCGCATGGTCCGGCTCCCCGGACCGCTCTCCCGCACTTGAAGCTCACCCTCCTGGCCGCCCTGCCGGGAAACGGCCAGGGGCCCGCGACCCGTACCGTACTGCCGGTGACGGCCGGCACGCCACCGGAGCCTGCGAGCGCAGCAGGCGGGCCACAAGGGCTTCAACGGTGCGAAGCCGCTCGATCGAGCACACGCTCGACCGTGTGGCGGTAGGCGCCGAAGGCCGCTTCCTGCCGGTGGTTGAGCGCGTCAGTGACGATGCGGAAGAGCAATGCGCGAAGAAGGTATTGGGGAAACGCCTGCCCCGGCGACATCGACTCCAACAGCGACAGGGACGCGCCCTCGAAGCACACGGCATCGACGGCAATAATCGCAACCGCATAATCCACAGGCCGGTAGTAGAGGGTCGGATCGATCACTGCCGGCACCCCGCCCGGGTGCTCCAGGATATTGCCGGTCAGATCACCGTGGATGATGCAGGGCACGCCGTCGACCGGTCGTCGGGCGGCAACGAGCTCGGGCACATACGGGATCTCCTGCCCACCGAGCGCCGAAGTCTCCTCCCACGCGAAGCGGTCCGCCTCGGCCCATGCGTGGTTCCTCTCATCCAGGAACGGTGGACGGGGCTCACCGGTGAAGAGGCCGGAGAAGGCGAGCGCCACAGAGGCTTTCTCAAGCCACCTGCCGCTCGTGTACTCGCCCGGGAGGTAGCCGTAGGCCACCCACTCTTCCTCACTCAGGTTCCCCGCGGTGCTTCGTACCGGCAGGGACAGCCGGAGCGGCCCGCCGTGGCTGAGTTCCCGTGCTCTCGTGTCCAGCCACTCGAGTTCCTGAGGGAGCAGGTCCCGGGGCTTGAGGACGAGGCCGTCAGCCAGCCAGGCGGAGCCCTTCCCCCCTTCCAGCTTCTTCAGGGGCCCGGCGATCCCGAAGGCATCAAGGACCGGTTGCGGAGGCATCATTCTCCGATCCTAGTGATGGCCCGGGATGGACGCCCGCAGCCTCCTACCCGCCTGCACGCTCCAGCTTCTGCAGAAGCATCTTCAAAGTTTCCTGCTCGGCCTCATTCAGCCCCTCGGCAACCGGGGAATTGTCCATGAGCCGGGTCCACAGGCTGCGGTGGAGCGCCCGGCCGTCGTCGGTCAGGGACAGCACCTTCACCCGCCGGTCCCCCGGTGACGGGAGCCGTTCGAGCAGGCCGCGGGCTTCCAGCCGGTCCGAGACGCCCGTCATGTTGGAGGCATCGCACGACAACCGCACGGCGAGTTCGCCCATGGGTGCGGGGCCGGCTGTCAGCTCGCGCAGCACCTGGGCCTGTGTCGGGGTGAGGTCAAATTCGTCGGCGCGGCGGGCATAGTGCTGCCGCATCCGTTCGCCAAGGCGGATCACGAGTTGAACGAGTTCGAAGGTCGATTCCTGGCGCGATGGCATGAAGGCACGGTACTTGTTGGAATAGATAGTTGACTACTTCAACTGTGGTGGGAAACTAGGACTATTCGGCGTTGAATCGATCCTGCGGAGGACCCAAGTGGCACATGTGCAGATCATCCTCGGTTCCACCCGGGAGGGCAGGGTCGGCGAGAAGGTGGCCCGATGGTTCATGGACCATGCGCGGGCCCGGACCGACTTCACGACTGAGTTCCTCGACCTCGCCGACTGGCCGCTGCCGTTCTTCAACGCGCCGGTACCTCCCGCGTTCGGTCCGTCACCGGACCCTGCGGCGCGGGCGTGGGGCACAAAGATCGCCCAGGCCGACGGGTACATCCTGGTAACTCCGGAGTACAACCACGGCTACCCCGCCGTGCTGAAAAACGCCCTGGACCACCTGTACCACGAGTGGAACGGCAAGCCGGTGGGCTTCGTCGGGTACGGGGGCCCGGGCGGCGGCATCCGTGCGGTCGAGCAGCTCCGGCAGGTCGTCGTCGAACTGGGCATGGTGCCACTCCGCGAGCAGGTCATCCTGGCGAAGGCCTATGCGGCGTTCGACGAGACCGGCGGGCTCGTCGACCGGAGGGCACCGGACCGCCAGGCGTCGGCCGTGCTCGACGAGATCTCCCGGGCCACCACCCGCCTGCGCCTGCAGCCGGCCTGAGCCCCGGCCGTCCGCACCATCCGCGGCAGCCAGCCCGTCTGGGTTTCGCCCGCCGCGGCTCCACTCCGGCAGGCGGGAGTGCTACCCCTCCGCCTCCCCTTCATCACCCGGCGCATCCGGGGCCGGAGCCGCGGTGCTCCGCCAGATGACCACGTTCCCCTTCGAGTGGTGGAGCACCGCGTGGACCGTCGAGCCGAGGCGCGTACCGAGACCACCCATTCCCTTGGCCCCGAGGACGAGGCAGAAGGCATCGCTGGTCAGCTTAAGCAGGCTTCCGGGCACCGACCGGCTCATCAGCGGTACCTCTTTAACGGTGAGTTCGGGCTCCGTTGCGTGCGCCAGTTCGACGGCCCGACGCAGGATCGACTCATCCTGCGGCGCCGGCTGCGTGCGCCGGCGCAGCAGCGAGGCCGGAAGGTCCTGCCCCACATGGACCACCTCCAGCACCGCACCCTGCTGGACGGCGATGCGGCAGGCCAGCACCAGGGCCCCAAGACTTTCCTCGGAACCGTCAACGGCGGCAACGACGGGTGCACCCTCTGCAGGGGTCTGGCGGATCACGGCCACGGGGCAGTGGGCTCCGGCGGCCAGGTGCAGGCTCACCGAACCCACCAGTTGACCGAGGAATCCGCCAAGCCCACGGCTGCCGGAGACCACCATGGAGGCGTTGCGGGACAGGGTCGTCATCACGGCGGCGGGATACCCGGTCACCAGACGGGTGTCGACCCCCAGACCGGGGGCGGTCTCCACCGCGATCTCCCGACCCTCCTCCAGAGCGGCCTCCGCGGCATGGCGCAGACCGCTGCCCTCCACACCCCGGACAGGGCCGAGGTTGTGGGTGAACAGCGGCCAGATCCAGCAGTGCACCACGGTCAGCGGCAGCGAGGTGCTCTGGGCGTACCGCGCGGCCCACCGGACGGCCGTGCCGGCCTCGTCGGATCCGTCGTAGCCCACGAGGACCGGGAGCGCGGGGCCGTTCATGCCGCCACCGCCGCGGCGGGCCCCGGCCGGCCCGCCCTAGGACATCCTGCGCGGGCCTTCCCGCCTGCCTTCCCTTCCATGGTTCCTCCTGCACCCTGGTCGCCGCGCCAAGCATCGAACCCTTCAAGCATCGAGCGCCCGCCCCATCGTGGAAAGGGGCTTTGGTCCCGTGCCTCGGTGGCACCCGACCGGACCTCCCGCTCCGCTGCGCGGTCCCGCCGTCGAACGAGGGAAATTTGGCCCTGTCCAACCGGCGGCCGGACTCCTAGGCTGACCGTATGGAACCCGCAGCCGAGCAGACCGAAGTCCTTACAGCCGACGAGTGCTGGCGCCTGCTGCGCACCGCCTCGGTGGCACGGCTGGCCCTGTGCGTCGAGGGCCAGCCCGAGATCTTCCCGGTCAACATCCAGGTCGATCACGGCACCGTGGTCTTTCGAACCTCCGAGGGAACCAAGGCGCGTGCGGCCATTGACGAGGCGCCCATCGCGGTTCAAGCCGACGGGCTCGACGACAGCGGATCCAGGGCCTGGAGTGTGGTCGTCAAGGGCGTAGCACGCACCATTTCGACAACCAAGGAACTGCTTGACACCATCGACCTGCCCGTCCACCCCTGGGAGTCCGGGCGGAAGGACCGGTTCGTGCGGGTCACTCCGGACGGCGTCACCGGGCGCAGGTTCACCGTCGCCGAGGCACCCCCGACCGCCTCGCGCACAGCCGCGCGGGACGAGTAGCGCGGCTGGTCAGGCAGGGGCCGGCACCGCCGGGCGGGTGACGAGCGTCGGACAGCTAAGGTTCAGCAGGACCCTGTGGCTCACCGAGCCGAGCGGCTGGCGTCGCGGACACCGGCGGCGCCCGCGCTGCCCCGAGCGTCCCACCGGACCGCCGGGACGCACAGGGTCCAACGGCCTCTGGTGCCGGGGGTCTCCGGATGTGCACCGAGGCAGCGGGGCACGGCGCCGGAGAAAGGGCCCCTGCCGGGGCTGCACAGGCAGCCCGGGGGTCGGTAGCCTAGGGAGGGCCAGCCCATCGCCGGGGCGTCCGCTCCCGGCTCAAGCCTTCCGAGAGGACACCGGGTGGAACACGTCGACAACGAATACTGGGAAATGCCGGGCACCCTGCACGCCTCCGCTGAGCTCTCCCCCGACGAATGCTGGGCGCTGCTTTCCACGCGGCATACCGGCCGCATCGGGTTCACGAAAGAGGGATCGCTCTACATCTTTCCCGTGAACTACGTGGTCCACGACGGCGGGATCTACTTCAGGACGTCGGAGGAGGGCGAGCTCGGGCGGGCACCGCTTGGTTCATCCGCCTTCCAGGTCGACGACGTGCAGCCCGAGGCCATGGCCGGGTGGACGGTGCTCGCGCAGGGCCGCCCTGAAGCGGTCGACGATGAAGACCTACTGAAGACCCTGTGGGGCCGTTCCACGGAGGAGCCCTGGGCGGGCGGCTTCCGGGCCCGCTTCATCGGACTCCGGCCCTCGACCATCTCCGGCCGAAGAGTCGGCACCGCCTGATACCCGCCGCTGCGGTTCAGCCCTTTTCCGCACCGGCGGTGAGCCCGCCGGTGAGCAGCCGCTCGGTCGAGAAGAACAGGATGAGAATCGGCAGGGTCAGGACGACCGAGCCGGCCATCAGCACCGTGGTGGGAATCTCGGCGCTGCCCGAGAGCTGTGAAAGGCCCAGGGAGACCGTCCAGCTTTCACGCCGTTCGACGAGGAACAGCAGCGCGAAGAGGAACTCATTCCACGCGATCATGAAAATGAACAGCCCGGTGGCCATGATCGACGGCATAACGAGGGGCAGGCTGATCCGCCGCAGCACCCCGATCCGGGTGAGCCCGTCGACGAGCCCTGCCTCCTCTACGGCGACGGGCACGGTGTCGAGGTAGTTGCGGAGCATATAGATCGCCACGGGCACCGTCTGCGCGATGTACACAAGGATCAGGCCCACCAGCGAGCCGCGCAGGCCCACCCGGGTGAAGAGCACAAAGAGCGGGATCGCCATGACGATGGCGGGGAACAGGTACGCGGCGAGGAAAAGCGCGTTCACCTGCCGGTGGCCGAAGAACGGCAGGCGGGCGATCGCGTAGGCCCCGGGGACGGCGACGATCAGGGAGATGATCACAGCGCTGACCGCGACCAGGGCACTGTTGGCGATGAACCGTCCGAAGCCCTGGCCGCCGGCGGCCGTCGAGGCGAGCACCTGCTGGTAGGAGGACAGGGTGAACTCCGCCGGCGGAATGATGAGCGAGCTGGGGTTGCGCAGCAGTGCCTCGATCGGCCGGAGGGAGAGCAGCACCATGTAGTAGAACGGCAGCAGGGTGACGATGAGGAGGCCGATGATGACCACCCACCGCAGGATGCGCAGGCTGCGCCGTTCGATCTCGTGCCGGCGGGACCCCCGGACCCGCTGAACCTCCGGCGGCCTCGGCGCGGGCGCCGTACTTGTCTGTGTTCCGGGTGTGGTGGGTGCGCTCACAGCCGTTCTCCCCTCCTGCGCATCAGAAACAGATAGACGGCCAGCATCAGGACGAGCACGACCGCGAGGACCAGCGACTGTGCCGCGGCGGCACCGACGTTGCGCTGGACCGTGAGGAACTCGTACACCCGGACGCTGGCGACCCCGGTGCCGGCTGCTCCGCCGGTCAGCAGGAAAATGTCGTCGAACTCGTTGAACGTCCAGATGGTGCGCAGCACCGCGAGCAGCGCGATGACCGGCATCAGCTGGGGCAGGATGATGTAGCGGAAGGTCTGCAGGGGGCTCGCCCCGTCCACGAGCGCCGCTTCCTCCGACTCCGCGGACAGTGCCTCAAGCCGGGCCATGAGGAACAGGAAGGCGAAGGGGAAGTAACGCCAGCCTTCGAAGGCGATGGCGGTCAGCAGCGCGGTCGGGATTGGAAACTGCGCTCCGAGGAACTCCACCGTGCGCTGCGCTTCTGACAGGAACGGTATGGGGTCGGCCCACCCGAAGGTGGACTGGCCCACCTCGTTGACGATGCCGAACTGCGGGTTGAGCATGGTGCGCCACACGAAGGTCACCGCCACGACCGGCGCCACGTACGGCAGCAGGAACGCGGCCCGCACGAAGTTCCGTCCCCGGAACGGCCGGCGAACGGCCATTGCCGCCAGCAGCCCGATGCCAATGGACAGCAGGACCGACCCGGCCGTGTAGACGAGCGTGGTGCCGAGGCTCACCCAGAGCCCACCGGAGGCGAAGACCCGCTCGAAGTTCGCCAGGGTCAGGGACCGGAACGGGTTGGCGGTGCCGATTTCCAGCAGTTTGAGCTGCTGGAACGCAATCAGGATCGACCACAGCAGCGGCACGACGACGACCGCGAGCACGATGATCAGGGTTGGCGACATCAGGGCGATACCGGTGCGGGCGTCGCGCTGGGACAGGGTGCGTCGTCGGGGTGGCCGAAGCGGAAGTGCGGACATAGCGCTCCTTACAGCGGGCGGATACCGGACGGCGTCCGCGCAGGTGGTGGCATGCTACTGGCCCAGGTCGGCCTTGAGACCCTCGGCCTCCTCCTGGGCCTGCGCGGCGGCGTCCGCGCCGCTGCTGCCCGCACTGATCATCTGGGCCACGATCTGCGGAGCGATGAACTGGCCGCCCACGGCCGCGGCCAGGGCTCCCTGGCCCTGGGGAATGCCCCAGCGCTTGAAGGTGTCGGTGCTCTCCGTCAGCGCCTGCAGGGTCTCGGCAGGATAGATATCGGAGAGCAGCGCCCGGGTCTCCACCCCAGCCTCGAGGGACTGCCAGGCGTCCACGTACTCGGTGGGAGCGTCGGCGGTTCCAAGGCGCACCGGCAGTTTGCCCTCCGGTGCCACCCCGAGCCAGTCCTCGTAGCCCTCGCTCATCATGAACGTCACCAGGTCCGTGGCCTCGGCCGAGGCGTCGTTGAGGATGTTCCAGGAGACGACCTCCCCGTACCCGGCGGGTTCCTCCCCGTCAGGGCCCTGGATCGCACTGACGATCCCGGTGTTCTCGGCGAGGAACCGGGGGTTGTCCCCGCACTCGGGGCAGGTCGGCAGGGCATCGTTGCGGAGGCCGGCCAGCTCGTCGAGCATGAAGGAGGACCACACGGTCATCGCCGCTTCGCCGGCGAAGTAGCTGGCTCGGGTGGTGTCCGCGTCCTGGTTGCCCGGAACGGAGTAGTCGCGGATGAGGTTTCCGTAGAAGCTGAATGCGTCCTCGCACTGGCTGCTGTCAAGGGTGACCTCACCCTCGGAATCGACCAGCTCGCACCCGTTGGCCAGGGCGATCTGCTCAAAGGTCTGCTGGGTGAAGGAGTCGGCGGGAGCCGTTGCGGCCACGATCCCGGCCATGCCCTCGGCGTCGAGGGCCTTGGCGGCGGCTTCGATGGCTTCGTAGCTGTCGGGGGCGTCAAGGCCCTCCTCCTCGAAGAGGTCCTTGCGGTAGTACAGCAGCTGCGCGAACGCGTCGCTGGGCACCGAGAGCTGCTCGCCCTCCGCGGACGTCAGCTCGAGCGCGCGGGCTGAGAAGGTGTCCGTTCCCAGCTCCTCGACGACGTCGGCTGCCGCACCGGTGTCAAGCAGGCCGTCGGTGTACAACTGGTTCATGCCGTTCAGGGACAGCGCGCCGATCACGTCGGGCAGCTCCCCGGCCGCTGCGGAGGACGAAAGCACCGACGACAGCTGGTCCTCGGCGATTGCGACGAGCTCGACTTCCGTGCCGGTGCTCTCCGTGAAGCGGTCCATGATTGCCTGCTGGGTCGCCACCCGCTCGGCGACGTCCTCCGTCGTCCAAACGATCAGGGCGCCGTCGTCCTCCGAGGTTTCCCCGGATCCGGTGCACCCGGTGACGGCCAGCAGGGCCGTCATGAGCACCGACCCGGCGGTCAGTCGTCGATTGAGCATCGTGCCTCCTTCGGTCGAGGTCAGCGCGGGAGGTCAGGCCCGGCCGGTGCTCGACAGGGCCGTCGTCGTTGACGGATCCACTGACCGTGGAGCACTGGGATCATTGAACACCGGCACCTTCACTTCATCAATACATTCGGGGCGTCTATCCGCTTTTTCCTGCCGTCGGCTATCGTGCGCGCCCACCGGAAACCCCGCCCTCGGCCCAAGAACCGGCCCGCTTCCTTCGGTGTGCTGGCGGAATTGTGCGGACACCGGCCCTGCTTCTGGGACAGCGGCTGCCCGAAAGGTACGATCAACCGACGCGCAGGCCGCCGGTGCGGTCGGTCTCCGGCGCCACGCACAGCCCGGTAGAAACTGCCCTCGGTGATTGGAAGGAAATTCATGGAGATCGAAGGATGGACCCAAACACTTGGCGCAGGTCCGCTGCTGCTCATCGCGGCAGCAGCCATCGCCGTCCTGCTGTTCCTCATCATCAAACTGCGCCTGCACGCGCTGCTCGCGCTCATTCTGGTCAGCCTCGGCACCGCTTTCGCCACCGGCATCCCCGCGGACCAGGTAGTGCCGGTCCTGATTAACGGCTTCGGCACCACGCTGGGCACGGTTGCGCTGCTGGTCGGCCTGGGCGCAATGCTGGGCCGGATCGTCGAGACCAGCGGCGGCGCCAAAGCGCTCGCCGACTCCCTCATTGGAAGGTTCGGCGAGCACCGGGCTCCCTTCGCCCTCGGTCTTGCCTCACTGATTTTCGGCTTCCCGATCTTTTTCGACGCCGGCCTCGTGGTGATGCTGCCGGTCGTCTTCGCCGTCGCCCACCGCCTTGGCGGCGGCGTTTTGCGCTACGGCCTCCCCGCGGCCGGCGCGTTCTCGGTGATGCACATCTTCCTGCCGCCGCACCCGGGCCCGGTCGCCGCATCGACGTTCTTTGAAGCGAACGTCGGCCTCGTCGTCATCGCCGGACTCATCACGGCGATCCCCACCTGGTTCGTCGCCGCCTACCTCTTCGGACTTCGGACGGGCCGGAGGCTTGTCCTTCCCGTTCCGGCCCTGCTGGGGCAAGCCGACGCAGAGGCCGAATCCCACCCGCCGCGCTTCCGCACGGTGGTCGGCGTGCTCCTGCTGCCGCTGGTACTCATCTTCCTCAACACCGGGCTGAACACCGCGGCCGCAGGCGGCCTGCTTCCGGACACCGCGGCGGACGCCTCCTGGTACCAGATCCTCCGCGCACTGGGCGAGACGCCCGTGGCGCTGCTGATCTCGGTCCTCGTCGCCATGTTCGTCCTCGGCCGGCGCCGGGGCACCACCGGGAGCAACCTCGAGAAACTCCTCGAATCCTCGCTGGGTCCGGTCTGCTCGGTCATCCTCATCACCGGAGCCGGCGGCATGTTCGGCGGGGTGCTGCGCACCTCCGGGATCGGCGCCGCCCTCGCCGACGTGCTCGGCGGGGTGGGCATTCCCCTCATCGTCGCCGGCTTCATGATCTCGTCGATCCTGCGCATCGCCCAGGGATCCGCGACGGTCGCCCTCACCACCACTGCGGGGCTCATCGCACCGGCTGTCGCCGATGCGGGGTTCAACGGCCTGCAGCTGGCCGCGCTGGTGATCGCTGTCGCCGCCGGATCGGTGGTTGTTTCGCATGTCAACGACTCGGGGTTCTGGCTCGTCGGCCGCTTCTTCGGCATGGACGTCAAGACCACCCTGGCCACGTGGACCGTGATGGAGACCCTGATCGGCGTGATGGGCTTCGTCATCGCCGCAGCCATCTTCGCGCTGGCGGGACTGGCCGGTTAGCGCGCCGGCCGGACCCGAGGAGGCCTTAAAGTTGTCCTATGGCATCCCCGCATACGGCACCCCGACCCGCGCCCGGGCTCTGGCCCTGGCTGGCGGTCGACATCGCCGCGATCATCCTCTTCGCGGTTTCCGGCCGCAGCACCCACGAGCACGGCCTGAGTGCTGCGGGAATCGCGGCGACGGCTGCGCCCTTCGTCGCCGCCTGCGTCGCGGGCTGGATGGGCCTGCGCGCCTGGCGGACGCCGCGTCGCCTGTGGCCGACGGGTGTCGGAATCTGGATCACCACGGTGGCCGGCGGCCTGCTGCTGCGGTTCCTCACCGGGGGCGGTGTGGCCCTGAGCTTCCAGGTGGTCACGCTCGTGGTGCTGGGACTGCTGCTGCTCATACCGCGGCTGCTGGTGGCCGCCGCCGTGCGGGGCCGCGGGCGTGCCCGCTCCGGCCTCGCAAACCAGGCGGTACGGTGAGGAAGTACCCATCTCAGTGGAAAGGCCGACCATGATCACCGCTTTTGTCCTCATTCAGACGGATTCCGCGCGCATCCCCGAGTGCGCGCAGGAAATCTCCGAAATCGAAGGCATCAGCGAGGTGTACTCGGTGACCGGCGAATGGGACCTCATCGCCATGGCCAGGGTGTCCCGCCATGAGGACCTCGCCGACGTGATCGCCGACCGCCTCTCGAAGGTTCAGGGAGTGGAGTCAACGACGACGCAGATCGCCTTTCGGTCCTACTCCAAGCACGACCTGGACGCGGCCTTCTCCCTCGGCTTCGACAGCTAGCACCGGCCCGGGCGGCCCTCCGCACGCCCGCATCGGCGCGCCAACCGCAGCCCCTCCGCGAGGGCGCTCAGAGTGAGGCGCTGACCGCGACCCAGCGTTCAAGGGCGGCCAGCGCCGACCCCGAATCAATCGACTCGCGCGCCCGGACCGTGGCGGCCCGGATACGGTCGACCACCGGCCCCTCGTGGTCCTCGTCGAGCGCCACGAGGCCGGCCGCCGCGTTGAGCACCACGGCATCGCGGATCGGGCCCTCCTCGCCCGAGAGCAGGCGCCTCACAATCTGCGCATTGCCGGCGGCATCGGTGCCGCGGAGGGCGTCGACGCCGGTTTCGGCGACGCCGAAGTCCGCGGGATGAACCACCTGCTCGGTGATCCGGTCCCCGCGCACCTCCCAGATGGTTGAGGACCCGCTCGTCGTCAGCTTGTCCCTGCCGTCGCTGCCGCGGAAGACCAGCGCCCGCACGCCCCGGGCGGCGAGCACACCGGCCATCAGCGGCGCCATGCGCGCATCGGCGCAGCCAAGCGCCTGGGCCTGCACCCCGGCGGGATTGCTCAGCGGCCCGAGGAAGTTGAAGGCGGTCGGCACGCCAAGCTCACGCCGCGGCACCGCAACATGCCGCATGGAGGGATGGAAGACCTGCGCGAAGCAGAAGGTGATCCCCGCTTCCTCGGCGCACTGCGCCACGTCGTCGGGGCTCAGGTCCAGCCGGACGCCGAGCGCCTCGATCACATCAGCGGCCCCGGAGGACGACGACGCCGCCCGGTTGCCGTGCTTCACCACCCTCGCCCCGGCGCCCACGGCCACCAGGGACGCCATGGTGGAGATATTGACCGTGTTCAGCCCGTCGCCTCCGGTTCCCACGATGTCAAGGGCCGGGCCGCTCACCGTAATCCGCCGGGCGCGCCCGAGCATCGCCTCGACAAGCCCGGTGAGTTCGCCGACCGACTCCCCCTTCGCGCGCAGGCCGAGCAGAAAGCCTGCAATCTGCGCGTGGGTCGCCTCGCCGGACATGATGTTTTCCATCGCCCAGCCGGCCTCCGCGGGGGTCAGATCCCTCCCCGAAATGAGGGCTGAGAACAGCGGCGGCCATGACTGTTTGGCCTCGTCAGCGCGCAAAGTAGTGGTCACACTCCTAGGTTATCTACGAATTGTAGAAAGTCATCACCCTCCTACTTCCGCGCCGTTACGCGGATCACGCGCCCTTGGGCACCGATTTGGACGCGCCGCAAGGCCTCAGGCGTTGGTGAAGTGGGAACTTTTAGAGCCATAATGAGTTCGTGACATCTGCGACCCAAGCCCCAAGCGCCGCCCCACATCCCGCGCTCAACCGCCCCAACATGGTCTCCGTCGGAACCGTGGTGTGGCTCTCGAGCGAGCTGATGTTCTTCGCCGGCCTCTTTGCCATGTACTTCACGCTCCGGTCCACCTCAGGCGAGATGTGGGCCGAGGGATCCGAGAAGCTCAACGTGCCGTTTGCGCTGATCAACACCATCATCCTGGTGTCCAGCTCCGTCACCTGCCAGTTCGGCGTCTTCGCCGCCGAGCGCCTGCAGCCGCGCCGCACCGGAGGGCTTCTCTCCATCGGCCGCTGGGGAATGGTCGAGTGGTTCCTCCTCACCTTCGTCCTTGGTGGCATCTTCGTCGCGGTGCAGGCCTACGAATACGCCCAGCTCGTCTCCGAGGGTGTGTCGCTTTCCTCGGACGCCTACGGCTCGGCCTTCTACATCACCACCGGTTTCCACGGCCTCCACGTGCTCGGCGGGCTCATCGCATTCCTGCTGATCATCGGACGCGCCTACGCCGCCCGCCGCTTCGGCCACTTCGAGGCGACGTCGGCCATCGTGACCTCCTACTACTGGCACTTTGTCGACGTCGTGTGGATCGGACTCTTCATCATTATTTACTTCCTCAAATAGCCTCCTGCGGTAGACTTTTCTACTAGAGGTAGAATTCGACGAGGAAGCACAGCAGCCATGGCATTACAGAAGACAGGAACCATCGCGTGAAGGCACTATCTCAGAGGCGGCGCCACCCCCTAGCAGCAATCGCACTGCTGCTGATGGCGTTGCTCATGGTCGGAGCAATCTACTCCGCGGCAAGCTCAGCCAACCAGGCGCAGGCCCAGACCGAGTCCTTCTCCGCGAACGACGCCGAGGAAGGCGAAAAGCTCTTCGCCGCCAACTGCGCCTCCTGCCACGGCCTGGGCGCCTCGGGCTCCTCGGCCGGTCCCTCCCTCGTCGGCGTCGGTGCCGCCTCGGTCGACTTCCAGGTCGGCAGCGGACGCATGCCGCTTCAGATGGACGGCCCGCAGGCTCAGGTCAAGCCGGTTCAGTTCACCGAAGAGCAGACCCGCCAGCTCGCCGCCTACGTCGCCACCCTGGGCGCCGGTCCGGCCATCCCCGACGAGGAGATCCTCGACGCCTCTGAAGGCGATCCCGCCAACGGTGGAGAGCTCTTCCGCGTCAACTGCGCCATGTGCCACAACGCTGCGGCAGCCGGCGGCGCCCTGACCCGCGGCAAGTTCGCCCCCTCACTCGAAGGCTCGAGCGAGAAGCACATCTACGAGGCCATGGTCACCGGCCCGCAGAACATGCCCGTCTTCAACGACGCGAACATCTCCCCCGAGGACAAGCGCGATGTCATCGCGTTCCTGAAGACCATCGAAGAGCAGGGTTCCCCGGGCGGAGCCGACCTCGGCTCGCTGGGCCCGGTCTCCGAAGGCCTGTTCATCTGGGTCGCCGGCCTTGGCGTCGTCATTGCCTTCACGGTCTGGCTGACCTCGCGGTCGTCCTGATCCGCTGGACCCATCCAGCACCCCGGTTTACACGAATTGCACATTGAAGCATCTAAAGAAGGATGAGAGGGATCATGGCCGACAATAGTCACGGCAGCCCGGATACGTCGGTCACCGTAGCTACGCCGGGCCAGGGCGGGGTCGACACGTTCACCAACCCCGGCCTCCCGCCGCACCGCCCGCGGCTTGCGGACACGGATCCACGTGCCGAGAAGAGGGCGGAGCGGCAGGTTGCCCTCCTGTTCTTCATTTCCGTCCTCGGCACGCTACTCTTCTTCGTTGCCTACTTCTTCATTCCGCTGAACGACACCATCGAGCGCCTGCGGCTGCAGAACCTCGCGCTCGGCCTGGGCACCGCCTTCGCCATGCTGGGCATCGGCGTCGGCATCGTCCACTGGGCCAAGACGCTCATGCCCGACCACGAGCTGACCGAGGAGCGCCACGCCGTCACCGACGAGAAGGACCGCGCCGAGGCCGAGCAGATCGTCGGCACGATCCTCGACGAGAGCGGCATCAAGCGCCGCCCGCTCATCCGCAACACCCTCATCGGTGCCGCGATCCTGGCCCCGCTGCCCGCCATCGCGATCTTCCGCGACCTCGGCCCGCTGCCCGGTGACGCCCTGAAGCACACCTTCTGGGACGCCGGCATGCGCCTCACCCGTGACCCAAGCGGCACCCCGATCAAGGCCTCCGACGTGACCGTCGGCTCGGCCTTCCATGTGATCCCCGAAGGCCTCAACGAGGCCGAGAACAAGCTCGAGGAGAAGGCGAAGGCTGTTGTCCTGCTGATGCGCCTCGACCCCGAATCCCTGAACCCCTCGGAAGGCCGGGAGGACTGGGGATACGACGGAATTGTTGCGTATTCCAAGATCTGCACGCACGTTGGCTGCCCGGTAGCGCTCTACGAACAGCAGACCCACCACCTGCTGTGCCCGTGCCACCAGTCGACCTTTGACCTCGAACAAGAGTGCAAGGTCATCTTCGGCCCGGCCGCACGACCGCTCCCTCAGCTTCCCATCGACGTTGACGATGAGGGCTACCTCATTGCCAGGAGCGATTTCCAAGAACCCGTAGGACCTAGTTTCTGGGAGCGAGGCTGACAATGAGCAGCTCTACCGCGACGCACGAATATCAGCCTAAGACCCGGGTTGGCCGGGTCACCCACTTCGTCGACTCACGGGTCGGCGGCTCCGGGATGGTCAAGGAGTTCGGCCGGAAGATCTTTCCGGACCACTGGACCTTCATGTTCGGCGAGGTGGCGCTGTACACCTTCGTCATCCTGCTGATCTCGGGGACCTTCCTCACCTTCTTCTTCGACCCCTCGATGGCGGAGACGCACTACGAAGGCAGCTACCTGCCCCTGCGTGGTGTTGAGATGTCGGTGGCCTACGCATCGTCGCTGGACATCTCCTTCGACGTCCGCGGCGGGCTCTTCATGCGCCAGGTGCACCACTGGTCGGCGCTGCTGTTCGTTGCAGCGAACGCCGTGCACATGCTGCGCGTCTTCTTCACCGGCGCGTTCCGCCGCCCCCGCGAGCTGAACTGGGTCGTCGGCACCACGCTCCTCATCATGGGCCTGGCCGCCGGCTTCACCGGCTACTCGCTCCCCGATGACCTGCTCTCCGGCAACGGCCTGCGCATCATCGACGGCGTCGTGAAGTCCATCCCGGTGATCGGCACCTACATCAGCTTCTTCCTCTTCGGTGGCGAGTTCCCCGGCACCGCGATCATCGGCCGTCTCTACGTCCTTCACATCCTCCTGATTCCGGCCGTCATCCTGCTGCTGATCGGTATCCACCTGTTCATGGTGGTCATCCACAAGCACACCCAGTACCCCGGCCCGGGACGCACCAACACCAACGTCGTCGGCTACCCCGTCGGCCCGGTCTACGCCGCGAAGGCCGGTGGCTACTTCTTCATCGTCTTCGGCATCGTCGCCGCCATCTCCGCAGCGTTCACGATCAACCCGATCTGGAACTACGGCCCCTACGACCCCTCCCCCGTGTCGGCGGGTACGCAGCCCGACTGGTACATCGGCTGGGTCGACGGCGCGCTGCGCCTGATGCCGGGCACCGTGGGCGCGAACTGGGACTTTGAGTGGAACATCCCGTTCCCCTGGGGCGTGAACACTCTGTCGCTGAACGTTCTCTTCCCGGCGCTGGTACCAGCCGGCATCGTCTTCACCCTCATGCTCGCCTGGCCTTGGATCGAGTCCTGGGTAACCAAGGACAAGCGGGAGCACCACCTGCTCGACCGGCCCCGCAACGCCCCGACCCGCACCGCGGTCGGCGTCGCCGGCGTCGTGTTCTACTGCGTCATGTGGGCCGCTGCGAGCTCCGACCTGATCGCCACGCACTTCCTCGTATCCCTGAACGACGTGACCTACTGGCTGCGGATCCTCGTGATCGTCGGCCCGATCATCGGCTTCATGATCGCCCGCCGCGTGGCCCTGGCCCTGCAGCGCAAGGACCGCGAGATTGCCCTGCACGGCCGGGAGACCGGGCGCATTGTCCGCCTGCCGCACGGTGAGTTCATCGAGGTGCACGAGCCGGTCGACGAGTACAAGCGCTACCAGCTGGTCAGCTTTGAGTCGCCGGAGGCCTACGCCCCGGTCGCGGACGGCAACGGCCACGTCAGCCGGTCGGAGAAGCTGCGCAGCCGGGCTTCGCGGTTCTTCTTCGAGGACCGGGTCGCTCCGGTCACTCCGTCGGAACTGCACGCGTCGCACTCCGGTCACCACGGAGAGATTGCGAATGCCCAGGACCGGGAGTCCATCGCAAGCCACTAGGCCGGCCGCACCGCCAGCCTGGAAGGGCCCGGACAGCATTAGCTGTCCGGGCCCTTTTGCATACTCCCGACGTCGAAACTGCACTTCACCACCCTTCGGAGCGTCGTAAGCGTGGTTATCTGCCAACTCGCCGGAGATGCTGTGCCAGCGCTCCCCTACGCGGGACCCGTCATCGCCTGCCGACCGCCAGCAATGTCGAAACTGCAGGTGACCACGCTCGCGCGCGTTCTAAGGGTGGTTACGTGCCAACTCGACGGGGACGCTGCGCCTGCGGTGCCAACTCATGGGCGCACGCGACGTCGAAACTGCAGATGACCACGCTTCCGCGCCCTCTGAGGGTGGTTACCTGCCAACTCGACGGGGATGGTGCGCCGCCACTCCCTGCTCATGGGCGCGCACGACGTCGAAACTGCAGATAACCACGCTCCCGCGCGTTCTAAACGTGGTTACGTGCCCACTCGACGGAGATGCTGTGCCAGCGATCCCCTTCGCGGGACCCCTAGCGGCCCGTCGACGCCCAGTGCCGGCGGAAGCGACGTCGATGCACCACACCACCACCCACGAGCGCGCACGACGTCGAAACTGCAGATAACCACGCTCCCGCGCGTTCTAAACGTGGTTTCGTGCCAACTCGACGGGGACGGTGCGCCACCACTCCCTGCTCACGAGCGCGCACGACGTCGAAACTGCACATCACCACGCTTCTGCGGGTTCTAAGCGTGGTTACCTGCCAACTCGGCGGAGCTACTGGGGCGCCTGGACACGCGGCACGGGGCCTCGCGCGTCCCAGATGCCTAGCGCAGCCTGTTGGAGGTGTAGGCCCGGGGTGTGCGCGCTCCGGGGCGCTGCAGCGGCACCCACAGCTTGTAGCGGTCGGCCCGGTAGTAGGACACGGAGTAGTCAACCATGGCGCGGGCAACGTACGCGTGGCGCTGGATCTTGAGCAGCGGAGCACCCATCTCCACGTTCAGCAGGCGGGCGATGGACGGCGAGGCCGCCGTCGCCTCGATGGTGTCCTCCCCCCACTCCATGACCAGCCCGTACTTCTCGCTCAACACGTTGTAGAGGGAGGCCGGCGGGGGGTCGTCGAGGATCCCCCGCACCCGGTGCGCCGGGATGAAGTTCTCGTCGACGCTCATGGGCTCGCCGTCGGCCAGCAGCTGCCGCCGGAACCGCACCACGGGCTGCCCGAGCTCGAGCTGCAGTTCACGGGCGATCAGGGGTGTGGCGCCGATCTGCTCGAAGCTGAGCACGTGCGCGTCCGGCACCATGCCCCGGCGGAGCATCTCCTCGCTGTAGGAGGTGAGCTTCATCTGCAGGTCGACCTTGGCATGGGCCACGAATGTCCCCAGGCCCACGATCCGCTCCAGGACCTCCTCGGCAACCAGGGCATCGATGGCGTGGCGCACCGTCATCCGGGCGACGCCGAAGTGCAGGGACAGCTGGCGCTCGGACGGAATCGGCGAACCGGGCGCGGCCCGCTCCAGGATGTAGGCCCTCAGAATTTCCCGCAGCTGCACGTGTTTGGCCACGGGTGAGGCCTCATCGAGGGCCGGCACCCCTAGGAGCTTGGGAGCGGTCGCCGCCACAATTGCCAGCTTTCCATGGTGGTAGTTTCGGGGCCGGCGGCCGACCGCCGGGTGGTTCCGAGTCTATCGAAATTCTTCCGCGGCGGCGGTGCCCGGAAACGCCGAAGGACCCGCACCGGGGTGCGGGTCCTTCGGGTTCTGCGGGGTTGGGAGCTTAGTGGGCGTGTGCCCCGCGGCTGTACTCGTACACCCAGCCGACCAGGGCGATCACGGTGAAGCCAAGACCGATGTAGAGGATCCACCAGCCGGCTGCCAGTCCGAGGAATCCGGCGGCGGCAGACAGGCCGAGGAACAGGGGCCACCAGCTCCAGGGGCTGAAGTGACCCTGCTCGCCGGAGCCTTCGTGGATCTCGGCGTCGAGCCGGTCCTCCGGCCGCATGCCGACCCTCTTGCCGGTGAAGCCGAGGTAGAACCCGATCATGATGGCCAGGCCACCGGTCAGGTACAGCCCGAGGAACCCTACGGGCTCCTGCCATTCGACGAGGACCCCGTAGACGGTGCCGACCAGGAAGAAGAACGGCGCAAGGAGGGTGAACAGGCGTGTCTCAATTTTCACTGGGTAGCGTCCTTCCGGGCTGCGGAGCCGAGCACCTTGCCGGCGGCGGATTCGTCGGTGTGCTGCTGCTGGAGTTCCGGGTGGTGCAGGTCCAGCGCCGGGCGCTCCGAGCGGATCCGGGGCAGCGAGGTGAAGTTGTGCCGCGGCGGCGGGCAGGAGGTGGCCCACTCGAGGGAGGCTCCGAAGCCCCACGGGTCATCAACTTCGACCTTCTTGCCGGTGCGCCAGGTGATGTACACGTTCCAGAAGAACGGGATCAGCGAGGCGCCCAGTACAAACGAGGCGATGGTCGAGAACTGGTTCATCGCTGTGAACCCGTCCTCGGGCAGGTAGTCCGCGTAACGCCGCGGCATGCCGATGACGCCCAGCCAGTGCTGGATCAGGAAGGTGCCGTGGAAGCCGAGGAACAGAAGCCAGAAGTGGATCTTGCCGAGGCGCTCGTTGAGCATCTTGCCCGTGAACTTGGGCCACCAGAAGTAGAAGCCGGCGAACATCGCGAAGACGACGGTGCCGAAGACCACGTAGTGGAAGTGTGCGACCACGAAGTAAGTGTCAGAGACGTGGAAGTCCAGCGGGGGCGAGGCCAGGATGATGCCGGTCAGGCCACCGAAGAGGAACGTCACCAGGAAGCCGATGCTCCACAGCATCGGGGTTTCGAAGGTGATGGATCCCCGCCACATGGTGCCGATCCAGTTGAAGAACTTCACGCCGGTCGGGACCGCGATGAGCATGGTCATGAAGGCGAAGAACGGAAGCAGCACGGCACCGGTGACGTACATGTGGTGGGCCCACACGGTGACCGAGAGGGCGGCGATGGCGATTGTCGCGTAGACCAGGCCCTTGTAGCCGAAGATCGGCTTGCGGCTGAAGACCGGGAAGATCTCCGAGACGATGCCGAAGAACGGCAGGGCGATGATGTACACCTCGGGGTGCCCGAAGAACCAGAACAGGTGCTGCCAGAGGATGGCGCCACCGTTCTCGGGGTCGAAGATGTGGGCACCGAAGCGGCGGTCCGCACCGAGGGCAAACAGCGCGGCGGCCAGCGGGGGGAACGCCATGAGAACGAGGATGGCCGTCACCAGGGTGTTCCAGGTGAAGATCGGCATGCGCCACATGGTCATGCCCGGGGCGCGCATGCAGATGATCGTGGTGATGAAGTTGACCGAGCCGAGGATGGTGCCGAACCCGGACAGGGCGAGTCCGAAGACCCACAGGTCCCCGCCGACGCCCGGCGAGAACGTCGTGCTCGACAGCGGCGTGTAGGCGAACCAGCCGAAGGACGCGGCACCCTGCGGGGTGATGAAGCCGGAGACGGCGACGGTGCTGCCGAAGAGGAAGAACCAGAACGCCAGCGCGTTCAGGCGCGGGAAGGCGACGTCGGGTGCGCCGATCTGCAGGGGCATGATGACGTTCGCGAACCCGGCGAACAGCGGGGTGGCGAACATCAGCAGCATGATCGTGCCGTGCATCGTGAACAGCTGGTTGTACTGCTCCTTGGTCTGCAGGATCTGCAGACCGGGCTCGAACAGCTCGGCCCGGATCACCAGCGCCATGACCCCGGCAAAGCAGAAGAAGACGAAGGAGGCGATCAGGTACATGTACCCGATGGTCTTGTGGTCGGTCGAGGTGATCCAGTTGACGACGATGCGGCCTTTGGAGCGCGGTACGACGCGTGGAGCGGCTACTGTGCCGGCTTCCTCAAGGGTGTATTCGTAGGTGGACATCAGCTGCTCCTGGCAGGGTCAAAGTCGGGGTCGGTGTCCGGGTAGGAGTCGCGGTCATACTCGTCGCCGAGCTGGCCGTCCTCGAGGGTTTCCATCCGGGCGTCGAACTCCTCCTGGGAGACGACTGCCACGTTGAAAAGCATTTCCGAGTGGTACTGGCCGCAGAGTTCGGCGCACTTTCCATCAAACGTCCCCTCCTGGGTGGGGGTGAGGTTGATGTAGTTGATGCGGCCCGGGTAGAGGTCGCGCTTCTGCAGGAAGGCCGGCACCCAGAAGGAGTGCTGGACGTCGCGGGCGCGCAGCTGGAGCTCGACGCTCTGGTTGACCGGCAGGTAGAGGGTGGGCAGCTTGTCCGGGATGCCGGGCTCGCCGGTCAGCTCGGCCTGCACTCCGGTGGAGTATTTGTCCTGCTTCACGTAGTTGAAGTCCCAGGACCACTGCTTGCCGCGGACGTCGATGATCACGTCGGGGTCCTCAACGCGGGTGTCGATGATGCCCTGGTCGCGCTGGGTGAAGTAGAAGAACACCAGCACCATGAACAGCGGGATGGTCAGGTAGAAGATCTCGAGCGGCAGGTTGTAGCTGAGCTGGCGCGGGTAGCCGGTGTCGTTGCGCCGGCGCCGGTAGGCGACCATGCACCAGATGATGAGGCCCCAGGTGATGATGCCGACCACGAGGGCCGCGATCCATGAATTCACCCACAGGTCGGTGATCAGCCCGGTGTGGTTGGTGGTGTTCCTGTCCCCCGGCAGCCAGCCATTCTGGGCTTCCGTTGAACAACCGGACAGCAAAAGCGCCCCGGCCAGCGAAATGCTGGAAATCTTTGCGATCCTGGCGCTCTTGCCGCCGGTTCGGTCCTGCGAACTCACAGACGGACCATCCTTTTCTACGTGCGTTGCCACCCGCGATCTGATGCAGTTCGGGGTGCCCCTCCAGTTTTACTACTCACTGTAGAGCTTACCCGCCGTCGAAGCCATCGTGTGACATGCGAAAGGGCCCGTGGCGCGCCTTTCAGCGTGCTACGGGCCCCGCAAAACCGCAGGTCAGTGGAAGGAATCACCACAGGCGCAGGATCCGCCGGCGTTCGGGTTGTCGATGGTGAATCCCTGCTTGGAGATGGTGTCCTCGAAGTCGATCGAGGCACCGGAAAGGTAGGGAACGCTCATCTTGTCAACGATTACTTCAACGCCGTCAAAGTCGCGGACTGCGTCGCCGTCGAGGACCCGCTCGTCGAAGTAGAGCTGGTAGATCAGGCCGGAGCAGCCGCCGGGCTGGACGGCCACGCGGAGGCGGAGGTCGGTCCGGCCTTCCTGCTCCAGGAGGCTGCGCACCTTGCCCGCGGCGACCTCGGAAAGCTGCACTTCGTGCTCCGGAAGGGAGGCCGACGTCTCGTCGGGGGCCGTGGTGGTCTCTGGCGTGGTGGTGCTCATGGTGTCTCTCCTAGCCTGGATCCGTTGCTGAACACCGCTTGCGGCGTTCTGGAGTCCCTTCCATGGTACGCCGCGCATCCCGTGCAGTTAACACCGGAGGCGCGTGAGCGCTGACACCCCTGCTCCCCCGCCGCAGCGGCGGCCGCACGGCGGAGGAGCAGGGGCGCTCCAGTCAGGAGCCGGAGAGGCCGCCCGCGTTGATGCGGGCGAGCAGCAGCGCCTCGGCGAGCACGGCCCGCTCGAACTCTGCAAGGTGCAGGGATTCGTTCGCGCTGTGCGCCCGCGAATCCGGGTCCTCCACCCCGGTGATCAGGATCTGGGCCGCCGGGAAGAGTTCGGTCAGGTCGGCGATGAACGGGATGGAGCCGCCCATTCCCGCCTCCACGGCCTCCACGCCCCAGGCCTCCTCAAGTGAGGCGAGGGCAAGCCGCGCCGCGGGCGCGGAGGTATCTGTCGAGAACGGGCTGCCGGTCTCGCCCGGGGTGAAGGTGACGCGGGCGCCAAAGGGTGCGGAGGCCTCCACGTGGGCCCGGACGGCCTGCATCGCCTGCGCCGGGTCCTGCCCGGGCGCAAGCCGGAGGCTGAACTTGGCGCGGGCCCGCGGCAGGAGCGTGTTTGAGGACAGCGCGACGCTGGGCATGTCCATGCCGATGATGGACAGGGCGGGCTTGGTCCACAGGCGGGAGGCGATCGAGCCGGTGCCCGCAAGCTGCACCCCGTCGAGGACGGAACTGTCGGCCCGGTAGTCCTCTTCCCGATAGTCGACCGTGGCGGTGTCGCCGCCGGCCAGGCCGGCGATGGCGACGTCGCCGGCGTCGTCGTGGAAGGTCGCGATCAGCCGCGCCAGGAGAGTCGGCGCGTCGAGGACGGGTCCGCCGAACATTCCGGAGTGGACCGCGTGGTCGAGCACCTGGACCTCGATGGTGCCGTCGACGAGGCCGCGGAGGCTGGTGGTCAAAGCCGGAACGCCGACCTTCCAGTTGCTGGAGTCCGCGACGACGATGACGTCAGCCTCCAGCAGGTCGCGGTGGGTCTCCAGGAAGGTGCGGAAGGTCGGCGATCCGGCTTCCTCCTCCCCTTCGATGAACAGGGTGACCCCAACGCCGAAGCGGTCGCCGAGCACCTCGGTGAGGGCGCGCAGGGCACCGACGTGGGCCATGACGCCTGCCTTGTCGTCGGCCGCTCCCCTGCCGTAGAGGCGGCCGTCGCGCTCGACGGCGGTGAACGGGTCGCTCTCCCACAGGTCCGGATCGCCCGGGGGCTGGACGTCGTGGTGCGCGTACAGCAGCACCGTCGGCTGGCCCGGTGCGGCCGGGCGGCGGGCGACGACGGCTGGCCCGCCGGGGACGCCGTCGTTGTCGACGCGCAGGATCTGCACGTCCTCGACACCGGAGTTCCGGATCAGTGCGGCGATGGCCTCGGCGCTGCGGTCGAGTTCGCTCGCGTCGAAGGCCTCCCAGGCTATGCCCCGGATGCCGACGAGGGCCTTGAGCTGGTCGACGGTGGCGGGAAAGGCGGCGGAGACGCTGCGGCGCAGCTCCTCCGCCGGGTGGTCGGAGAGGGCGGACGGCGGGTTGGCCGGTTCGGGAGAAGTCATGTCTCGACCCTACACACGCTCCTGCCCGCCCCGCAGCCCCGGGCGGGCGTCCCCGGGAGCGCGCCCGTAAGCGGTTGCCCGTACAGGTGAGGGCCGTCTGACAGGTATCCTGAGGGGGTGTTTGGACGAAAGAAAGACGCCCCCGTGGCCCAGGATGTCATTGACCGCGCGAGCCGCGAGCGGGAGGACCGTCAGCGTAGCGCCGGCAAGGGCGCGCCCACCCCGAAGCGCAGTGTCCAGCAGGCCGCCCGCAAGCGGCCGCTGGTTCCCGAGGACCGCCGGGCGGCGCGCAGCCAGAGCCGCAACGCCGCCGCCGAGCAGCGCCTGCGCATCCGCGAGGCCCTGAACACCGGCGAGGAGCGGTACCTGCCGCTGCGGGACAAGGGCCCGAACCGCCGCTACATCCGGCAGTTCGTCGACGCCCGCTGGAACCTCGGCGAGTTCCTCATGATCGCCGCGCTCGTCTTCGTCGTGCTCAGCTTCATCCAGACCGTCGAGGTACAGAGCGCCGTGCTGCTCGGGTTCTGGGTGCTGATTATGGCCGTAATCGTCGACTGCTTCCTCCTGCGCCGCACGCTGAAGAAGCGCCTCACGGCGAAATTCGGGGCACCCAACGCGGGTGACCTCTGGTACGGGGTGACGCGCGCCCTGCAGCTGCGCCGGCTGCGGCTGCCCAAGCCCCAGGTCAAGCGCGGGGACTACCCCGTCTAGCCGGCAGGTCCGGCCGGGTCCGGCCCGGCGCCCCGCGCCTGCACCCAAGACCCAAATAACCGCGCCCGATCCCTGCAGGGATCGGGCGCGGTTGCTTAAGCGGTTGTTTGATTCGGGCGGTTCTTCAAGTTGGGAGTTGTTCAGTCCCGGCGGCTGCGGAAGGCCCGGGCTAGTCCGCGGTTGATCCGCGCCGCCCACAGCGGACCCTCATAGAGGAAGGCGGTGTAGCCCTGGACCAGGGTGGCGCCGGCGTCGAGCCGTTCAAGGACATCCCCGGCGGTCTCCACCCCGCCCACCGACACGATGGCAAGGTCCTCCCCGGCGGCGGCCCGGAGGCGCTTGAGCACCTCGAGGGAGCGCTGCTTCAGGGGCGCACCGCTCAGCCCGCCGACACCCTTCGACATCACGGTGGCGTCATCGGTGGTGAGTCCGCTGCGGGTGATGGTCGTATTGGTGGCCACGATGCCGTCGAGCTTCAGGTCGAGGGCCAGGGCGGCGATGTCGTCGATGTCGGAGTCCATCAGGTCCGGAGCGATCTTCACGAGCAGGGGCACATGCCGGCCCGCCGCCTCGTCGGCCGTGGCACGCACCGCGTTCAGGAGCGGGCGCAGCGATTCGACGTTCTGCAGCAGCCGCAGGCCCGGGGTGTTGGGCGAACTGACGTTGACGACGAGGTAGTCGGCCGCCGGCGCCACCGCCTCGGTGCTGAGCAGGAAGTCACCGACGGCGTCGGCGAGGTCGACGGCCTTGGTCTTGCCGATATTCACCCCGATGATGGGGCGGTTCGAGCGGTAGGTGCGCTCGAGCCGGGTCCGTGCCGCGGCGAGCCGGGGGGCCACGGCGGCCGCGCCGTCGTTGTTGAAGCCCATCCGGTTGATGACCGCGCGGTCGGCCTCAAGGCGGAACAGGCGCGGCTTCGGATTGCCGGGCTGCGCCCGGCCGGTGACGGTCCCGACCTCGATGTGCCCGAAGCCCAGGGCCGTCAGCGCCGAAATGCCGTGGCCGCCCTTGTCGAAGCCGGCGGCCAGGCCGAACGGTGAGGGGAACACGACGCCGAAGGCGGTGGTCTGCAGGTCGGCGTGCGGGCTGGAGTAGCGCCGCAGCAGCCAGCCGGCCGGCGTCCGGTCCGCCAGCCGGATCAGCCCGAAGCCGATCCGGTGCGCGCGCTCCGCGTCCATGCGGGAGAAGGCGAGGCGGAAGAAGGCCGGATAGATCTGCATGCTCTAAAGTTCCCATGAGGACAGCCGCCCGAACAACTCGGGCGGCATTTTTCGGAAGAACCGGGGGCAATGGAGAGAACGTGGGAGCCCGACCACCTCGGCCCGGCCTACAGCAGGCTCACACTCGATCTTGAGCCCGACGAGGAGGGGCCCTGCTGCGCGACGCTCGTCGCCCACCGCGCGCCCGTCCGGCGGCCCGCGGCCCGCTTCCGCCGGGCCCTCGGGGCAGCGCTGTCCCGGGCCTCCGGCCGGACCCCGGAGCCGCGGCGGATTCCGGCCCTGCTCTACCTCCACGGGTGGAGTGACTACTTCTTCCACACCGAACTGGCCGAGTTCTGCGCGGAGCGGGGCATCGAGTTCTTTGCCCTCGACCTGCGCAAGTACGGCAGGAGCCTGCGGGAGTGGCAGACGCCGGGGTACGTGCGGGACCTGCGGGAGTATGACTCGGACCTCGACGCGGCCCTCGCCGCGGTGCAGGAGGAGATCCAGGCGCGCCACGGGCCCGGGGCGGCGGTGGAGCTGAATCTGATGGCCCACTCGACCGGCGCCCTGACGGCCGTGTTGTGGGCGGACCGGCATCCCGGCCGGGTCGCGTCCCTGATCCTCAACAGCCCCTGGCTCGACACCCAGGGCAGCGCGCTGTTCCGCAACACCACCCAGGGCCTGCTCGAACCCCTCGTGAGGTTCCGCCCCAAGGCGCGCCTGCGGCTGCCCGAGTTCGGCTACTACTGGCGGAGCATCAGCAGTGAGGCCGATGGAGAGTGGAACCTTGACCGGCGGTGGCGCCCCGAGTTCGGCTTCCCGATCCGGGCCGGGTGGCTCACCGCGGTGCTCTCCGGCCACGCAGCCGTCGCCCGGGGCCTGTCCCTCGAGGTGCCGGTGCTGGTGCTCGCCTCGGCCCGCTCGGCGGTCAGCCCCACCTGGAGTTCGGCGATGCTCGAAGCGGACAGCATCCTCGACGTGTCGGTGATGGTCCGCCGGGCCACCGGTCTGGGCCGCCGGGTCACCCTTTCCCGGTTCGACGGCGCCCTTCACGACGTCCTGCTGTCCCGCCGAGAGGTGCGCGCCGAGGTCTATGCCGAACTCGACCGCTGGCTGCGGTGCACCGGCCCCGCCGCGCAGGGGTAAGGGCCGGGCGTCAGGAAGGTGCCAGGCGGGCGGGTCTGAAGCGGGCGGACGTCAGGCGGGCAGGCCCGCGGCGGCGTCGACGGCGCCTCCGTAGCGGCGGTCGCGGGAGGCATACTCCTCGATGGCCCGCCACAGGGTCCGCCGGTCCACGTCGGGCCACAGCGTGTTCATGAAGACCATCTCGGCGTACGCGGACTGCCACAGCATAAAGTTCGAAAGCCGCTGCTCGCCGGAGGTGCGCAGGAAGAGGTCGACGTCGGGCAGGTCGGGTTCGTCGAGGAAGCGCTGGATGGTCTTTTCGTTCACCGAGGACGCCCGGAGGTTCCCCGCGGCCACCTCCTCGGCGATGGCCCGCGCCGCGTCGGCGATCTCCGCCCGGCCGCCGTAGTTCACGCACATGGTGAGCGTGCATGTCGAGTTGCCCCGGGTCTGTTCCTCGGCCTCTTCGAGTTCTGCGATCACCGAGCGCCACAGGCGCGGCCGCCGTCCGGCCCAGCGGATGCGCACGCCCCACTCGTTGAGCTGGTCGCGCTGCCGGCGCAGCACGTCCTTGCTGAAGCCCATCAGGAAGCGCACCTCCTCCGGGGAGCGCTTCCAGTTCTCGGTGGAGAAGGCGTACACGGACACGTGCTGGACGCCGATCTCGATGGCCCCGGCCATGACGTCGAGCAGCGCGGCCTCCCCCGCCCGGTGCCCTTCGGTGCGCGGCAGGCCGCGCTCGTTGGCCCAGCGTCCGTTCCCGTCCATCACGATGGCGACGTGCCGCGGCACCAGCTCGGCGGGCAGGCGCGGAGGCCGCGCCCCGCTCGGGTGCGGCCAGGGTGCCGTCGGCGACGGGGAAGGGGTTCGGTTCGGGGTCACACACGCTCCACATGTCGAAGGGATTTCACGGCCCGCTCAAGGTGCCATTGAAGATACACCGCCACGAGCCCGGCCGCCTCGCGGCGGGCCGGGTTCTCGGAGGCATCGGCGGCGGTCCAGTCCCCCGACAGCAGGGCTGCCAGCAGCTCCATGGTGCCGGGCGCCGGCGACGCCGACCCGGGCGGCCTGCAGGTGGAGCACACGGCCCCGCCGAGGGGCGCCGAGAACGCCGAGTGCGGACCGGGTTCTCCGCACCGGGCGCAGTCGGTGAAGCTCGGCGCCCAGCCGGCCGTGGCCAGGGCCCGCAGCAGGTAGGAATCGAGGATCAGCTCGGAGGGGTGCAGCCCGCGGCTGAGCGCGGAGAACGCGCCGGCGACCAGGCCGTACTGGGCGCTGGCGGCCTCGCCGTCGGTGTCGGTGAGGCGCTCGGCCGTCTCGGCAATGGCGGCCGCCGCCGTGTAGCGCCCGTAATCGGCCGCGATGCCGTGCCCGTAGGCGCCCTTGGTCTGCGCCTGCGTGATCACATCGAGGTTCCGCCCGGAGGCAAGCTGCAGGTCCACGGCCATGAACGGCTCAAGCCGGGATCCGAACTTGCTGCTGGTGCGCCGCACACCCTTGGCGACGGCGCGCACCTGCCCGTGCTCCCGGGTCAGCAGCACGATGATGCGGTCCGCCTCTCCCAGCTTGTAGGTCCGCAGCACCACGCCTTCGGCACGGTAGGTACGGGCTGACATTTTGGACATACTCCAAGTCTCCCACCAACCGGGGAGGAAGGGCCCTAGGCGCTGTCCCGCACGGCGCGGTTGACGGCGGAGATGACGGCCTTCAGGGCCGCCATGGTGGTGTTCGCGTCGATGCCGACACCCCACAGCACCCGCCCGCCGACGGCGCATTCAACGTACGCCGCGGCGCGTGCGTTTCCGCCGGCCGACAGGGCGTGCTCGGTGTAGTCCAGGACCCGCACGTCCACGCCGTCCTGCCCGAGGATGTCGAGCAGCGCGTCGATCGGCCCGGTGCCCTCGGCCGAGCGCCGCTGCTGCACGCCGTTGACCATCAGCGTGGCGGTGAGCTTCAGGGAGCCGTCTCCGGCGGTGTCGGTGTTGACCGAGGTGAGTTCGTAGTGGCCCCAGCGGGTGCCGCCGTCGGCCCGGGCCGGCAGGTATTCGTCCTGGAAAACCGTCCACAGCTCGGAACCGCTGATCTCTCCCCCGACGGTCTCGGTGCGCCGCTGCACCACGGCGGAGAATTCGATCTGCGCCCGCCGCGGCAGGTCGAGGCTGTGCTCATGCTTCAGCAGGTACGCGACCCCGCCCTTGCCCGACTGGGAGTTCACCCGGATGACGGCCTCGTAGCTGCGGCCGACGTCCTTGGGGTCGATCGGCAGGTAGGGAACCGCCCACGGGATCTCGTCGACGCTGACTCCGGCGGCCGCGGCGTCGTGCTCCATCGATTCGAACCCCTTCTTGATGGCGTCCTGGTGGGAGCCGGAGAAGGCGGTGAACACGAGGTCCCCGCCGTACGGGGAGCGCTCCGGCACGGAGAGCTGGTTGCAGTATTCGGCGGTGCGCCGCACGGCGTCCATGTCGGAGAAGTCGATCTGCGGGTCGATGCCCTGGCTGTAGAGGTTCATCCCGAGGGTCACCAGGTCGACGTTGCCGGTGCGCTCCCCGTTGCCGAACAGGCAGCCCTCGATGCGGTCGGCGCCGGCGAGATAGCCGAGCTCAGCCGCCGCCACGCCCGTTCCCCGGTCGTTGTGCGGGTGAAGCGAGAGGATGATGTTGGAGCGGTTCTCCAGGTTGCGGCTCATCCATTCGATGGAGTCCGCGTACACGTTCGGGGTGGCCATCTCCACGGTGGCCGGCAGGTTCAGGATCATCTGGCGGTCCGCCGATGCCTCGAACACCGCGGCCACCTCGTTGCTGATGCGGGCGGCGAACTCGAGTTCGGTCCCGGTGAACGACTCGGGCGAGTATTCGTAGGTCACGTGGGTGTTCTTCAGGCTCTCCTCGAACTTTCTGCAGAGCCGCGCGCCGGTCAGGGCGATGTCGACGATGCCGTCGCGGTCCTGGTTGAACACCACGCGCCGCTGGAGGATCGAGGTCGAGTTGTAGAGGTGCACGATCGCGCGGTCCGCGCCCTCGAGGGACTCGTAGGTCCGCTCGATGAGATGCTCGCGGGCCTGGGTGAGGACCTGGATGCTGACATCGTCGGGGATGCGGTCGCCCTCGATGAGCTGGCGGACGAAGTCGAAGTCGGTCTGCGACGCCGACGGGAACCCGACCTCGATCTCCTTGTAGCCCATCTTCACCAGCAGGTCGAACATCTTGTGCTTGCGCTCGGGGCTCATGGGGTCGATCAGGGCCTGGTTGCCGTCCCGCAGGTCCACCGCGCACCAGCGCGGGGCCTTGGTGATGACCTTGTCG
>NZ_CADCTE010000045.1 GCF_902805515.1 uncultured Arthrobacter sp. | reverse complement strand
GACATGTCTTCGACGAAGGGCCGTCAAGTTCCGACGCGATCGGTTCGATAACGTTCATCTGGTATCCTCGCGGTATCCTGCCGACCTCCCGGTATCTTCTTGAAACCATCCGGAGCCAAGCGCAAGTGCCGGTCTCGCCGCGACAAGTGCGGCGACTTCGATCGGAGCCGACATGCCGCCATTCACTGTTCCCCTTCTCGCCGCCCTAGTCGGCGCGCAGCCCGCCTCCGGAGATCGAGCCCGGGTCGTGACTGTGCCCGCCGCGTCCTCGCCCGCACCCGCACTGGAGCAGTTGCCTGGCGTCTTTCGGATGCGCTTGGGTGATTTCACGGTTACTGCGTTATCGGACGGGACGGTGGCGCAGGATCTGCACGCAGTCCTGACCGGAACCACTCCGCCGCAGGTCGACAGACTGCTGCGCCGCGCCTTTCTCAACAACCCGATCGAAGCATCGATCAACGCTTTCCTAATCGACACGGGAAGGCGGCTTATCCTCGTCGACACGGGGGCGGGGCGCCTCTTTGGGTCGGGGAGCGGGGGCAAGCTGGTCGCGAGCTTGGCCGCCGCTGGCTATCGGCCGGAGCAGATCAACGACATCCTGATCACCCATGTCCATACGGATCACAGCGGCGGGCTAACGGACGGCCCGCGCATCGTGTTTCCGAACGCCACGGTTCATGCCGGCCAGCCGGACCTCGACTTCTACCTCAATCCGGCCAACGCCCAGACGTCGGGCATACCGCAACGATTTTTCGACGAAGCGCAGGCGACCGTCGGCCTCTATGCGCGCGCGGGCAAGGTGCGCGGCTTCTCTGGACGGACGCAGCTCTTCCCGGGCGTGGTCGCAGTTCCGACGCCTGGTCATACCCCCGGTCACGCCTTCTACCGTGTGGAGAGCAGGGAAGAGGCGATCGAGTTTTGGGGCGACATCATGCATTTCGGGGTGGTGCAGTTCCCACGGCCCGCGATCACGGTCCGCTATGACGTGGACTCGCCTGCGGCCGCCGGGCAACGGGCGAAGCAGTTTGCCGCCGCCGCGCGCGACCGGCGGCGCGTTGCGGTCGCGCACGTCAACTTCCCCGGCATCGGCAACTTACGGGCGGAGAGAGGCGGCGAATACATCTGGGTGCCGGTCGAGTACCGCGATCCCGGTGCGGGACGACCAGAGGCACAGGCGCCCAGGTAAACGAGACAATTACTCTGCCCGAGCCGT
>NZ_CADCTE010000044.1 GCF_902805515.1 uncultured Arthrobacter sp. | reverse complement strand
CGGACGACACGGTGCTAACCGGCGCATTCGTGCCCTTCGGAACCGAGACAACGCCCGGCCAGGTGATCGAGGCCACCGATCCGTGCGGAAGCTCAATTCTCGCCTTTGACCCGGACGACCCTGAGGGCACGCTGCAGATGTACGCCTGGGGGTTCCGCCACGTCATCGGATTCGCCTGGAACAAGGACGGGGAGTTGTTCGCGTCGGCAAACAGCTACGACGTACGCGGCTCACGGCCGGTCAAGGATGAGGCGGAGGCCACGTACCGGGTCAAGGAGGGGGCCTGGTACGGCTGGCCGGACTTCTCGGCGGCGCTGGAGCCCTTGACGGACGCCAAGTTCGACGTTCCCGACTCACTGCAGGTGCCGGTGTACGTCGGCGACGAGCTGCAGGAGAACGGGCTGGGCTTCCTGATCGACCACGAGGCGAGCGGGCTCGAGCCGCCGGACCCGTCGCTCGTCCTCGGTCTGCATGACTACCAGTCGTCCCCGACCAAGCTCGACATAGCGCCCGAATCGTGGGGCGAGATGGCGGGGCAGCTCTTCGTGGCGGAGTGGGGCGACCTTTCCCCGGAAACCAATCCTTTTCAGGATGAGCGCCCGGGCTACCGGGTGGTACGCATTGATCCAGAAACCGGGCAGGTGGAACCGTTCGTCTTCAACGCTCAACCGGGCCCCGCCTCTGAGCAAGATGCATTGGGCGAGGGTATTGAGCGGCCATTCGACGTAAAGTTTGGACCCGACGGGGCAATGTACGTCGTTGACTACGGTGTGGCACGGGTCAATCAGGCTCGCATCGAGCAAGGACAGGTGCCCTACGAATTCCCGCCCCGGACGGGAGCGGTTTGGCGGATCACGCCCTCGGACGGCCGGAACGGTTAGAGCGATGACGACGCGGGCATCCCGGCCGCGAGCGTCACCATGACGACCGTCAGTGGGCAGCGGCACACGGCCACGGCAGAGGACGGCAGCTGCGATACGGGTGCCGTCCTCTGACAAAAGCTCGGCGCACACCTTCACAGATCCAGGCACTTATCCACATGTCTGCACGCTCCACGAGAACACGATGCAGGCGGCTCTGGTCGTCACGTAACGACCCGATCCGATGTGACGCTCCCGTAGATGCCCCGAGGGTCATGGGATGGGATCGCTTCCCGGTGGTGAAGGTTGGGTAGCGCGGCAGCAAGGATACAGGCGTCCGCTACGTCATGCGTATGCCTCCACGGCCTTCAAGGCAACCTCTTTTG
>NZ_CADCTE010000043.1 GCF_902805515.1 uncultured Arthrobacter sp. | reverse complement strand
CCCACGACCAGGGATGGAAGCGGGCAGGAGCACTTCTCCTTCCATCGCCATACGCAGGGCACGGGGACCGTGTCGGGCACCGACTACCTGTTGATTGACAGCGTGGCCAAGGTCGACCTGATCGGGATCGAGGACGGCGATCAACGGGTGTTCACCCAGCTGTCCCAGGGATTGTTCATCCGCAAGGGAGAATCGACGCCCCACGACGACAGCATCGTCCACATGTTGACCCACATCACGATGACCCCTGATGGGGCGATCACGGCATCTGTGGAGATCATCAGCGCCGCCTGTCGTTGACGGGGCAGTTGCGAGGGACGGGAACCCGACGGCCGCCTGGGCGTCCTTGTTGAGGACATCGAACTGACCGGGACACGTCTGGTTCCAGCACCGGAGGGACCGCCGCCGGCCCACGCCCTCGTGGTAAGCCTCACGCCCACCCTGAACGGAACCGACGACAACGGCCTGGGCGGGATGCCCAGGCCGTTATCGTCGATTGCCATCGCTCCGGTTCGGTGGAGGGGGAATAGCACTGAACGTGGTCGGACTGCGTTTACCTGAGGAACTGGAGGATCACCCAGATCAGCCCGACCCACAGAGCGATACTCAGTGGCAAGGCAAAGGCCAGTCCTTTCCAAAAGCGAGCGGACACCGTCGGTGCGGGCAGGTGACTGGGAGTTACCTGCGCATGCATGCTTACGTTCATGCCGCTGAGGTCTTCACCGTTGAATGGTTGCTGTGCGATTGCCGGCGCGGTCGACATGGGTGGTCGATGTATTGCCATGATGGGAAAATCACTCTCTGACCGGCCGATCCCGAGCACTGCCACATGTGGTTACGGTCTATAACAAGTCTCACTCTCGCAATCTGCGGACCACGGACATGACATAGTTTTCCGGTGGCGAGTCCCAAGGGAACTACATGTATCGGGAAGTTATTCACGCCATCCTCCGGATGAACATCGGTCCCCTTGCCCACGAGGACAATTTCCGGGTCATATGCTCCCCCGAGTGGGACTCGTAAACCTCCAATCAATGCAATGATCACCACGGGGCCGGGCAAGTGAGCGTAGGCCACCGAACCGGCCTGAGCATGACATGATGCCCGGGATGTATCGCATCCGAGACGGTCGCTTAGAACGCGCCAGGATCGCCCACACGCAACCGACGACGACACCGGTCCGGGCATCACGTTTGGACCGGTGTCACTAATAGACATCGCCCAACTATCGCGGACCGCGGCCCCGAACCTGCAG
>NZ_CADCTE010000042.1 GCF_902805515.1 uncultured Arthrobacter sp. | reverse complement strand
CCGGAGCCTGGACCCGGCACGCCAAGGACGAGAACGGCGAGGACCTCGGCGACATCCAGTCCTGGCTGCTCGCTTCCCGTGCCCGGCAGCGCGCCGCCATCCGCCGCTGATGTCCGCCGACGTCCAGAGTCCGGCCGACGCCGCGCCGTCGGCCACCGAGGTGGCTGTCACCGCCGCCGGCACCCTATGCTGGCGGACCGAAAAGGGCCGCCTCGAGGTGCTGCTGATCCACCGTCCGCGCTACGACGACTGGTCCTGGCCCAAGGGCAAGCTCGACGACGGGGAGACCACCCCGGAGTGCGCCGTCCGCGAGACGCACGAAGAGGTGGGCCTCAAGGTCCACCTCGGCATACCGCTGCCGTCCATCGACTACGAGGTGTCCTCCGGACGCAAGGTGGTCCACTACTGGGCCGCGAAGGCCGACCGCCTCAAGCCCGTCCCGGACGGCAAAGAGGTTGACGAGTACCTGTGGTGCAGCCCGGACAAGGCGCGCCTCCTGCTGACCAACCCCTCCGACGTGGAGCCGCTCGATGCCCTCGAGGAGGCCCACGAACGCCGGGACCTCGGCACCTGGCCGCTGATCGTCGTCCGCCATGCCAAGGCCAAGCCGCGCTCCTCCTGGAGCCGGGCCGAGGGCGAACGCCCGCTCGCCGCCACCGGCCGGCGCCAGGCGGTGGCTGTGAGCCGGCTGCTGCAGGCCTGGCGGCCCGAGCGGGTCATCAGCAGCCCGTGGGCCCGGTGCGTCCAGACGGTCTCGCCCTACGTCGCAAAGGCCGACGCGAAGCTGAAGCTTGTCGACGCCATCACCGAGCACGACGCGGCCCGGAAACCGGGGCGCGCCCGGGTGGCCATGGAGAAGGTCTTCGACAAGCGCAACCCGGTGGCGATCTGCACACACCGGCCGGTCCTGCCCCTGGTCTTCGGGGTGCTGCGCGGGCACATGGCGGCGCACCTGGCCGCCCTGCTGCCGGTCACCGACCCGTACCTGTCACCGGGCGAGGCGGTCATCTGCCAGGTCAGTTCCGTCAACCACGGGCGCATCGTGTCCGTGGAGCAGTACCGCGCCTACGACGACTGACACGCCGGAGCACCGAGAGGCGCCCCGGCCGGTCCTCGCTAGACTGGCATGGTGAGCACACCCCTGAACACCCCGTATGAAGACCTGCTGCGCGATGTGATGGTCAACGGCACGGCCAAGTCCGACCGGACCGGCACCGGAACCCGCAGCGTCTTCGGACGCCAGCTGCGCTTCGACCTGCGCGAATCCTTCCCGCTGATCACCACCAAGCGGGTGCACTTCAAATCCGTCGCCCTGGAGCTGCTCTGGTTCCTGCGCGGGGAGTCGAACGTCCGCTGGCTCCAGGAACAGGGCGTGTCCATCTGGGACGAGTGGGCCGACGCCGACGGCGAGCTCGGCCCGGTCTACGGGGTGCAGTGGCGCTCCTGGCCCACCCCGGACGGCGGACACATCGACCAGATCGCCGCCGTCATCGAGGGCCTGAAGACGAATCCCGACTCCCGGCGGCACATCGTGTCGGCCTGGAACGTCTCGGAGATCTCGAACATGGCCCTTCCCCCGTGCCACGCGTTCTTCCAGTTCTACGTCGAGCCCTCCCCCGAGGGCCCGGGCCGGCTGTCCTGCCAGCTGTACCAGCGGTCGGCCGACACCTTCCTCGGCGTTCCGTTCAACATCGCCTCCTACGCCCTGCTGACCCTTATGGTGGCCCAGCAGGCCGGGCTGGAGCCCGGGGAGTTCATCTGGACCGGCGGGGACGTGCACATCTACGACAACCACGTCGAGCAGGTCACCGAGCAGCTCTCCCGCGAGCCCTACCCCTACCCACGGCTGCGGCTCACCCGCACCCCGGAGAGCATCTCCGATTACACCCTCGAGGACTTCGAGGTGCTCGACTACCGGCACCACCCCACGATCAAGGCTCCGATCGCCGTATGAACTTCGAGGATGTCACAGTAATCGACGCGGTTGACGGCGAGCCGGTGATCGGCCTGATCTGGGCGCAGACCGAGGACGGGGTGATCGGCAAGGACGGCGGCATGCCCTGGCATGTCCCCGAGGACCTGGCCCACTTCCGCAGGATCACCACCGGCCATCCGGTCATCATGGGCCGGCGCACCTGGGAGTCCTTCCCCGCGAAGTACCGCCCGCTGCCGGACCGCACCAACATCGTCGTCAGCTCCTCCGGCCCGCTTGAGGGCGCCGTCGTCGTCGGTTCCCTCCAGGACGCGCTCGCCGAGGCGCGGCGCGCCCCCGGCGCGGAGCAGATCTGGATCATCGGCGGCGGGAAGCTGTACGCCGAAGCGGTCGCCGAGGCCAACGCGGCGGTGGTCACCGTCATCGAGACCGACACCGACGGCGACACCTACGCGCCGGTGCTCGGCCCGGAGTGGGAGCTGAAGGGCGTCAGCCCCGCCGGGGGCTGGCTGGACAGCACCGCCGGCACCCGGTACCGGCTGAGCCTGTGGGCGCGCGGGTCCCAAACGGCCTGAGGCAGGGCGTCCAGCCGGACCGGCGGCCGGCGTAACCGTTCCCGCACCGCACGCCGGGCTCGCCTAAGCTTGGAGGATGACCTCCGCAGCAAGCACCTCCCCCCTGCCCTCCGTCGGCTTCGTCGGCTGGCGCGGCATGGTCGGCTCCGTCCTCATGCAGCGCCTCCAGGACGAGGGCGACTTCCGCCTGTTCAACCCCGTGTTCTTCTCCACCTCCAACGCCGGCGGACCCGCGCCGTCCTTCGCCGAGGGCGCCGGGAAGCTCGAGAACGCCTACGACGTCGAGACGCTGGCGAAGCTGCCGATCATCGTCACCGCCCAGGGCGGCGCCTACACCTCGGAGGTGCACCCCAAGCTGCGCGACGCCGGCTGGGACGGGCTGTGGATCGACGCCGCCTCCACCCTGCGGATGGAGCCCGAGTCGATCATTGTGCTTGACCCGGTGAACCGCGCGGTCATCGACGCCGGGCTGGCCAGCGGCGTGAAGGACTTTATCGGTGGCAACTGCACCGTCTCCTGCATGCTCATGGGCCTCGGCGGGCTGTTCCGCAACGGCCTGGTGGAGTGGGGCACCTCGATGACCTACCAGGCCGCCTCGGGCGGCGGGGCCCGGCACATGCGCGAACTGCTCACCCAGTTCGGCGCCCTTCACTCGAGCGTGCTCACCCACCTCGACGACCCGGCCTCGGCCATCCTCGAGATCGACCGGGCCGTGCTGGCCCAGCAGCGCAACCCGGAGCTTGACGCCTCACAGTTCGGGGTGCCGCTGGCCGGCTCGGTGATCCCGTGGATCGACGCCGACCTCGGCAACGGCCAGTCCCGCGAGGAATGGAAGGCCGGAGCGGAGACCAATAAGATCCTGGGCACCGGCGACGGCGGGCGGATCCCCTTCGACGGGCTGTGCGTGCGGATCGGCGCCATGCGCTCCCACTCGCAGGCGCTGACCCTGAAGCTGACCGAGGACCTGCCGGTGGCCGAGATCGAGCGCCTGATTGCGGCCGACAACGAGTGGGTGAAGGTGGTTCCCAACACCAAGGAGGCCTCCGTGGCCGAGCTGACCCCGGTGGCCGCGACCGGATCCCTGGAGATCCCCGTGGGACGCATCCGAAAGCTCGAAATGGGCCCGAAGTACATCAGCGCGTTCACCGTGGGCGACCAGCTGCTGTGGGGCGCCGCCGAGCCGCTGCGCCGGATGCTGCTCATCAGTACCGGGAACCTGTAGCCGGCACCCGGCGCGTGGAACTGTCAGAGGGCGGAGGCAGAATACCGGCATGGAACACACCGACGTCGACGCCATCCTGACCGGTTTCTTCGCAGCCAGCGCCCGCGGCCGGCACCCGGAAACGGTGATCCGGTACGGGCGCGTGGAGGCCGGGCTGAGGTCCTACCTCGAGGGCGAGGGGGCGCGCTCGCTGCCGCCGGAGGCGGCGGCGCTGCTTGAGCTTGAACGCCAGTTCTCCCCCGACGCCGCGTACGTGCGCCTCATGGGCGCCGCGGAGCTCCTCCACGCCCTGCCGGGATTCCTCGGCGTGCGCTGGCTGGCGGCGGACTTCCACGACCGGCTGGCCCAGATCAGCCTCGCCTCCCGCCTGGCGCAGTGGCTGTGCACCCGCCAGCTGGTGGACCGGAAGGCCCAGTGGGGCGACGTCCTGCTGACCCGTGCCGCCGCCGAGCATGCGCGGCGCACCTCGGTCACGTAGCCGCGGTCCTTAGCGGCCCGCCGGGCTCACAGCGTGCCGGGCCGACAGAATGCCGTGCTTACACACCGCCGGGCCGACAGAATGCCGCGCTTAGACCGCCGTGCTTAGACCGCCGGCGCAGCCACGCCGGGGCGGACCGGAGTGGCGGCCCTCAGGGTGTGCTGGGCGCCGGGAGCGCGCACCCGATCAGCAGCGGTTCGGGCTGCAGCCGGATCCCGAACTTCGCCTCAACCCCGTCTGCCACCAGTCCGGCCACGGCCAGCAGGTCCCGGGCGGCGGCGCCGCCGCGGTTGGTCAGCGCCAGGGTGTGCTTTGTCGACAGCGAGGCCCGGCCGCCCGCCGCGGCGAAGCCGGCGTCACCGGCCAGGCCGAAGCCCTTGGCGAAACCGGCACGCTCGATCAGCCAGGCGGCGCTGAGCTTCACCTTGTCCGGGTCAGAGACCGGGTACCGGGGGGCGTCCTCCGGCAGGCCCTCCGCGGCCGCGGCGTCGACGATCGGGTTGGTGAAGAAGGACCCGGTGCTGAAGGTGTCGCGGTCCTGCGCATCGAGGACCATTCCCTTGGCTGCGCGCAGCCGGAGTACCTCGCGGCGCACGTCGTTGGCGTAGGCCCGTTTGCCGACTTCCACGCCCAGGGCGCGGGCCAGTTCGGCGTACTTCACCGGCGCGCTCATGCGGCCGAGCGCGAGCTGGAATTCGACGGCGAGGACCACGTAGCGCGGCGAGCCGTTGACGGTCGTCTGCTTCAGCAGCGAGTCCCGGTACCCGAAGCGGAGTTCGAAGTTGGTGAAGCTCTTCACCGCCGAGCTTTGCCGGTCCCAGGTGCGCACCGTGGCGATCGTCTGGGACACGTCGGAGCCGTACGCGCCGACGTTCTGGACCGGCGTCGCCCCAGTCGAGCCGGGGATGCCCGAGAGCGCCTCGAGGCCGGAGAAGGCGTGCTTCACCGTGTACTCGACGAGCTGGTCCCAGTCCTGCCCGGCCTGCGCCCGAACCATGACCCCGCCGCAGGTGGCGTCGTCGTCGTTCACGGTGAAACCGTCCGAGGCGATGCGGACCACCGTGCCCTCGAAGCCTTCATCGGCGATGACGAGGTTCGAGCCGCCGGCCAGGATGAGCAGCGGCTCGCCCGCGTCGTCGGCGGTGCGGACGGCGTCGATGATCTCCTGTTCGGAGCGTGCCTCGATGAGGGTGCGGGCGGGCCCCCCGACCCCTGCCGTGGTGAGGTCTGCCAGCGGCGTGCCGGTTGCCTGCGGGCTCATGACAGGCGCACCACGGCCTGGGCCTTCACGAGGACCTTCTGGCCCTCGAAGGTCACCGTGAGATCGATCCGCGCCGTTGCCTCCTCGGGATCCAGCGCCCCGATGGTTCCCCGGACCTCGAGGACGGCACCCGGGACCCCGGGCTGCGCCGTGGTGTCGGCGACCACGACGGGCTTGGTGAAGCGCGTCTGGTAGTCGATGACGGAGCCCGGATCTCCGGTCCAGTCGGTGACCAGCTGCACGGCGGCGCCCATGGTGAACATGCCGTGGGCGATCACCCCGGGCAGCCCGACGCCCTGGGCGAAGTCGGAATTCCAGTGGATGGGATTGAAGTCCCCGGAGGCCCCGGCGTAGCGCACCAGGTCCTGGCGGGTCACCGGAATCGTCACGGACCCGATTTCCTGCCCGACGGTCAGTTCGGCTGCTGGGATGCTCACTGCTGCTCCTCTCCCCGGACGAGCAGGGATGATGTTGTCGTGGCGGTCCGCACACCGTCCACTGTTGAGATTTCGGCGCGCGTGGTGATCATCGCCCCGCCGCCCATGGCCCGCACCGAATCGACGTGCAGTGCGGCGACGAGTTCGTCCCCGGCGACGATGGGCCGGTGGTGGGTGAAGCGCTGGTCGGCGTGGACCACCCGGGAGAAGTCAATGCCGGCGCCCGGATCGGTGATGAGCTGGGCGTCCGCGCGCTGCGCCACGACGATGGCGAACGTCGGCGGCGCCACCAGGTCGGCGTACCCGAGGGCCCGGGCCGTTTCGACGTCGTAGTGGGAGGGATGGGTGGCCTTGACCGCGCGGGCGAAGTCGCGGATCGCTTCGCGCCCCACGGTGTACACCTCACCGGCGGGGTAGCTGCGTCCCTGCAGGTCGGGGTTGATGGTCATGGGGTCCTCCGGGAGGTCGCGGGCGGCGGGCTGGATTCAAGCGTAATCGAGCGGCCGGCTCGGTGGCCGGTCGGGACTCAGCGGGGCGCTGCGGAGCTCCGGCGCCGCCGGGCGTCGCGGGTCCGCACCACCATGCCGGCGATGTGGCACAGCAGGCCCGCGCCGATCACCGGCATCGCGGCGAACACCGCGGCCTCGGCGTCGGCTGCAGCCCCTGCCACGGCGAGCGCGATGCCGGCGCCGGTGAGGATCAGCGCGGAGATCAGGAGCCTGCGGTAGAGCACCGATCCCGTGTCCCAGGGTGTGTTGAGCATCCCTTCATCCTACCGCGGCCCTAGAAGAGGGACTCCTGGACGGCCGGCACGGCGGTCGTGTAGTCCCCCGGTGCGATCCGCCGCCCCTTGAGGCGGGACAGGTCCGCGAGGAAACGCAGCGGGGCGCCGTCGAGGCTGACGAGGGCGCAGGAGCCCAGCAGCGGGCCGACGGCGAACCCGTGGTCGCCGCTCTCGAGGTCCCCCGGGTAGGGCTGGACCCCGCCGGCCGTCAACACCTCCTGCCACGACGGCGGCGGATCGAACTCCTCGGTGACGACGGTGAAGCCCTCGAGCTCCATCCCCTCCCGCAGCAGCCGCCGGGCCGACTCGGCGAAACCCGTGTTGATACCGGCGAGCCGCTCCGGGGGCAGGGGCCGGCGGAGCGCCTCGGCCTTCGCCGCCGAGCGCACGGCCTGCGGCAGGCCCACGCTGCGCGTCACCTCGTCCTCCAGGACGCGCACCACCCGCCCGTTGTCCGCGAGGGCCACGTAGGAGGCGGTGACGGCGCCCTGTTCAACGAGCCGCCCGCGCTTGCGCTTGGCCGAGGCGGTGCCGACCTTGGTGGCGCCGTCGGCGAAGGTCGCCACGTACAGCCAGTGCGGCTCGTCGAGGTAGCGTTTCAGACCCTCAGGGGCGATCCCCGAGCGGTGGAAGTCGTGCATGAAGCGCAGGTCGTCCTGGGCGAAGCAGGGACCGCACTGGTAGCCCCGCTCGGCCTCGGCCTGCCGCGGGCAGGGCACGTGCGTGCGGGTCTCGGCGTCGCGGACCCGGTAGGAGCCCAGGCAGTACCGCACTCCGGCGGGGCCGAGCGTGCGGTAACCGAGCCGGGAGCCCGGCCGCAGCGGCAGGTCCGTCCGGACGCCGTCCGGGTCGGCGAGGACCAGGGCAGGGGCCTCGCCGTGCCAGGCCACCCCGCTGCACAGGTAGCGTCCACCGGGATTCACCAATTCAGCTTAGGCCACCGGCGGGATTGCGGCCCCGTGCCGGGCTCAGGCGGTCTGGCCCTCGTGCTCGCCCTCTTCGATCTCCTCAAGGAGCTTGTCGTTGAAGGCCTCGAGGTCTCCGGGATTGCGGCTCGTGACCAGGCCCTGGTCCACCACCACTTCCTCATCGCTCCAGTTCGCTCCGGCGTTGCGCAGGTCGGTCGCGAGGGTGTGGTACGAGGTGACGTCGCGCCCCTTGAGCACCCCGGCCTCGATCAGCAGCCACGGCCCGTGGCAGATCGACGCGACCGGCTTGTGCTGTTCAAAGAAGGCGCGGGCGAAGCCCTGGGCGTCCTTGTCGACGCGCAGGTAGTCGGCATTGATGACCCCTCCGGGCAGGACCAGCGCATGGAAGTCCTCGGCGGAGGCGTCGGCGACCGCGAGGTCGACGGCGAAGGTCTCGCCCTTGTCGACGCCGTCGAACCCCTGGATCTTCCCGGTCTTCGGCGCCACGAGGACCGGTTCCCCGCCGGCTTCCTTCACCGCGTTCCAGGGGCTGGTCAGTTCGATCTGCTCGACGCCGTCCGTGAGCAGGAACGCGACTTTCTTTCCCGTCAGGTCATGTGCTGCCATGGTTGCTCCTCCACTGGAGATTTCTGCTGACGGGTTAAGCCTAGGAAATCCAGCGACTAGTAAGCAAGCTGATGAACCGTGGCTCAGAGGCCTTCGGCCACCGCCGCCGCCGCGGCGAGCCAGGCCCGCTGGGTAGCGGGACGCAGGGAGCCGTAGCGGATCCTGCCCTTCAGCAGGGCGGGGTCGAAGGGGATGGTGACGGCGCTGCGGGCCAGCTCGGTGAAGCCCGCGGCGATGGCCTGGGCCTGGGCCGCGGTGCCGTTCTTGTCGGACTGGCTGACGATGACCACCGCGTTACGGGAGAGCTGCTCGTAGTCGCCGCCGCGGGCCCGCAGGGCCTCAAGCAGCAGGGCCCCGGCCTCGGCGTGCTCCTCGAGGGTGGTGGTGGCGATGACCAGTTGGTGGGTGTGGTGGAGCATGCGCAGCCACCGTTCGGCCGTCTCGTCGTTGCCCGAATCCACGACATTGAGCCGGAAATACTTCGAGGCGACCTCGTGCAGGGCGTCGAAGTCCCGCGAGGTGACCTTCTGCTCCGAGGCCAGCACGTCGGGCTTGGAGCGCAGCACGTCGTACTTGTCTTCGGTCTGGTGGTGGACGTAGCGGGCGAGCAGCGCCGACTGGGCGGACGGCGCGAGCAGGGCGCCGGTCTGCGGGAGCAGGTCGAGCACGGTGGCTTCGTGCGGGCCCTGCTCGGTCCGCCACCCGAGGGTGCCGCGGGTTTCGTTGTTGTCCCAGGCCAGGACGGGCCCGCCCCCGTTGCGTGCGAACACCGCCGCGAGCATCACGGTGGTCGGGGTCTTGTTGGCCCCGCCCTTGCCGTTCACGACGGCGATCGTCCGCGGGCCCGGCCAGTGCTGGCTCACGGCGCGGGTGTGCGCGCGCACCGTCAGTTCCGCGGCGGACGGCGGAATCCGCACACCGATGCGGGTCAGGGCTCCCCGCAGGCCGGTTTCGGCGGGCACCACTGCCGTGTCGGGGGTGAGGAAGGAGCGGCGGCCGGTCCGCGCCGCGGAGGCGCGCTGGCGGGTGACCGGAGGGTCGGCCGGCTGCGGGGGAAGCTCCGCCAAGGGTTCGGTGCCGAACGCTCCGCGCGGCGCCCGGCCGTGCTCAATCAGTTGGGACTCCCCCGGTTCGGCGTCGGGGAGGCCCGTGTCGGCGGGCTGGGACTCGATCGCTCCGGCGTTGGAAAGATCGGCCTCAAACGCCCGGGCGTCGGAGAGGTCGGCCTCAAAGGGCTCCGGCTCGTAGGGAACCGTGCCGTAGGGAACCGTGCCGTAGGGAACCGTGCCGTAGGGAACCGTGCCGTAGGGAACCGTGCCGTAGGGAACCGTGCCCGTCGTCCGGGCGCCGATCGAGGGGGCGTAGTCCGGCGCTGCGTCGGGCCCGTACGCGGCCGGAGTGCCATCGGGCTCCCCATCGGCGGGCAGCGGCTCCCACCGGTCGCCCGGGTCCCCCTCGAGCAGGGACTGGCGGCGCCGGCTCGCCCTCGTGGGGTAGGTGTCGTTCGTGCTGTCGGCGCTCCATACGGAGTCACGTTCGGTCATGTAAGTCCATCCCCCCGCACACCTGACGGGGCGGCTGCTTAGCGGTCATTGCCTTCGCCCATCCTATAAGTACCCTGATTGTCGAAGCCGCAGGCGAGTAACAGTGGGTTCGGATCGGAGACACCGCCCGGCCCGCAATTTATGCTTTCCGTATGTTTCCCGCCTTCCGATCGATGCGCCAGGTCCGGGTCTCAAACGAGTCCCACCGGGTCACAACCTTCGAACTCTTCTTCGACCTCGTCTTCGTTTTCGCCTTCACCCAGGTCACCGGATTCATGGCCCACGAACACACGGGCCTCGGTGTGCTCCAGGGCATGATCATCCTGGGCATCCTCTGGTGGTCCTGGGTCTGCTATTCCTGGCTCGCCAACCAGACCCACGTCGACGAGGGAATTGTGCGGCTCGGGATGTCGCTCGCCATGATGGCGATGTTCATCGCGGCCCTGACCATCCCGGAGGCCTTCCACGACATGGCCGGCGGCCTGGACGGACCGCTCGTGTTCGCGGTGGCCTACTTCGTCGTGCGCCTGGTTCACATCGGGCTGTACCTGGTCGCCGCCGGGGACGACGCCCCGCTCCGGCGCCAGGTGATCAAGACCTCGAGCGCCATGTTCACCGGCTCCGCCATCATCATCACCGGGGCGCTCATCGGCGGGCCGTCCCAGACGTGGTTCTGGCTGGCCGGCCTCGCCGCGGATATCACCCTGACCTACCTCACCTCCGCCGGGGGCAACTGGCGGGTCCATTCCGCCGCCCACTGGACCGAGCGTTACGGGCTCATCGTGATCCTCGCCCTGGGCGAGTCGATCATCTCCATCGGCGTCGGCGCCTCGGAACGCCCGGTGAGCACCCTGATGATCCTGGGCGCGGTCTTCGGCGTCGGCCTGTCGATCTGCCTGTGGTGGCTGTACTTCGATGTCTTGGCGATCGCGGCCGAGCACGTGCTGGCACGCCTCCGCGGGCAGGCGCGGTCGGCTCTCGCCGTCGACGCCTACACCTACCTCCACCTCCCGCTGATCGCCGGGGTCGTGCTGTCGGCGCTCGGGGTCGAGGATGCCCTGGCGCACCTCGATGAATCGTCCGGCTACGGCTGGCTGGGGGCCGGCGCCCTGCTGGGCGGGACGGCGCTGTATCTCCTGGCCCATGCGGCGTTCTGGCGCAGGGTCGGCGGGTACTGGAAAACGTGGCGGCTCAGCACCGCCGCCGTCCTGCTGGCCCTGATCCCGGCCGCCTCCGGGTTCGCCCCGCTGGCGGCGCTGGGCCTTGTCTTCGGACTGTGCGCGCTGCTCGTCGCCGTGGAGACCACCGTCTACGCGGAGAAGCGGGCGGAGATCCGCCAGAGCCACTCACCGGCGTAATCCGGCATGTCCGCCGATCGGGCGCCCCGCCGCGCGGCGTCCTCCGCCCGCTGGCCCGCCGGGCATCCCCGCCTGCTCCTAGGCCTTGGGCCGGGCCCGGACGTGCATCTTCTCCCCCTGGTGGCCGAACAGGCTGAGGAACTCCACCGGGTGCTCGTCGGCGGAGGCGAACCAGTGAGGGGTATGGGTGTCGAATTCGGCGGCCTCCCCGGGCCCCAGGACGAAGTCCTTGTCGCCGAGCACGAGGCGCAGGCGTCCATTGAGGATGTACAGCCACTCATACCCTTCGTGCACGCGGAGCTCGGGTTCACCCTTCCGCGCGTCGGCGGCGAGCACCATCTTGTACGCCTGCAGCCCGCCGGGCCGGCGGGTCAGGGGAAGGGCCGTCATGCCGCTGTGCCGGATCGGCCGCAGATGGATCCGCGGATCCCCGGTGGTCGGCGCGCCGACGAGGTCGTCCAGCGGCACCTGGAACAGTCGGGCCAGGGGCAGGAGCAGTTCGAGGTTGGGGCGCCGCTGGCCGCCCTCGAGGCGCGACAGGGTGCTCGCCGAGACGCCAGTGGCCTCGGACACCTCACCGAGGGTCAGCCCCCGCTGCTGGCGCAGTGCGCGCAACCGTGGGCCCATGGCGTCAAAAACCGATGAAAGATCATTCTCCATCCCCGCATCTTGCCATATCGGCAAGGAATGTTGCCAGCACTCCCAACCGGCGGGAGAGTGGATACGAGGACGCCGACGGTAGGCGCCTCGGAAAAGGAGAAGCACCATGCAAGACTCTTCGCGCTATGACGTCGTGATCATCGGCGGCGGCCCGGCCGGACTCAGCGCGGCGGTGGCCCTCGGCCGGTCGCTGCGCACCACGGCCGTGATCGACTCCGGGTCGCCGCGGAACGCCCCCGCGGCCGGGGTCCACAACTTCCTGTCCCGCGATGGAGTGCCGCCGCTCGAGCTGGTGGCGGCCGGCCGGACCGAGGCGGCGTCCTACGGGTCGGTCCTGATCGATGCGGAGGCGGTGGACATCGAGAAGGATCCGGAGGGGTTCACCGTCACCCTTGGCGGTGGCGGGCGGCTCTCCGGCCGGCGCCTGCTCGTGACGACCGGGCTCACCGACGAACTGCCCGACGTCCAGGGGCTCGCCGCGCACTGGGGTTCCGGCGTCATCCACTGCCCCTACTGCCACGGGTACGAGGCCCGCGGCCGGGCCATCGGCGTCCTGGCGACCGGTCCGATGGCCATGCACCAGGTCCAGATGTTCCGGCAGCTCAGCAGCGAGGTCACGCTCTTCCTGCACACCGGACCGGAGCTCACCGACGATGAGTGGGAGCTTCTTGCGGCGCTGTCGGTGCGCGTCGTCTCCGGCAAGGTCGAAGCGGTCGAGGAGACGGACGGCTCGCTCTCGGGCGTGCGCCTCGAGTCCGGTGACGGCTTTCCGCTCGATGCCCTCGTCGTCGCACCGCGCTTCGCGGCGCGGTCGGCGCTGCTTGAGTCCCTCGGCGTGCGGATTACGGAGCACCCGATGGGCATCGGGTATTCGGCCGAGGTCGACCCGCAGGGCCGCACCTCCGTTCCCGGGGTGTGGGCGGCCGGCAACGTGGCGGATCCGGTGGCCCAGGTGATGGCCTCGTCTGCGGCGGGCCTGATGGCCGGGGCGGCGATCAACGGGGACCTCCTCGCCGAGGACGCGGCGGCCGCCGTGGAGCGGCACCGGGCAGGCGCCGGGCAGGCCCTTGGCGGGGCGCCGGCCGGGCACGACAATGGGACCACCACGGGGACACCCGACGGCACAGCGGAGCTGGAGAGCCATGCACACTGAGATGGATCAGGAGTTCTGGGACCGGCGCTACGCCGAGCACCATCGGGTGTGGAGCGGGAACCCGAATCCCCACCTCGTCACCACGGCCTCCGCGCTGCCTCCCGGGCGCGCGCTCGATGTCGGCTCCGGCGAGGGCGCCGACGCGCTGTGGCTGGCCCGCAGCGGGTGGCGGGTGACCGGCGTCGACATCTCCGAGGTGGCCCTCGGCCGGGCCCGCGAGCAGGCCCGGCTCGAGGACGCTGCGGTGGCCGCCCGCGTCGACTGGGTGCACGCCGACCTGATCGAGGCGCCGCCGGAACCAGGCGGCTTCGATCTGGTCTCGGCACAGTTCATGCAGCTGCCGGAACCGGCACGCTCGGTGCTGTTCGCCGGCCTCGCTGCCGCGGTGGCGCCGGGCGGCACGCTGCTCATTGTCGGGCACCACCCCTCGGACCTGCAGACGGCGGCGCGTCGGCCCCCGATGCCCGAGCTGTTCTACACCGCGGAGGACCTCATCCCCCTGCTCGACGGCGGCTGGGACATCACCGCCTCCGAGGCGCGTCCGCGTGCAGTCGAGGACGCGGCGGGCCACGCTGCGCTGGTCCGGGACACGGTGCTGCAGGCCCGCCGGCTGGGAACCAGCCAGGCACCGGCGCCGCACTCTGCGGGCCCGGCGTAACGCCCCTGTCGCAGGCACCCGCCTCGACGGGAGTGGTGCCGCAGCCGCGGCAGCCGCACACCTCCCGTCGGGCGGAAAGCCCTAGGTGGCGTTGCGAACTTCAAACGGCACGATCAAGATGCCCGAGGTGGTCGAGTTGCGACCGTGCCGGTCGTTGCAGTCGGCGCGCAGGAACAGCTTGTGCATGCCATTGGTCAGCCGGGTGGTGTCGATGCTGATTCGCCCGTCGTACTCCCCGCCCGCCCGCCGGAGGATCAGACCGGGAACATTGGCATGGAGATCCGGGTCGATGCGGACCTCATGGGCCGTCACCCGCGGGTCCCCCGCCTCGCCGTGCCACGCCATCCTGACGGCGGGTGACCAGGTGCCGCTGATGGGAATGTTGGGGACCGGAACAGTCGCGAGAGCGGCCTCACAGTAGCCGCCCTCGGCCAGTTCGCTCCCGGGCGCCGAGTACCATCCCTTACCGCGCAGATAGGGATCGCGGGAGACATCGCTCACGGCGCGGGTGGGGGACAGATCGACGTTGTACTGAAAGTTGAGGGAGGCGGTCATGCGGGCTGGTACTGTCCTGCCGCCCGCAGCAGGGTCTGCGACGTCGGAAAAGAAGCGCAGCCGCGTTTCCTTGAGGCCGTCGGTCGAGAAAATGGACGGATCAACCCGCACCTTGCCCCAACGGGTGCATGTACCTGGAGTGGGGCACGTCCAACCGGTTTGGTAGAGCTTGGACTGCGTCGTCTCAGTGGTCGCACCCTTCATGACGACCGCCACGTAGGGCGTCGAGGTCGTGCCGGTATTGACCTGCTGGCGACCGGGATCATGCAGAATCATCCGGATATCGAGGGTGAATGGCCCGGTCACGGTTTCGCGTTCAGGAATACAGGCTCCGACATGGATATGACCATGGTCTGTACCGGCAGGAATCGCGCCAGGGGTGGGCAGCCACCAGGACTGGGCATCCACAAAGTGACGCTTCTCGGGATAACCCGCACAGGTGAGAGGGTCAGGGGTGACGGCCACGGCCGGGGCGACGGGGGCGCCGAACGCGGTGCCCAGCACAAGGAGCAGTGCCACAACCATGCGCGCGGGTCGTTCGACATACCTCGGAGTAATCTGCCTTGGAGTTTTCTGCACACCGGACTCCGTTCGATGCTGGTCGTTTGAGATGGAGCAGCACCTGGCTGGGTGAGGTTGGTTGGCAACACTACGCGCGGCAGGGCTCTTGGAAGGGCCTGATCTGACTGGGTTAAGTCGGCGTTCAGGCCATCGCATGGGAATCGCCAGAGCCGCACGGCGGGTTGTTCTGGCGGTGCACGGGGATAAATGTACGTCTTCGCAGTCGTGAGGGAAAGAGACGGCTCTTTATGTTGCGAGAGGTCCGCGTGACGGTCGAGGACGCGGCGGGCCACTCTGCGTGGTTTGGGACACGCTTCGCCAGGCGGTCCCCACCCCGGACTCCTGCCAGCCGGGCCGGGGCTGCGAACCGGCCCTAAAAAAAATCCCCGAGGCCAACGGGGCCTCGGGGATTGCTATTTGTAGCGGTGGTGGGACTCGATCCCACGACCTCACGATTATGAGTCGTGCGCTCTAACCAGCTGAGCTACACCGCCCTAAATGAGTCTGCCCGCACCGATCGGATGATCGTCACGGGCCCCTCATTTACGAGCCCCCCACCGGAATCGATCCGGTGACCTCGTTCTTACCAAGAACGCGCTCTACCACTGAGCTAGGGGGGCAACGACAAGAAACTTTACCAGTTCCGAGCCGCTGTGCGAAATCAACAACCACCCTGGCGGGCGGACCCCTGATTCCGCTCCGGATCCCCGCCGTGGCGGGGATCCGAAGGGGTTAGTCTAGGTGATTTTCACCACTGGTCGGACTGCGCATTGGAGCGGCCGAGACCGGCTCCGGCAGCCTTGCCCGACCGCGGCTTGCGGGTGGCGTCGTTGGCGAAACGGGTGTCGCCGTCGCGCTTCTTGAAGTCCTTCGAATCCTTCGAGAATTCCTTCTTGAAGGGCTTCTTGAACTCGCCGGCCGGGCGCTCGCGGCTGGGCTTGCGGCCCTTGTCGAGCTCGAGGTGGATCAGCTCGCCGCCGATGCGGGTCTTCGACAGGGCGCGCCACTGGTCCTTGGAGAGCTCCGCGGGGAGTTCAACCAGGGTGTGGTCGGCGCGGATGTCGATGCCGCCGATCTGCGAGGAGGAAAGCCCGCCCTCGTTGGCGATGGCACCGACGATGGAGCCCGGCATGACGCGCTGGCGGCGTCCGACGGCGATCCGGTACGTCGCGTTGCCCTCGGTGAGGGTGCGTGTCGGCCCGCGGGACCCGAAGGCGTCCTTGCGGCCCTCGGCGCGCTCACGCTGGCCGGCGGGGGCCACCGGGATGTCCTGGACCAGGATCGGGTTGCCACCCTGGGCCATGACGGCAAGCGCCGCGGCGATCTCGGCGGCGGGAACGTTGTGCTCCTGCTCGTAGGTCGAGATGAGGTCGCGGAACGCCGCGACGTCCTCGCCGGCAAGGGT
>NZ_CADCTE010000041.1 GCF_902805515.1 uncultured Arthrobacter sp. | reverse complement strand
AACCGGACCGCTGCGCTGAACTTCGACGCTGTGGCCTCTCCCTTCGATTTGATGATCCAGGTCTCCGTGTTCCTCGGGATCGTCATCTCCAGCCCCGTGTGGCTGTATCAGCTGTGGGCTTTCATCACGCCCGGCTTAAGAACCAAAGAGCGCCGCGTCGCCCTGACCTTCATTGCAGTCGCTGTCCCGCTGTTCTTCTCAGGGATCTTCCTGGCATGGTTGATCCTTCCCAACGCTGTGCGGGTGTTAACGGACTTCACCCCTGGCGGTTTCTCGAACATCATCACCGTCACGGTGTTCATCGCTTTCCTGCTGCGCCTGATGCTGGCTTTCGGGATAGCCTTCCTCCTGCCCGTCATCCTGGTCGGTCTGAACATGGTCGGAATCATCACCGGCAGGCAGGTCCTAAAGGCATGGCGGATCACCTTTTTCCTGATCTGCCTCTTCGCAGCCATGGCCGCACCCGGAGCGGACGCAATGAGCATGTTCTACCTCGCGGCCCCCATGCTGCTGCTGTTCTGCGTGGCCATCGGGATATGCCTTCTGAACGACAAAAGGCGTGCACGACGCCACGCCGCACGGCAGGCCCACCTCGATCTGACCGCGGACACGGCGTCCGTCATCGACGGAATCTGACACTGCCAGCCACTGTCAACACCCCCACCGCGTGTGATGCCCTGACAAGGGCCCGAACGGGGGTTGTCCGCCGAGGTGAATCCTCTGCCCCCGGTCGTTTCCGGTGTGCAAGGAGAATCGTCGCTGTAGTCTTCTCACCATGCTGGGTATCAACGGTCTCGAACTGATAGTCCTGGTCGTTTTGGGTGTGCTCATTCTGGGGCCCGAGCGATTACCGGAATACGCTGCGCAACTCGGTCAACTGGTCAGGAATCTGCGCAGGATGGCCAACGGGGCCCGCGAGCAGCTGCGCGAGGAGATGGGCCCTGAACTTGACGACGTGGACTGGCGCAAACTCGATCCCCGGCAATACGATCCGCGACGGATCATCAAAGACGCCCTCACCGAGGAGTTCAGCGAAACACTCACCGGGCCACCCTCGACGCCCACGACCCCGCACACAGGAGCGTCAGCAGTGCCGGCACCGGCACTGCAGCAACCGGAGGGTCCGGCCGAACCCGATGCCGGGAAGGTCGGCCGGCGCGAGACCCCGAGCCCCGTATCGCACCCTGCAGATGAGTCCCCGGCGGCTCCTGCCCCGCCGGTGCCAGCTGCGCCAGCTATGCCGGCAGAATCCGATCGAGGTGTAGAAGCATCGACCCTTTCAGGGGATGCCCGGTGATGCACCCGTCCAGGGCGTCGGTTTTTATAAGCTCCGGCGGAGCAATCGCTCATGACGACACAGGACCGTAGAGCGGATTCCTGAGGTGCCGTCGTTGATCAAGCGTGTATCGACAGGCGGAATTCCCCGCACTACTGTCAGAGGTCAGAACTGCACCACGGATCCCCGCTCATCGATGTGGCTTTGGCCGTCATCATTACCTTGAAGCGGACGATTCCACCGACGGAAAGAGCGGGCCAGGGCCTTAGATGCGACACAGCTCCAGAGGGATGCGACACCGCGGCGCCGTGAGCGGCGCCCCGCGCACCAGCCGGCTCTTCACCGGTGTGGCCGCGGCCTTTCTGGTGGGCGGCGTGGCGACAGCCGGAGTGGGGCTCTCAAGCGAGGCGGCATCCAATGCGGTTGCCTACCGCGGTGATGTTGAACCCTCCGCCGCCCCGGCCGCCGCCGCCCCGATAAGGGAAGAGGCCACCGCACAAGCGCAAACCCCGGCCCCGCCGGACACATCACCTGGAACCAGCCCGGGCGCCGCTGAACCCTCCAGCGTTCCCGCCCCTGCAGCGGCTCCTGTTCCTTCCGCAACGCCCGGCAAGGACGCCACCGCCACGTCGGTCCTCGGGCCGGTTCTGCCACCCTCAGCGCCTGTCACTCTTGATATAGGCATCATCGGTGTCACCTCCACACTGATGGATCTTGGCTTGGAGGCCGACGGGACAGTGTCCGTTCCGCCAGGAGATGCCGATTCTCCCGCCGGGTGGTACAAGAACTCCCCGACTCCGGGTGAGCTGGGATCCTCGGTCATCCTCGGACACGTGAACTCGACCCAGACCGGTGTGGGCGTGTTCTACCGGCTCCATGAGCTCACCGACACCGATCAGGTCTCGGTGACCCGTGCGGACGGGACGATTGCCGTGTTCCAGGTGTACCGGGTGGACACCTACGATAAGGCCTCGTTTCCTTCGGTGGAGGTCTACGGGCAGGCGGACCGCGCGGAGCTTCGACTCATTACCTGCGGTGGATTCGATCCGTCAACGGGGGAGTTCAATCAAAACGTCGTCGCCTACGCGCACCTGATCTCTTCCCACCGCGGCTGATGCGGGATTTTTAATTTCACTAAAAGTCAGGCTGAACTCTTGTCATATCCTGTGTGACGCGTGAGGATCAGGAGTACGCGAAGGTTGTTTCATCCCTTTATGGTTTCTAACGAACGGTCGGTGCTGGTCATGTTCGATAAAAGTTTTATTGCCAAAGCTATTTCCCGAAGCGCCGAAAATGCGGTGGATCGCCGCCGCTTCTTCCAGACCGCTGGAATCGCCGGCCTCGGAGTGAGTTCCGCGGCGATGCTCGCCTCAGCGGCTCCGGCCAGCGCCCAGCCCGCGGACATGCAGGGCCCCAGCGATTCCGCGATCCTGAACTTCGCCTTGAACCTGGAATACCTTGAGGCCGAGTTTTACCTGCGGGCCATTGACGGCCAGGGGTTGTCCTCGGATCTGATCGGTGGAACAGGGACCCCCGGTGATGTCACCGGAGGACACGCTGTGCCGTTCAAAACAAAGAAGATCGAGCAGTACGCCCGGGAAATCGCCGCTGACGAAAAAGCACACGTCGCTTTCCTTCGCACCGCCCTGGGCGGTGCCGCGGTGTCCCGCCCGGCCATCGACATCGGCGCGAGCTTCACCGCAGCAGCCGTGGCTGCCGGGCTGATCAAAGAAGGCGAACCGTTCGATGTCTACGAGAGCGAAGAAAACTTCCTCCTGGGCGCTTTCATCTTCGAAGATGTCGGAGTCACCGCCTACAAGGGCGCCGCCCCCCTGATCACCAACAAGACGTTCCTGGACGCAGCCGCCGGCATCCTCGCGGTCGAGGCGTATCACTCAGGGATCATCAGGACCACGCTCTCCGGACTCGATCTTATCGCCCCCACTGTGGCGATCTCGGATCTTCGCGACAGCGTCGACGGACCAGAAGACATCGATCAGCCCATCGTGCTCAACGACACCGCGAACCTGGTGCCCACCGACGCCAATGGTCTCGCCTTCAGCCGCACCCCGGGCCAGGTCCTGAACATTGTCTACCTGACCCCGGATTCCGTGCGCTCCGGCGGGTTCTTCCCCAACGGTGTCAACGGCGAACTCAACGGCAGCGGAAACCTCCCAGCACAGCCCGGCGGATCCATGCCATCAGGTGCACCCGGGACCGGTATCGAAGGAACAAACACCGGCGGACCCGACATGGGCCTGATCGGCCTCGGCGGCGGAGTGGCCCTTGCCGCAGGTGCCGCGATCGCCGTTCACCACAACAAGAGCGCAAAGACCGCTGGCGAACCAGCAGCGACACCGGCCGAATAGCCCCGTCACTGACAGATGGTCATCACCGCCAGATCCCACGGCAGGTGATGACCATCTGTCGTTTCACCACATCAACCTCCGGCGCCCCAAAGCCAACACGGCGGCAACCTGAAAAACCCCATTCCTCCGGTTAGGGCCCCACCGCTGTGCGACGGCAGGAGCCCTAACCGGAGCTGCAGCACCGCACACCATCGCCCCGACCCGGACCCGTTCACGATGAACCCAGCCCAAAGACCCAAGGTTCTTTCCGCGCCCGGGCGTGCACAGCCAGCGCTGACCGCACCACTACAGATCACACCACTACAGATCACACCACTACAGATCGCATCACTGCCGATCTGAGCGGCCTTCCTCCCCCGGGGCAGGAAACACACGCAGGCAGCACCGTGGAGTGTTCCGCCCACGCTGTATGCGCCTCCTGGAAGGATCAAGGGATGTCCGTCGGTGACCCGGCATCAATGCAGCGGCAGGCAGATGCCGGCACCCCCGGAACCGGTATGACCCCCCTGAAGGAACTCGAAGCGGTCCGGTCCAGCCTGGCCGCCGAGGTCCTGACAATCTTGGACTCATCCGCTGTAGACGCTGAGGAGCGAACCCCGCCAGCGCCGCCCCCACCACCACCGATCCAAACACTTCTATGCGCCGCCATCGCCGACTTGCAGGAAATCGACGACCAGCTCCACAGGCTTCGCATACTCGCAGGTACCGACAACCCGCCTGACACACCCTAGGGAACGCCCCCGCCGGGGACTGTAAGAAAAACGGTGTATGAGGGTTCGGCCCGATCCGAGAGGAGATGGCCGTGAACGACTTCACGACCGAAGCAATAGAGGCGATGATCGATCCTGTGACCGGAGAGATCATCGACCAGAAGGACCTTGCCCAACGGGTGCTCGCCCAGGCCAGGGAGCAGGGCGTGAGCCTTGTCGGCCCCGGCGGGCTGCTGAACCAGCTGACCAAGAACGTCCTCGAGACCGCCCTGGAGGCGGAGCTGACCGAACACCTTAGGCACGAGCACGGGCAGACGCCGATCGCGGAGTACATGCGCAACGGGACCCGGGTGAAGACGGTGCTGACCGAGATCGGCCCGGTCCAGATCGAGGTACCCCGGGACGGGGACGGGTCGTTCGAGCCGGTGATCGTGCCCAAGCGGAAACGACGCCTGGACGGCATTGATCAGGTCGTGCTCTCGCTGTCCGCCCGGGGGCTGACCACCGGGGAAATCGCGGCGCATTTCGAGGAGGTCTACGGGGCGAAGGTTTCCAGGGACGCCATCAGCCGGATCACGGAGAAGGTCGCCGGCGAGATGGCTGAGTGGTCCTCCCGGCCTCTGGATCCGCTTTACCCGGTGCTCTTCGTCGATGCGATCGTGGTGAAAGTCCGTTACGGGCAGGTGCGCAACATCCCGTTCTACGTCGTCATGGGTGTCACCACGAACGGAGAGCGGGAGATCCTTGGGATATGGGCCGGCGACGGGGGTGAAGGTGCCAGGTTCTGGCTGCAGGTCTTCTCCGAGTTGAAGAACCGAGGCGTCGAAGACGTGTTCATCGCCGTGTGTGATGGCCTGAAAGGGCTGCCCGAGGCGGTCAACACGGCCTGGGAGCGGACGGTCGTGCAGCAGTGCATCGCGCACCTGATCCGCAACAGCTTCCGCTACGCCGGCCGCCAACACCGCGACGGGATCGTGAAGGCGCTCAAGCCCGTCTACACGGCACCGAGCGAGGCCGCGGCGAAAGACCGGTTCACGGAGTTCACGGCAGAGTGGGGCCAGCGGTCTCCGGCGATCGTGAAGCTCTGGGAGAGCTCGTGGGCTTCAGTTCGTGCCGTTCCTCGAATACGACGTGGAGATCCGCCGGGTCATCTGCACGACCAACGCCATCGAGTCGATCAACGGCCGCTACCGCCGAGCCGTCAGAGCCAGGGGGCACTTCCCCGACGAGGCGGCGGCACTAAAATGCCTGTATCTCGTGACTCGGTCCCTTGACCCGACCGCCGGCGGCAGAGCACGCTGGGTGATCAGGTGGAAACCCGCCCTCAACGCGTTCGCGATTACCTTCGCCGGACGGTTCGAAAGAACCAGCCACTAATGAAAACCGGCGGACTCCACACACCGTTTATCGGACAGTCCCCCCGCCGCAAAAATCGATTGTGTCAGCACCTGGCCAGCTCTGATGACTCCACAAGTGCCCGGGAAGATTGCGCTGCCGATCACGGTGCTCCGAATTCCCAGGCAGTTCCGCGATGCCCGGAAGCCCAGAAGTGACGGTGACTGAGTCCCAGGCCTGGCAGGTCACCTTGCGTACGTGGTTCCCCTTTGCAGTGAACTCGGGGTACTTCGAGATCAGCGGAACTGCGTCAACGAACGACCGTTTATCGGACAGTCCCCGGATGTAACAGCGGGAACGCGCTGAGTTCAAACGTTCACGGCGGGGTCGTCTGGCCGTGCTGGTGCTTGTCATTCCACGTGCGTTCCAGCACCGCAGCATGGGGCACCCGAACTGATTGTGGGCGTTTGGTGGGCTTACTGATGCCCTGAAACGGGCGCGGCGCTGGTTTCTTCTCGGACTAGTCCATGACGAGGCCGCCGTCGACTACCAGGTTCTGACCAGTGACTGACCGTGCCCAGGGTGAGGCGAAGAAGAGGACTGCGTCTGCGAACTCGTGCGGGGTGGTGACACGTCCTAGGGGCGTGGAGGTAGCGATGAGGTCAAAGACCTCTTCGGGGGTCGCTGCGCTGGCGTCGGTGGTGCGCAGCAGGCCGCCGGAGACCATATTCACTGTCACGTTGTGCTGGCCCAGGTCCTTGGCCAAGGTTCGGGTCAGCGAGAGTAGGGCCGCTTTGGCCGCGGTGTAGTCGTGGTAGGGCACTACAGGGTTCTGGAACAAGTTCGTGCCGATGTTGATGATCCGCCCGGACCCTTGTTCCCGCATTCCGGGCAGAGCGGCTTGGATGGTGTTCAGGGCTCCCCGGACGCTCCCGGAGAACTGGGCGGCGAATGCGTCCCAACCGATTTCTGCTGCGGGCGTGCGGGCGTCTCCGTTGAAGGAGAAGGGGGCCAGGGCATTGTTGACCACGGTGGTGACCGGGGAGCCGAAGTGTTCTTGTGCGTGCTTGAGCATGGTGTGTACTTGCTCGGGATTGGTGACATCTGCTTCCAGCGCTACGGCCTGTGAGGGACCGATACAAGTTGATAGTTCCTGGGCGCTGTCGCGGCTGGTGCGGTAGTTGATGACCACCCGTGCGCCTTCGGCGGCGAAGGCTTCGACGATCCTGGCGCCGAGTCCTCGGCCGCCGCCGGTGATCAACACGATCTGTTCTATGAGTTGCGTCAAGGGACTTCCCCGGAGTCAGGGCGACGGAATGCGTAACCGACACCCGAAGGTGCTGGGAGGACATCCCTTCGCCAGTTCGAACTGGATCAGGTTCAACGGGTGTCATCTCAGCCAGTCACAACCGGCACCCCGTGTCACTATTCCCACAGTAAACCCCGGCTGGCTGAGACGGGGTTGGGCGGCCCGGCTGGACGGGGTGGATTCTAACGATTGTGGCACCGCGGGGGTGGCTTGCGGGCTTGTTGTGGCGCGACTCATGTGCGTTCTTGAACGAGCAACGCCTGCGCAGGTTTTTCCTGGCTGATCCGGGTACACCGACTTGTGTTTTGCATGGGAGTGACAGTGCCTTCGGAGTCTCGTCGGTGCACGCTTGGGAGGGGCTTTCCCGAGGGTGGGTCGGCGCAGGTTTAGATCGGGCTGGTGCTGTCGGTGAGGAGGGGGCGAAAGCAGTTAAGTAGCGACCAAGAGGCGCGCCGAAAAGAATTGGTGTTTTGGATACAACGTTGAAGAGCAGTAGAAGATTTTTTTGCCGGTAGGGCAGGAAGGCTCGGGCGAACCCGGCACCCAGGGACCAGGGACGTGTCGTGCAGGAGAAGGTGTGGGTGGTTGTGTCCGCGTTGTCCGGGGTCGGTGCTGCTTTGGGTCCTGAATACGGCTGGGTCTTCGTCGGGCGGTGCACGGGAGGAGGTGAGTTCCTTGATCGCGGTCATCGTGCGGTTGGGACGTGTTTTGAGCCGCGGGCCATCGTGTCCTTCGGCTGGCTCTGACCGGAGTCGAGTGCCATTCCACAAGTTGCTGCTGTCGACTGCGCTGTACCTGGAGACGCTAAGGTGGCAGTAGTGACACGGGGTGCTGCCCGCCAATGGTGCAGCTGAGAATCGATACCCGTTGAACCTGATCTAGTTCGAACTAGCGAAGGGATGTCGCGGATGGCTATTCGCTATACATCATCGGATTGTGCCGCACTGCTCGAGGAGTTGAGGGCCCGAAGCCCTCTGGTGCAGAGCATCACCAACGCCGTGGTGACCAACTTCACCGCGAATGTCCTGCTCGCCGTAGGGGCATCTCCGGCAATGGTGGACATACCCGAGGAGGCCGGACAATTCGCGTCCGTAGCCTCGGGGGTCCTAATTAATTTGGGCACTCCGGGGCAGGAGCAACAAACGGCGATGGTCGAAGCCGTGCAGGCCGCCAATGCTGCCGGAACACCATGGGTCCTGGATCCCGTGGCGGTCGGTTCTCTGACTGTCCGCACGGAGCTGGCCCACCAGCTCGTCACGCAACGCCCGCACATCATCCGCGGCAACGCCTCGGAGATCATGGCGCTGGCCGGGGTGGGTGCCGGGGGCCGGGGAGTGGATTCGACCGAGGACCCTCTGTCCGCTCTCGAGGCCGCACAGCATTTGGCTGGCTCCAGCGGGTCGGCGGTGGCGGTATCGGGTGCGGTGGATCTGCTCGTCGGACACGGCGGACAAATGATTGGCGTGGCCAACGGGCACGCCCTGCTGACCCGGGTCACAGGTGGTGGGTGCGCCCTCGGTGCTGTGATGGCCGCCTTCGCGTCATTGACCGATGATGCGCTTATAGCAGCGACAGCGGCCACCGGCGTTTACACCATTGCCGCGGAGCAGGCCGCGGAGCAGGCATACGGCCCGGGGAGCTTTGCGGTGGGCTTCCTCGACAGTCTTGCGCGCATCGGGCCCGATGACGTCCTCAAGACGCTGGACCTCCGTCCTGTCGATGCGCCGGGCCACGCACGGTGAACCGGCGTGATTTCAGGGCAGACCCGAGGCAACATCTGCCGCTGTACCTGGTGACTGATACGGCGCAGTGCAGCCCACGGACCGTTGCCGCTGTCGCCGCCGAGGCGGTCGCAGGAGGTGCCACGATGGTTCAGGTACGGGACAAGGAAGCCTCCGCCCGGGACCTGCTGAACCTGCTCGTGACTGTCGCGGATTCCGTCGGAGCCAAGGTCCCGGTGCTGGTCGACGACCGGGTGGATATTTTCCTGGCGGCACGGGCGGCAGGAGCGCAGGTAGCCGGGGTGCACGTCGGTCAGTCCGACCTGCCGGCGCATTCCGTCCGAGCCCTGGTAGGACCGGAAACCATCGTCGGTCTGAGCGCGGCAACCAGCACCGAGATCGAAACTGCGCACAGGTTACCCGAGGGGACAGTGGACTACTTGGGGGTCGGTGCCATTTTCGCGACCGCCACCAAACCCGATCATCCCGAACCATTGGGAATCAGCGGTTTCGGCGCCCTTACTGCCTCCTGTTCCCTGCCCTGCGTGGCCATCGGTGGAATCAGTGGCGCTGATATACGCCCCTTGCGGGATGCCGGTGCCGCTGGGGTGGCCGTCGTATCGGCAGTGTGCGCTGCCGATGATCCTCGATCCGCGGCCGAAGCATTGAAGGCGGAATGGTGTTCCTAGGTGACCTGACCCTGCGCGATGTTCCCCGCGTCCTCAGTATCGCCGGGACCGATCCGACCGGTGGAGCCGGTATCCAGGCCGACCTGAAAAGCATTGCCGCACTCGGCGGGTACGGAATGGCGGCGGTCACATCCCTGGTGGCGCAGAACACGCGCGGCGTCCGATCCGTGCACACCCCGCCACCACAGTTCCTCAAAGAACAACTCGACGCGGTCAGTGATGATGTGAGGATCGATGCGGTGAAGATCGGCATGCTGGGAAACGTTGCGACCATCACCGTTGTCCGGGAGTGGCTCGAGCGGGTGCGGCCGCCTTTGGTGGTGCTGGACCCCGTCATGATTGCCACCAGCGGGGACCGGCTCCTGGCCTCCGACGCCGAAGCCGCGTTGCGGGAGCTGGTCGGCAGGGCGCACCTGGTCACCCCCAACCTTCCCGAACTCGCTGTTCTGGTGAACGCCCCAATCAGCGCACAGTGGCCGGCCGCTCTTGACCAAGCCAGCCAACTGTCCAGGGCCGCAGAAACGGTGGTACTCGTCAAGGGCGGCCACCTGGACACAGACGTGAGCCCAGACGCACTCGTGGATACCTCCAGGCGGTTGGAAAGCGCAGAACGCGGGGAGGTCTTCGAAGTTATCACCCCCCGGGTGAACACCAAGAATACGCACGGAACCGGATGTTCACTGTCCTCCGCCATCGCCACCATGATGGCACGGACCGGCGACTGGACGGTAGCGCTTTCCCAGACCAAAGATTGGCTCCAGGACGCCCTTACCAACGCCGATGAATTGCAGGTTGGGCAAGGCAACGGACCCATTAACCACTTCCACCAACTGTGGGCGAAAGCGCACATCCTGCCGGGCAGCCAGAACAGCAGGACAAATCAGGAATACGGATAAGGGGATCTGAATCAGGAAAGGCGGCATGCCCCGTTGGCTTCCGGGCAGTGAGTCCGCAGATAAGCACCAGGGTCCCGGCGAGAACCAGCAATACGGCGACTGCTCCACGAACAACACCACGCCAATCGTCCTCACGGCGGACGCTTGAGTGCGTCTCGAAAAAGGATCCTTCCACCGGACGACGTACTTGGATGAACTACTCAGGCTGTGGAGTCGATGGAGCCGGAGGAACCGTGGAACTGAGAACACCTACTTCTAAGCCGGACCAGAAGTAGTTGCTGTGCCGGCGGTGTAGGTGAGGTCGGTGGGGGTGTCGGCTTGGTCATGATGTTCCTGGCTTTTCCGAGCGGATGTGTTGCTGGAGGCTGCACACCTGGTGGTTCGTAGCCGTGGCTCCGGGATGCGCTTAGGCTGGATCGCATCCGCCTCTACTTCAGGGGTCTATCTGCGGGGGCAGTGATGGCACAGGTCGAGTCGGGTTGGGTTCGGTTCTGGAATCAGGGCACGTGGTGGAAAGCGCTCTTGCTCGTGGCCGTTTATTGGGTGGTGTACGAGCTTCTCGGACGAGGGATCGCCGCGGTATTCGGAGATGTCATCGACGAAGCGAATCCCCTCGCCGATGCGATGAGCGTCCTTTTGGGTATGGCTCTTCCCATCGTCTTGGCGGGCTTGCTGCTGTTTGGCTTCGCGCGGTCGTTGGGCTGGACCCGCGAACTTTTCGGGCCCCAGCCCGTTCGGGGCCGCGGGTGGATGTGGCTGGCCGTGGCGCTGATCATCGTTCCGATCCTGATGCGGCTCATTGCCACGAACTGGTCGGCGTACTCCGTCACGCTCGTGCTGAGCATCCTGTTGTTGGGGCTTTGTGTGGGTTTCACTGAGGAACTGGCTACCCGGGGCCTGGTCGTCACGATGATCCGCCGCGGCGGACACAGTGAGCGCCTGGCATTCATGCTCTCGTCCCTGTTCTTCGCACTGCTCCATGTCGGCAACATCCTCTCGGGGCAAGCGCCAGCCCTGGTCCTGGTCACCGTGATCTACACCTTTGGGTTCGGCGCGATGATGTACCTTTCAATGCGGGTCACCGGCCGTCTGGTGTGGGCGATGCTGCTGCATGCCGCGACCGACCCGACGACCATCCTCGCCACCGGCGGGATAGACGCTCATTCCCATACCGAAGGCGCCGGCGGCCTGATCGCCCTCGCCGGTCTTTTCAACTTCCTCTACATCCTCTTCGGCCTCATCGCCGTGTTCATCGTCCGCGAGCATTCCCATCGAAACCGGACCGATCGAAGCAATATTAAGCCCAGATCCTTCCACGCACGCTCACATGGAAACCGTCGAGGTCCTGCTGGACCGGGAGTCGATCACCACGAAGGCGATGCCTCCCCCAACACGTCAGCACGCCACTGATCAGGGTTTCCTCCCTGAGATGGGCAGATTCGGAGTCTCATGAACCCGCGCGCCTCTTCACCCCACACACCGGATGCCGCAGCAGGAATGTCGGCAGGCCAGCCGCGCAACGACCGAATACCCCGTCGTGTCTGGATCGGCCTGGTCGCTATCGCCGTGTATGTCCTGGTGGCAGTGGCCGGGTCGAACGCCGTGAGCGCGGCTCTACCCGTGGGTGACCCCTTGATTCAGTTCACACTCAACGAGCTGATCTCCCTACCGATCCTCATCCTTGCGGGCCTGTATTTCGTGCGGCGTTCCGGCTGGGGCCGGGACGTCTGGCGAGAACGCCCCACGCTGACGATGACTCCACGCAGATGGTGGCTGGTGTCCATCCCGGTCCTGTTCCTGCTCATGCAGCTCCTGCGAATCCCGGAGGTCCCGTGGGCCACGACCCCCGTCACGTCGTTGGGGTTGGTCGTCATGGCGGTGTTCGTCGTCGCCCTGGGTGAGGAACTGTTCTTCCGCGGGATACTGCTCACCTCAATCCGGGCACGTCATGGGGAGCTCGTCACCATGCTCACGACGTCCCTCCTGTTCGGATTGGCACACATTTTCGGCAGTCTCGAAGAGGGCGTCCCGGTCGCGGTCATCGCCCTGCAAGTCATGATCATCTCCATGACAGGAACACTGTTCTACTGGGCGCGTCGAGTCACCGGTACGCTGTGGGCGCCGATTCTCCTGCACTTCCTCGACGACTACATGGGCATCACCTCTGCCGGTGTCAGCAGCGCAGCACAGGCACTGACAACCGATAGCTCCGGCAGCTCCGACCTCGTCGGCGGCTTGCAAGTCATTTTGATCATCCTCTCGCTCTGCGCCATCATCAGCGCCGCTCGAGAAGACGCCCGCACCCGGAGACATGCCCGTGAAGCCAACAGCCCCGCCAGCACGCACATCCCGCACAAGGCATAAGCCACCACCACTGAAGGAGCCCGCATGGGAAAGCAGAACTACAGCACCGAGGAATGGCGAGTCGTCGGCGGTGCACCGTTCTACGCTGCAGCGTTCGTCGTGAGCTCAGCCAAACACCACGCCGCCGGCGCCATCCGGGACATGCTCACCTCCGCCAACGCCCTCCGCGTCCTGGAGCCCTCGACTCCACTCCTGGCCGCCGTGCAAGCCGACATGACCGGACCCAACGGAGACCCGGGCTCAACCAAGCACACACCCGAGAACATCCAACGACTCCGCGAACTACTCACCCAGGCCGCCGTCCTCGTCACCACACACGACCCGGAAGAAGCCGAGGCGTACAAGAAAGCTGTGCTCGACATCGCTACCACCGCAGCAGCCGCATCGAAGGACGGGATACTCGGCCTATCCGGTGAACGTATCAACGCCGACGAGCAAGCCGCCCTCACCGAACTAGAAGCGATTTTCACCATTAGCGCTACCTGACGCCGACCGGAGAAACCCTGCTCTTCCATCAAGCACTCACACGGTTCCAGGCCCCCGAAAATCGTCTCGTCAAAGGATCCTTTGACGGGATGGATCGCATGGCTCGGCGGCCAGTCAGCGAGCTCCGGAAGTGCCGAAGAAGTTGACGTCCGTCTCCTGTCTCAGCAATGTGTATCACTTCGAGTATTTTCAGCGAAGCCGAATAGAACCTTTGATGAGACCAAAGAGTGCAGGAGTAGGGCGCCTCGGATAGGGAGCGACGCTCTCCGGGGGCTGCAGCTCAAAATCCCGCGACCAGATCGAGCGACGGTAGCACTGGCGGCAGGTGAAGCGGCATGGGTCCTTCCGGGTTCGGAGTGTGGTCCCGGAGGGAACATGCGCTGATAAGCAAAATGCCTTCTCCCGCCACAGTCTGTGGCGCGATCGCAGCTATGGTGACGAGGGCGGATAGCCGCCGACAAATCAGGGGGAGCGATGTTGCACCAAATTCTGGCCGACACCAAGGAGGCCACCGCACACGTCAGGGACTACTACGTTCAGGACTACCGCCAAGGCCTGCCGCGGACCGGCGCCAGCTTTGACCAGTGGGCCGGCGGCGGGGACCGGCCGGACGCCGCGAACCAGCTGACCGCCGACGACTGCGTTGCGGTCTCCCTCTTGAGCGTCCAGGTGCCTCCGACGGCAGCGATCGGGCTGCTGCGCGATGAGAAGGCAAACGCCGACCGGCTGCTGTCCCTCATTCCGACGGATACCCGGATGTGCGATCTCGACGCCGAGGGTTACAAAGACCACCTGGGCCCGGCCAGCCCCGCGCACGAACTGTGGAATGTCATCACCCGGCAACGCGGTCAGAAATGGGAGATCGGTGCGACGACGGCGAGCAAGATCATGGCCAGAAAGAGGCCCCATCTGATTCCCATCGTGGACAAGGTCATCCGGGGCTTTGTTGGCCGGGGCACTACTGGCACGGCTGGTATGCGGCGCTGACCGACGACACCGGATTGCCGGAGCGTCTGGAGACCATCAAGCGGGATTCGGGCGCCGTCGAGCTTGGCTACGACCCCTCGCTCCTGCAGGTCATGGACATCATCCTGTGGCAGGAAGGGCGGTAGGCCAAGGCCCGGCGCCTGGCGGCCGATGCGGCAGGGGCCGCAGTCATGCTTCCCTGCTCCTCCATCGACGTTGACCCAAGCAGGGCCGATGTAACCGATCGGTGGCATGATTTGGGCATGGCTTCGACAGAACTGACGGCCGCCGCGCTCGGCCAGCGCGTCCGTGCAGCACGGAAGAACCGAGGCCTTATCCAGCAGGAGCTTGCCAGAGAGTGCGGGGTTTCCCGGAAGTTCATCGGGGAACTCGAGGCCGGCAAGGAGAATGCCTCCCTCGGGCTGACGCTGAAAGTGATCAACTTCCTCGACATCGACCTGAGCGCGAAGGGCCAGCAACGGCACCGCATCGACTTCGGCGCGCAGTTCGCGGACACCCTGGCGGCCCGGGATTACCCGTTCGCGCTGCGGCTCCTGGGCGAATACGCCAGCGCATCAATCACCGCTGGGCGCCCGGAAATGACCCGTGCACCGAAGATCGATGACGCCGAGTACCTGACCGCTCTTGCGGGCATCAACCGGTGGATCTCGCGGAAGACCGGATCAGCCACACCCTCGTGGGCGGCCCGCGCCAAGCCGTCAAGAACCCCGATCTTCCCGGCGGAGAGACTCCATCCCGTCGGCGACCGGATGAAGGATCTGATCCGGAAGGACACTCCAGCCGAGCTCGCTGAACTGAATGTCTGGATCCGTGAGCGTGACCTCGCGACGGTTTAGCAGCAGGGGCTTCCTGCGCGACGACGTCATAATGCTCCTCGAAGAGCTCGAATCCCGCCTGCTTACCCGGGGCGTCCAGCTGGACGTACAGATTGTCGGGGGAGCGGCGCTGCTCCTGCACGGGCTCCTGGACAGGGCGACCGGCGACATTGATGCTCAGTACGAGAACGCTGCCGTCGTGGACGAGGTGGTACAGGAGATGGCCGATGATTAAGGTCTGCCCGAGCGGTGGCTGAACTCCAACGCGGTCGCCTACCTGCCGAAGGAGACGTCTTGGATGGCCGGCCCGCCAGGATCATCGTCGGCGGTCCGGATTGCCGACCTGCGCTCACTGGCGGCGATGAAGCTTGCGGCCGAGCGCCAGAAAGACATCGAGGACCTCGGCCGGATCGCACGTGCCCCCGGTATCGACGACCCGGAGGAACTTGTCGACATCGCCTACTCCAAATACGGCGAAGATTCGATACCTCTGGCCGCCGGGCGCGAGAACTACCTGATCGTGGCCGAAGAGGCGATCCAGGCCGTTCAGGGCCAACCGTGAGAAAGTCCCGACGGGGTGCCCCGCCGGGGGTTTTCTACTACCGATCAGCGGGCGTAGTCGCGGCGACCGCGTCCTTCACGTGAAGCGCACCCATCGCGGTGCGGAAGTGATCACCAGTATCTGCACAGTATGGGCGGCGCGTCTCGAGCGTCGGGATGGCACCTGGCCGATTCGGCGGGCCGGGAGAATATGTCATGCAGTTGTCGGCCGCTCGGACTATGAAAGGTTCGAGGGGAGGTGACGGCTTGATGGAAAGTTTGGAGACCGTGCATGTCGTGCGGCGTGCCCGGGACTCGGTAACGAGCGCGGGCACCACCCGGTCACGGCCGCGGATGGATCTCTCCCGCAGGATCGGATAATTTACGGCAAAAAAGCGGCGCACCCTGTCAGTGCGGGGTGCGGCAGTCCTGGGGAAGGCCTTCGGTAGGCAAAAGCGGGGGTGTGGACAGTGTCCACACCTGGGGCCTCGGATCGGGTCGTACATCGGTCGGACTGGGCCGGATTCCGCATGTTTCCGAAGGAGCCCAGTATCCGCAACGCCTGGAGCCCGGTTCGAGTCCCACTTCGGGCACACGTTTCTCCTAGTCAAAGCCACTTTTGTTCTCT
>NZ_CADCTE010000040.1 GCF_902805515.1 uncultured Arthrobacter sp. | reverse complement strand
GCCGAGGAAGCCGTCAATTTTGTCATTGCCGACACCAAGACCCACACCGCGCCGTAAGGCCGGCCCATAACCGCTGCCGGTGCCGGAGGGCTTTCTGGCACGATGGGACTGTGAGTATCTTCCTCGTTCTCGTCGCGGTGGCCCTGCTGGCCGGCACCGCCGCCGTGGCCTGGCGGCTCCCGCGGGGGCGCACGGCGCTGCGCCGGTCCGCCCCCACCGGCTGGGTGCTCCCGGGCCTTGCCGGGCAGCTCCCGGTGCTGCCGCCGATCCTGCTGCCGGACACCCCGGCAGCCGAGGACGTCTCCGCGATCCGGTTTGGGCGGGCCCTGCGGGGCTACCGCACCGACCAGGTGCATGAGGTCCTGAACTCCCTCGCCGGGGCGCTCGCGGAGCGGGATGCCCAGATCGAGGCCCTGCGCCGGAGCGGCCAGGGTTCCGCCGGCCACGGCGGGGCACAGCCGTGACACCGGCCGCCGCCGGGTCCGACGGGAAACTGCGCTGCGGGTGGTCGGTCTCCAGTGCCGAGTACGAGCGCTACCATGACGAGGAGTGGGGCCGGCCGGTCCGCGGCGAGGCCGCCCTGTTCGAACGCCTCAGCCTCGAGGCCTTCCAGTCCGGGCTGAGCTGGATCACCATCCTGCGCAAGCGCCCCGCCTTCCGTGAGGCGTTCGCCGGCTTCGAGCCGTCCCGGGTCGCGGCCTTCGACGATGAGGACATCGCCCGGCTGCTCGCCGACGCCGGGATCGTGCGCAACCGGGCCAAGATCCTGGCGACCATCGCCAACGCCCGGGCAGTGGCGGCCCTGCCACCGGGGGTGAGCCTCGCCGGTCTGCTCGAGGCGCACCGGCCCGCTCCGCGCCCGGCACCGGTGGAGCTGCAGGACGTTCCCGCGATCACCGCCGAGTCGACGGCGCTCGCGAAGGCCCTCCGCGGCCACGGCTTCCGGTTCGTCGGGCCCACCACGGCCTATGCAATGATGCAGGCCACCGGCTATGTGAACGACCATCTCGCCTCCTGCTGGGTGCGCGCGGGAACCGCCGCCGGTGGGCCGGACGGCGCGGCGGCGCCGGTGCCGTGACGCGCCAGGGACTGCAGGGAGGCACGCGCGGAGCGCTGCTCCGGTGGCCCTGGCCGGTGCAGGTCCTGCTGGTCTTCGCCGCGGCCCGTGCCGTCTCCGCGGTCCTGCTCAGCGCCGGGGCCTCCCGCCAGTCGGCCAGCCCCTGGGGGCCGGCTTCCCCGGACTACCTTTCCTTTGTCGAATTCTGGGACAGCGGCTGGTACCGGCGGATCTACGACGAGGGATATCCCGAGGTTCTGCCGCGGGCCGAGGACGGGTCCGTGCTCCAGAACCAGTGGGCGTTCTATCCGCTCTTCCCGGCACTGGTCCGCTTGCTCTCTGTCCTGACCGGAGGCGGCTGGCATGTCCTGGCTCCGGCCGTGGCCACCGCCTGCGGCTTCGCCGCCGCCCTGGTGCTCTACCGGCTCTTCCGCCTGGCCGCCGCCCACCGGGAAGCGGTGTGGGCGGTGGCGTTCGTGGCGTTCCTGCCGGTGGCGCCGATCCTCCAGGTTCCGTACGCAGAGTCCCTCCACCTGCTCCTGCTGGGGCTGGCGCTGTATCTGGTGGCGACCGGACGCTACCTCGGTGCGGTTCCGGTGGTCCTGCTGATGGGCCTGGCCCGGCCTGCGGGTGTTCCCTTCGCGCTGCTCGTCTTCGCCCTGCTGGTCCGCGCGGTGCTCCGATACTGGCGGAGGCCGGCCGGCCCGTCCCCGGAAGAGCCCTCCGGTCCGGCCGTGGCCCGGCTCGCGGTGCTGACCCTGGCCGCGGGGGCCGCGGCGCTTCTCTGGCCCGCCACCGCATGGGTGGTGACCGGGCGGTTCGACGCCTACCTGGAGACCGAGACCGCCTGGCGGGGATCGCACCTGGCACCCTTCCTGCCCTGGCTGCAGGCGGGGACGAACCTGCTCGGGCCGGTCGGCGGGCCGGTGGCGGTGCTGGCCGCCGCGGCGGGGTGCGTCCTGCTGGTGCGGCTGGAGCCGGTGCGGCGCCTCGGGCGGGTGCCCGTCTGGTGGTGCGCCTCCTACCTGCTGTACCTGGCGGCTTTTTGGAACCCGCAGACCAGCACCTACCGCATCCTGCTGCCGCTGTTCCCCCTCGCGCTGGCCGCCGTCTTCGCGGTGCGGTCCACGCCGGCCCGGTGCGCCGTCCTCGGGGTGTCGGTGCTGCTGCAGGCCGTCTGGATCACCCTGCTGTGGATGTGGAACCCCGCCGGGGGCACCAGCGACTTTCCCCCCTGAGGGCGCGACACTGTGATCCGCACCGCACTGAATTAGTCCCTGCGCGCGATTGTGCTGGATAATGTTTGGTGATGACGTGTATCGGCGCGCTTCTCTCCTAGGGGGTGCGTTCCGCGCACACCGCTTACCGACGCGCGGCCCTCATCCGGCAGCGCACTGTTGAAAGGGACACTCCTTATGGCTGCCATGAAACCGCGAACCGGCGACGGACCGATGGAAGTCACCAAGGAGGGGCGCAGCCTCATCATGCGGGTCCCGATCGACGGTGGGGGACGGCTCGTTGTCGAGCTCAATGCGGAGGAAGCCGGAAAGCTCAAGGACTGCCTGCTCACCGTCACGGGCTGAACCGCGCCGCGTCGGGCCGCCCGGCCAGCCCGGGCGGGCCCGGCGGCCGGCCGGGTCAGGCCTGGCGTTTGACGGCGAGCAGCAGGCCCGAGCCGGTCGGCAGCAGCGCCGACAGGAGCTTCTCGTGCTCCCGGACGGTCCTGCCGACCTGGCGCAGCGTATTGGTCGAGGCCTCGCGTACCGCCGGTTCGGCCACACGGTCTGCATCGAGGGCGTCATTGACGATGAGCATTCCGCCGGGCTTCAGCAGCCGGATGGCCTGGTCCACGTACAGGGGAAGATTCGGTTTGTCCGCGTCGATGAACACAAGGTCGTAGGCCGCGTCGGTCAGCCGGGGGAGCACATCGGCGGCGCGCCCGGAGATGGTGCGCGTGCGGTTGGCGGGGATTCCCGCCTCGGCGTAGGCCTCACGGGCGGTGCGCAGATGGTCGACGTCGGAGTCGATGGTGGTCAGTACGGCGCTGCGGCCAAGGCCGCGCAGCAGGCACACGCCCGAGACCCCGGCGCCCGCGCCGATCTCCACGGCCGTCTGCGCCTTGGAGCCCGCGGCAAGCACTGTCAGCGCTGCTCCCACACCCGGTGACACGGGGGTCACTCCGAGTTCGTGGGATCGGTCCCGGGCACGCAGGAGGACGTCGTCCTCCTCCGGAAGCCCTTCGGTATAGGACCAGCTGCTCTGCTTATCCGCGGCCATCGGTGTCCGTTCTGTCGGTGATTTGTGGTTCGGGTCCCCACCCCGCTTCAACCCTACTGTTAATGCCCCTCAGGGCGCGCACCGGCGCCCATCCAACGCACCCGCTTTTTCCAGCGTGCTCCCAGCTTGATGCGAAAGTATTTTCTTACCGGGACATCCAACGCACGTACGGCGTCGAACTCCTTCTGGCTGCATTTTCATCTCGCAGCAGCCCGGAGCGGGAACAGTTCGACGGCGGGAAGAGGAAAACTGATGTCTACAGTACGGGCGGCAGAGGCCGCGGGGCCGGCGATCCCTCGAATCGATGCAGGTACCGAATCCGGCACGGGCGACAGCGAGTGGGTTGCCCCGTCCTGGGAGGAAGTCGTCACCAACTACTCACCCAAGGTGTACCGGCTCGCCTACCGGCTCACCGGAAACAAGTACGACGCCGAGGACCTCACGCAGGAGGTCTTCGTCCGGGTCTTCCGCTCGCTGGCCAACTTCAAGCCGGGCACCCTGGATGGCTGGCTTCACCGCATCACCACGAACCTCTTCCTCGACCAGGCGCGGCGAAAGACCCGCATCCGGTTCGACGGGCTCACCGAGGAGGCCGAAAGCCGGCTCCCCAGCGGCCATCCCGGCCCTGAGCGCAGCTACGAGTTCAACAACCTCGACATCGATGTCCAGTCCGCGCTCGAGGAGCTGCCCCCGGACTTCCGGGCCGCCGTCGTGCTCTGCGACCTCGAGGGGCTGGCCTACGACGAGGTGGCCGCGGTGCTCGGGGTGAAGCTTGGAACCGTCCGCTCGCGCATCCACCGTGGGCGCACCATGCTCCGGGAGAAGCTGGCCCACCGCGCGCCGCGCCGCCCGGCCCTGTCGATCCCGCGCATCGCCGGCGTCGGCTAGGCCGCTGCGCCGGACCAAATGGTCCGGGTACGGCCGAGGAAGGTAGTCTTTTCTCGTGTTGGGAATCAACGGTCTCGAGTTTGTCGTCCTGGCGCTGCTTGCCGTTGTGATCCTCGGCCCGGAGCGCCTTCCCGAGTACGCCGCCCAGCTCGCCCGGCTCGTCAAGGGGCTCCGGAGGATGGCCACCGGCGCCCGCGAGCAGCTGCGGGAGGAAGTGGGCCCCGAGCTGGACGAGGTCGACTGGCGCAAGCTCGACCCCCGCCAGTACGACCCGCGGCGGATCATCCGCGAAGCGCTCCTCGAGGATTTCGACGACGTCCTCAAGCCCGTCAGCAGCGGGGCGCCCGCACCCGTCCCCCCTGCAGGAATGCGCAGCGCGCCCCAGGCGGCTCGGCTGTCCGCCGGGCAGGCGGCCCCCTATGACGCCGAAGCGACCTAGACCCAGCGACTTAGATCCAGCGACCTAGAGCCAGCGGCCTAGAGCCAGCGGCCTAGAGCCAGCGACCGGACCGCGAGACCTGGACCCAGCGACCGGACCAAGCGAGCGAGTTGGACCGTCCGGCTCGCCGGGGTTCGGTGAGGCCCGGGGTCAGCGCGGGGAAAGCGTCAGCTTTGTCCCCGAGAGCCCCCGCGGGCGGTGCACGAGCCCGTCCGCGACCTTCCTCAGCTCGGCGGCCGCAGGGGAGTCCTCCGCGGACAGGACGATGGGCAGGCCGGCGTCGCCGCCCTCCCGCAGGGCCACCTCGACGGGCACCGAGCCCAGCAGCCCGATGTCGGTGCCCAGGGTGTCGGTGAGCCGGGAGGCGAGGGTGGCGCCGCCGCCGGCGCCGAGCAGCTCGAGCCGCCCGCCGCCGGGCAGTTCGAGCCAGGACATGTTCTCGATCACCCCGGCCACTTTCTGGCCCGTCTGTGCGGCCATCGCCCCGGCCCGTTCTGCCACATCCGCCGCCGCGCTCTGCGGGGTGGTCACCACGAGCAGTTCGGAGCGCGGCAGCAGCTGGGCCACCGAGATGGCGATGTCCCCGGTGCCCGGAGGCAGGTCGAGGAAGAGCGCGTCGAGGTCGCCGAAGTAGACGTCCGTCAGGAACTGCTCGAGGGCGCGGTGAAGCATCGGTCCGCGCCAGGCCACCGGCTGGTTGCCGCTGACGAACATGCCGATCGAGATCACCTTCACCCCGTGGGCCACGGGCGGCAGGATCATTTCGTCGACCTTCGTCGGCTGCTGGGTGATCCCCATCAGCGCGGGCACCGAAAATCCGTAGACGTCCGCGTCGATGATGCCCACCCGCAGCCCCTGCGCGGCCATGGCGGCGGCGAGGTTGGCGGCGACGGTCGACTTGCCGACCCCGCCCTTGCCGCTGGCGACGGCGTAGACACGGGTCAGGGATCCTGCCTCATTGAAGGGGATGCCCCGGGCCCCGCCCGGACCGCGGAGCTTGGCCTTCAGCTCATCGCGCTGGTCCTGGTTCATCACGCCGAGGTCCACGCGTACGCGCTCGACGCCGGACAGGCCAGCCAAGGCCGCCTCGACGTCCGAGGTGATGGTGGTGGAAAGGGGGCACCCGGCGATGGTCAGCAGCACGCGGACGGTCACGGTGCCGTCGCTGGAGGCCTCGACGCCCTCGACCATCCCGAGGTCGGTGATGGGCCGGCGGAGTTCAGGGTCGAGCACGGAACCGAGTGCCTTAAGCACCGCTGCGTCAGAGATCACTGGCTGTCGCTTCCGACCGGCGGGGCGACCCGGGGCAGGCTCATGGTGTTATCGGACGGTTTCCTCCGCGGTTTCTTCGAAAGGGTCAGCTCCTGGCCGTCTGCGGCCTCAAGCAGTTCCTCGAGTGCCGAGCGGAGCTCCGAGCGCACGTAGTCGCGGGTGGCGACCTCGCGGATGGCGATGCGCAGCTCGGCGATCTCACGGGTCAGGTATTCGGTGTCGGACAGGTTCCGTTCGGCCCGGTGCCGGTCCTCGCGCAGCGACACGCGGTCGCGGTCGTCCTGCCGGTTCTGCGCCAGCAGCAGCAGGGGGGCCGCATAGGAGGCCTGCAGGGACAGCATCAGCGTCAGGGCGGTGAAGCCCAGCGCCGCGCTGTCCCACCGGGCGTTTTCGGGTCCCCAGGTGTTCCAGACCAGCCAGAGCACGCAGAACACCGTCATGTAGAAGAGGAACTGGGGGGTTCCCATGAAACGTGCGAAGTTCTCGGTGGCGCTGCCGAAACGGTCCGGGTTGGGGCGCAGCCGGGGGAACACCCGTTTGCGGCTCTCGCGTGGGGTGTCAAGACCGGTCGAGGTCGAGCGGATTCTCTCAGCCATTTGTTCCTCCCCGACGAAGTGCGGGTGCGTCGTCCTGGGCCCGCCAGTCGTCCGGCAGCAGGTGGTCGAGCACGTCGTCCACCGTTACCGCGCCCACCAGGCGGCCCTCCTTGTTGATGATCGGCAGCGAGTTGAGGTTGTAGGTCGCGAGGATGCGGGAGACCTCACTGACATTTGCCTGATCGCTGACCGGTTCGAGGTCCGCATCGAGGATGTTGCCCAGCTGCTCCGGCGGAGGGAAGCGCAGGAGTTGCTGGATGTGCACCACGCCGAGGTAACGCCCGGTCGGGGTTTCCAGGGGCGGGCGGCACACGAAGATCGACGAGGCGAGCGCCGGGGTGAGTTCCTCGCGCCGGACGTGGGCCAGCGCCTCGGCCACCGTGGCTTCGGGCGGGAGGATGACCGGCACCGTGGTCATGAGCGAGCCGGCGGTGTCCTCCTCATACTCGAGCAGGCGGCGCACGTCCTCGGCGTCCTCCGGCTCCATCAGCTGGAGCAGTTCCTCCTTCTGGGCCTCCGGGAGTTCGTTGAGCAGGTCCGCGGCGTCGTCGGGATCCATCTCCTCGAGGATGTCGGCGGCCCGTTCGCGGTTGAGCGATGAGAGGATCTGGACCTGGTCGTCGTCGGGCAGTTCCTGGAGGATGTCGGCAAGCCGGTCATCCTGAAGTTCGCCGGCCACCTCGAGGCGGCGCTTGTTGCTCATCTCGTGGAGGGCCTCGGCGAAGTCGGCGGCCTTGAGGTCCTCGTGCTGGGCGACGAACTGGGAGGCCCCCTGGGGTTCGTTCGTGGCCCCGTGGTAGGCATCGAGCCAGTTGATGATCAGGCGCTCGCCGCTCCTGCGCAGGCTCCGCAGGGGCGAGGTGGGCCCGCCGCGCCGGATGAACAGCTGGGAGACATGCCAGTCCCCGGCCCTGTTCTTCTCCATGGCGATGTCCTCGATGACGGCGTCCCCGGAGCCGTCCTGCAGGGTGACCCTCCGGTCGAACAGCTCGCCGACCACCAGCAGTTCCGCTCCCCGCTGCTCGAAGCGGCGCAGGTTGACCAGACCCGTGCAGATGATCTGCGAGGTGTCCATCGAGGTGACACGGGTCATGGGCACGAAGATGCGCTTCTTGCCTGGAACCTCGATGACGATGCCGACAACCTGCGGCTCCTTCAGGGCGCCGCGGTCGAGCACCACAACATCGCGCAGCCGGCCCAGACGGTCGCCCAGGGGGTCGAAAACGTCGAGGCCGAGGAGGCGGGCCACAAAGACGCGGGTTGGATTGGTACTCACAAGGCAAGGCTACTTCGCGGAGCGGGATCCGGTGTATTCGGTGACAGTTTCATCGGTTCCGGGGCTGTTCAGCCGGGGTCAGTTTCCCACCGTTGAGAAGCGCTGGAGGCCGGTGACGCGCAGGAGTCTGAGCTTGTCGTCATCGGTGCTGCCGGGCGTCGTTGTGTAGACGACGATCCTCAGGTCACTGCCTGGAGCGCTCAGGACGTCGCAGTCGACGGTGATCGGGCCTACGGGAGTGTTCGTGATCGTCTTGCGGCTGGACCGGTGCTCCGCGACGCGGGCTTCGGCCCAGCGGCGTCGAAACTCCGGTGACGTGGCGGAGAGCCCTAACACGAGTTGCGTGAGTGCGGCGTCCTGGGGGTACCGGCCTACCGCTGCGCGCAGGTCCGCCGTGAGATCGCCTGCGAAATCCTCTTCATGCTGCTTGTCAAAAGTCACTCCAGGGTGGCCCGAGGTGAAGTGCCGCCAGACCAGATTGCGATCGGCTTGAGAGAGGGTGGACGGGTCTCCGATCAGCGCCGCCCAGAGGGGATTCCACAGGAGGATGTCGTGAGCAGCAGTGAAGACAGCGACCGGCACATCATTGAGGCGGTCGACGATGCGCTGCACACCGGGGGTTATATGGCGCGGCACCACCTGGGCAGAAGGGGCTGCGGCGCCGGCTGCCCGGTAGAGGTGGTCCCGTTCGCTCTCAGTCAGCCGGAGTGCGACCGCCAGGGCCGCCAGAATGTGCGGGGATGGGTTCTTCGCTCTGCCCTGCTCAAGCCGCACAAGGTAGTCCACACTCACGTTCGCCAGGATGGCCAGTTCCTCCCGCCGCAACCCCGTGCTTCGGCGGCCCAATCCCGGGGGCAGCCCGACCTCCGCGGGAGTGGTGCGGTCCCGCCAGGACCTCAGGACAGTCGCAAACTCGCTCACGTTACCCATCATGCTCCTACCTTGGAGATTGTGGGTGGTACTGCCGGTCCTACCGTCGAGCGGTACCTTGGGGCCCCGCCGCGCCAGACCCACGATGGATGCATGACAACCACACTGATTACAGGGGCCAATAAGAGCCTCGGACTTGAAACCGCTCGCCGCCTCATCGAGGCCGGCCACACCGTGTATGCCGGAATGCGCGACACCGCCAACGGCGGTGCCGCGCGGGCCCTCGGCGCACACCTCGTGCAGCTCGATGTCACCGACCAGGCCAGCATCGACACCGCCATGGACTCACTGCCGGCGCTGGACGTGCTCGTCAATAATGCAGGGATCCTCGGGGCTTCTTTTGGCGTCGACGACCTCACCACGGACACCATGTTCGATGTCCTCAATACCAACGTGCTGGGCATTGTCCGCACCACTCAGTCCGCGCTGCCGTTGCTGCGCCGCTCGGGGCACCCGGTCATCGTGAACGTTGCCTCGGGAGTGGGCTGGCCCAAATACCTGACCACCGCGGGAACCGATGAGCACGCCGTACCGGCGATCCCCTACGCGGCATCGAAAGCCGCGGTCATCACGCTGACCGTGCAGTACGCCAAAAACCTGCCCGGGTTCCGCATCAACGCCAGCGACCCCGGATACACCGCCACCGACTTCAACGGACACGGCGGACGCCAGACGGTGACCGAGGGCACCGATGCGACCGTGGCCCTCGCTCTCATCAATCCCGAAGGACCCACCGGGGAATTTCACAACCGCCACGGACGTATTAAGTACTGACGGCCCGGCGTGCGGTGCGGTGCCCCGTCGACGGGGAGGTCCCTTCGTCAGCCGCCCACCGGCACGGGTGGGAGCACCGCGGCCGGGGCGACGGAAAACAGGGTGAAGAACTCGGCGGCCAGCCCGGCGTCTCCGGTCAGGGTGATCCGTTCGGACGCGAGAGCGTCGGGCACGGTCTCGCCGCTGAAAATCAGGTCCCAGAGGGCGAGGACGTCCCCGGTCACCTCAACGTCGACGGTTCCCGCGCCGGACCGGCTGACGTCAATGGTCTGCGGGGTCACGACTACGGTGAACTGGTCCCCGCTGACCCGGATCCGGATCCGCGCGTCGAACCGTGATCCCTCGGGTGGGAAGTAGAGGGCCTTGAGCATCAGCATGAAGGCGTCGGTGCTCATGCCCTTCTCCGGCCGGTGCGATCTCCTCGATCCCCACCGGGAGAGCTCAAGGAGGATCGGTTCGAGCTGGCGCCCGCTGTCGGTGAGTTCATAGGCCGAGACGCTTGCCGGGGGCCCGAGCTTCACACGCCGAAGCAGGCCCGAGGCCTCAAGTTCCTTCAGCCGCTGGCTCAGGACATTCGGGCTGGCGTTCGGCAGGCCGGCGCGCAGGTCGCTGAAGCGCTTCGGTCCGAGCAGGAGCTCACGGACCACCAGCATCGACCACCGCTCGCCGACTGCATCCATCGCGAGGGCCGCTCCGCACGAGTCGTCATAGGTTCTCTGTGCCATGAAGGAATTATATCGCAACTGCACGGGTTGGTATGGAAGTAATATTTTTGGATCCTAGATCAGGATAAGAGTCGCACGGAGGCGAACCATGGAGAAGTCAGCCGCACCGCTGGACCGGATCTTCGGGATCGAGTGGACGCCGGAGCGTCTTCAGGCCGCGGCCGCAAGCTACGAGCTGGTCCAGACCCACACCTCGTTCAACAGCACGGTGGTGCGTCTTGCTTCCCGGACGGACCGTGTCGACATGCAGTCCTTGCGGGCACTGGTCACCCGGACGATGGGGCGGGTCGAGGGGACCTACTGGATGGTTGCGGCCCTCGCGATGGCCCACCTTGCGCTCAGCTGTCCGGAGCTGCTCACCGAGGAGCAGACCTCACTCCTGCTGACTCCGCTCGCCGCCGGTGAAAACGCCGGCCCCTCCGACCGGGCCTTCGCGTACGCCGCCTAGGCTGAGCCGCCGTCGCGCCGGCGGGACCTCCGGCCACCGCCCGCGGCCGTTCGGCGGCCGCGGCGCGAGTTCACTGCCAGCGATACTCCCTCCCGGGCGTCCGGATGTGGGGAACAATGGGCCCATGGCGAATGTACTTGGACGCACCCCTTCCCGTGACGAAGGCCGCGCTCTGCCGCGCGGTGAAACGGTGGGCCGCTACACGGCCTACCTCGAGGCGCAGAAGGCGGTGGACTACCTCGCCGACCACAAGTTCCCGGTGGAACGCGTCTCCATCATCGGCAACGACCTGAAGACGGTGGAGCGGGTCACCGGACGCCTCAGCTACCCGCGGGTGGCCCTGGCCAGTGCGGCCACCGGCGCCTGGTTCGGCTTCTTCGTCGGGCTGATCCTCACCCTCTTCGGAGGCAGCGAACCCTTCACCAGCGTCCTCTCCTCCATGGCGCTCGGTGCAATGTTCTGGCTTCTCTTCGGAGTCATCACCTACGCGTTCCAGCGGGGGAAGCGTGACTTCACCTCCACGAACCAGGTCATCGCCACAAGCTACGACGTGATCGTCGACCCCTCGGTCGCGGGGGAGGCGCGCCGACGGCTCCAGCAGCTTCCCATGAACGGCCAGGCGCTGCATCCCGGCGGTCCGGCGGGCGGCTGGGACCGGCCCGCGGGAGGCTATCAGCCTCCCGCTCCGCAGGGCGGCGTCCCCGGTCCCGAGGAAACCCCCGGCCCCGCGGTGCCCGACGCCGGCGCGCCGGCCGGTCCGGGCGGTGCCCCCGGAGACCCGGCGGGACCCCGGCGCGGCAAGTATCCCGACCTGCCCGACGGCAGGCCCCAGTATGGAATCCGGGTCGACACCCCCGTCCAGGAGGACGTTCCCCGCGCCGAGGGTCCGGCCGGCGGGCAGCCTCCGGCCGCGGGACCGGAGGGACCCGCAGCGGACGGACCGGCCGGGGATGCGGGCCAGCATGGCTCGACCAGGGTCGAGCCTCCCCGCGACGGCCGGTAGCAGCCGGGGGAGAGCCTCCGCCCGGTACTGCCGCTGAAATGCCGCCGGTGGACCGCCGCCGGTGAATAGCCGGCACGAACAGCCCCTGCCACGCGAAAGAGCCCCGCACGCGAAAGAGCCCCGCACGCGAAAGAGCCCCGCACGCGAAAGAGCCCGGCACCCCATGGGTGCCGGGCTCTTTCGCGTTCCCGGGCGGTCTGCCGCCGCCGGCGCGCTACTCGCCGGTCGGGCTGTAGATGCCGGCCATCCAGGCCTCCACGTCGTCGGGATCGCGGGGCAGGGCGCCGCTGAGGTTGACCGGACCGTCCTTGGTCATGAGGATGTCGTCCTCGATCCGGACGCCGATGCCGCGGTACTCCTGGGGCACCGACAGGTCCTCGTTCTTGAAGTACAGCCCGGGCTCGATGGTGAACACCATTCCCTCGGTGAGGACACCGTCGAGGTAGAGTTCCCGGCGCGCCTGGGCGCAGTCGTGAACGTCCATCCCGAGGTGGTGGCTGGTGCCGTGGGGCATCCACCGCCGGTGCTGCTGGCCCTCCGGGGCGAGAACTTCCTCCAGCGGGACCGGGAGCAGGCCCCAGTCGTTGAGGCGCTCGGCGAGGACCGTGATGGCTGCGGTGTGGATGTCGCGGAACTTCCGGCCGGGCCGGGCCGCGGCGAAGGCAGCGTCCGCAGCCTCGAGGACCGCCGAGTAGATCCGGCGCTGTACCTCGGAGTAGGTGCCGTTGACCGGCAGGGTCCGGGTCACGTCGGCGGTGTAGAGGCTCTCGGCCTCAACGCCGGCGTCGAGCAGGAGCAGGTCCCCGGCCGAGACGCGGCCGTTGTTCCGGATCCAGTGAAGCACCGTCGCGTTGTTGCCCGAGGCGGCGATGGTGTCGTAGCCGAGGTCGTTGCCTTCCTCCCGGGCCCGGGTGAAGAACGCCCCCTCCACCACGCGCTCGCCGCGGGGGTGGGAGATGGCCCGGGGGAGCTGCCGTACCACTTCGTGGAAGCCGTTGACGGTGGCGTCCACGGCGGCCTGGAGCTGCTCGATCTCCCAGGAGTCCTTGATCAGGCGCAGTTCGGAGAGGGCCTCGGCGAGCTTCGCGTCGAGGGCGTCGGCCTTCTCCAGGTCCACTCCGGTGTTGATGCGGGAGGTGTCAACGAGTGCGTCGGCATTGAAGTCGACCTCGCGGAGGAGCCGGATGCCGATGCCGCCGATCTGCGGCACGCCGGCGTCCTTGGTCACCGCCGTCTCGAGGCCGTCGAGGTCGGCCGTCTCAAGCGCCAGCAGTCCTGACACCTGCGCGCGGGACATCCGCGGGCCGATCCAGAACTCGCCGTAGCGCGCGTTGGCATAGAACTCCGAGCTGTCCCGGCCGGCCAGCTCGCGGAAGTACAGGGTAGCGGTGTGGTGGCCGCCGTCGTCGCCGGTCCCTTCGCCGACCGGTTCCATCACGAGCACCGCGTCGGGCTCGTGGTCCAGGCCGAGGCCGGTCAGATGGGCGAAGCCGGAGTGAGGGCGGAAGCGGTAGTCCGTGTCATTGGAGCGGACCTTCAGCGGGCCGGCCGGAATGACAAGGCGCTCGCCGGGGAACTGCTCCGAAATTGCGCGCCGGCGCTGCGCGGCGAAGTCCGCCACGGGAGCCTTCTCCGGCAGGGCGGTATCGGTGGGTGCCCAGCTGCCGGCCATGAAGGCCTTGAACGCCTCGGAGTCCGGACGCTGGGACCGGTTCTCGTTGCGGCTCGACAGCGGCTGGTCTTCGGGGGTGACCGGGGTGGCCCCGGGCTCGGGCTGGAACGCTTGAGGATTCTCTGCTGTACTCACTGGTCCATGGTCCCACCGGTCCCGCGGGCGGCCAAACATACCGCCGCGGCCTGCGCGTGTTGATGCGCGGGCCGCCCCTTCAAGGAAGGAGGAATCCGCGTCCGCTGGCGTAGATTGGGCTGGTGAGAATCGACCTGCACACGCACTCCAACATCTCCGACGGCACGGAAAGCCCCGCGGCGCTGATCCGTTCGGCGCAGCGTGCCGGGCTCGACGCCGTCGCGCTGACCGACCACGATTCCACGGCGGGCTGGGCGGAGGCGGCGGAGGCGGCCTCGGCGGAAGGGATCCGCTTCATCCCGGGGATGGAGGTGTCGTGCCAGAGCGACACCGGCATCAGCGTGCACGTCCTGTCCTACCTGCACGACCCCGCCCACGCCGGCCTGCTCGCCGAGATCGAAAAGTCGCGGGCGGCGCGCCTGAGCCGCGCGCGGCGCATGGTCGAGCGGCTGTCCGAGGATTTCCCGATCAGCTGGGACCTGGTCGAGGACCATGTGGCCGACGGGGCCACAGTGGGACGCCCCCATATCGCGGACGCACTCGTCGCCCTGAAGATCGTCGCCGACCGCTCCGAGGCGTTCGAGCGGATCCTCACCGTGCGCTCGAAGTACTGGGTGGGGCACTATGCTCCGCATCCGGCCCTCGCGGTCGAACTGATCCGCAGCGCCGGGGGCGTGCCGGTCTTCGCCCACCCGTCGGCCTTCGCCCGCGGCCGGGTGATCGGCAGCGCGGTCCTGAACGAGATGATCGATGCGGGGCTGCTCGGCCTGGAGATCGACCACCGCGACAACCCCGAGGACGCGCGGGCGGCGCTGCGGCGCACCGCAGCCCAACACGACCTGCTGATCACCGGCTCGAGCGATTACCACGGCGCGGGCAAGCCGAACCTGCTGGGGGAGAACGTGACGGCGCCCGAAACCCTCGACCGCATCATTGAGCGGGCGGGCGGCCACCGCGTCCGTTAGGGCCGGCGCCGCCGGTTACGCGCTGCTGCGCCCGGCTGGCTCGCAGTAGGGCGCCAGGCGCCTGCGCATGATCTCGACGGCCTGCGGGTTCTGGTCGACGCACACGAACCGGCGTCCCAGCTTCCCGGCGACGGCGCCCAGGGTCCCGGACCCGGCGAAGAAGTCGAGGACCCAGTCGCCCTCGCGGCTGCTCGCGGCGACCGCCCGGCGCAGCAGGCCCTCGGGCTTCTGCGTCGGATACCCGGTCTTCTCCCGCCCGGTGGGCGAGACGATGGTGTGCCACCAGACATCGGTGGGCAGCTTGCCGAGCGCGGCCTTCTCCGCGGTCACCAGCCCGGGCGCCATGTAGGGTTCCCGGTCCACTTCGGCGCTGTCGAAGTGGTACCGGGACGGGTCCTTGACGTAGACGAGGATGTTGTCGTGCTTCGCCGGCCACTTCCGCTTGGCGCGGGCCCCGTAGTCGTAGGCCCAGATGATTTCGTTGAGGAAGCATTCGCGGCCGAACAGCGAATCGAGCATCACCTTGGCGTAGTGCACCTCGCGGTAGTCAAGGTGAAGGTACAGCGTGCCGTCCTCGGCGAGGAGGCGCCACGCCTCGGCCAGGCGCGGCGCCAGGAAGTCCCAGTAGTCCTCGAACGCGTCATCGTAGCTGGCGAGCATCCCCTTCACGGTGGAGTAGCTCATCCCCTTGAATCCGATCCGGTCCCCGGTGCCGTCGGCATTGCGGACCATGCTCAGCTGCTGACGCCGCTGGGCCCGCCCCGTGTTGAAGGGCGGGTCGACGTAGATCATGGTGAAGGCGCCGTCGGGCAGGGTCGGGAGATAGGCGGCGTTGTCTGCGTGGACCACGAGGTTGCTGCCGCCCGGGGCCCAGGCAGGTTCCGTCATCGGGTGCTACTCCTCCGAGCCGCGGGTGGGCTGGGCGACGACCTCACCATTGCGCCTGCGGGTGCGGGTGCGGCGGGGACGCTCGGCGGAGGTGGCCGACGGGGCGGCCGCCTCGGCGGCGCCCTCCCCGGCAGCCGGTGAACGGCGCCGGCGGGTGGCCGGGGCCTCGCTGCCCTCGTCGGCGGATCCGGAACCCCGGCCCCCGGAGCGGGAGCGCGAACGGCTCCGCCCGCCCTCGCTGCGCTGGCCGTCGCCGCGGGCGCTGTCACGGCGCGGACCGTCTCCGCGGCCGGTCGGCGCGCCGCCGGTGCGGCCCTTCTTGCCGGTCTCGCCGAGGTCCTCGAGCACCTCGGCGTCGATCCCGGCCAGCTTGCGGGCGCTGCGCGGCAGCCGCCCCTTGGTCCCCTCCGGAATGTCGAGGTCGGTGAACAGGTGGGGCGAGGAGGAGTACGTTTCGATCGGCTCGGGGGAGTCCAGTCCGAGGGCCTTGTTGATCAGGCCCCAGCGGGGGACGTCGTCCCAGTCGACGAACGTGACGGCCGTGCCCTTCTTGCCGGCGCGGCCGGTGCGGCCCACACGGTGCAGGTAGGCCTTCTCGTCCTCGGGGCACTGGTAGTTGATCACGTGCGTGACGTCCTGGACGTCGATGCCGCGGGCCGCGACCTCGGTGGCGACCAGGACGTCGATCTTGCCGCTGCGGAAGGCGCGCAGCGCCTGCTCGCGCGCGCCCTGGCCGAGGTCGCCGTGCACGGCGGCGGCGGCGAAGCCGCGGTCGACCAGCTCGTCGGCGACCTTCTGGGCGGTGCGCTTGGTGCGGCAGAAGACCATGACCAGGCCGCGGTCGCGCGACTGGAGGACCCGGGACAGCAGCTC
>NZ_CADCTE010000039.1 GCF_902805515.1 uncultured Arthrobacter sp. | reverse complement strand
TCCGCCGCCGGACCCGCCGCCGGATCGGCCGTCCGGTCCCTGGCCGCGGGGCGCGCGGCACGCCGGCGGGCCCGGAGCGTGCGGGCCGGTGCGCTGGGGCTGGCCGTCGTCGTCCTGTTCGCCGTCTCGGTGCTCCTTGGCTCCTACACGGTCACCGTGCCCGACTTCTTCAGCATCCTCGGCGGGGCGCAGATCCCCGGAGCCAGCTTCATCGTGCTCGAGAACAAGCTGCCGCGTGCCCTGATGGCCGTACTCGTGGGGATCGGCTTCGGCATGGCCGGAACGATCTGCCAGACTCTGCTCCGCAACCCCCTGGCCAGCCCCGACGTCATCGGCATCAGTTACGGGGCCAGCGCGAGTGCGGTGACGGCCATCGTTCTCTTCGGAGCCTCCGGGGCGGCGGTGTCCTTCGCCGCGGTGGCGGGTGGCCTGGGGGTGGCTGCCGCCATCTACCTGACCGCACGGCGAGGTGGCCTCGGCGGGTACCGGCTGATCCTCGTGGGCATCGCCTTCGCCGCTGTCCTCCATGCCCTGGTGAACTTCCTGCTGACCCGCGCCGATCTCCGGACGGCCGCCGAGGCGCTGGTCTGGCTCACCGGATCCCTGAATTCAAGCAACTGGGACCGGGCCGTCCTGCTCGGGGGCGCCCTGGTGCTCCTCGTCCCCGCCGCCCTGGTGCTCTCGCGCCTCCTGCGGCTCCTTGAGCTTGGCGACGACGCCGCCGCCGGGCTTGGTGTGCGGGTGGAGGTTTCCCGGGCCGCCCTGATCCTCACCGGCGCCTGCCTCGCCGCCGTGTCCACCGCCGCGGCCGGCCCGGTGGCTGCCGTTGCCTTCCTCTGCGGGCCCATCGCCCGGCGCCTCGTCGGCGGGCCGCCCTCCCTCGCCCTTGCCGGCCTGGTGGGCGCCGTCCTCGTTTTGGCGGCCGACTTCGCCGCAGCCAACCTGATCCCCGGCACCTCCCTTCCGGTGGGTGTCCTCACCGGGGCCCTCGGGGCGCCGGTCCTGCTCTGGCTGCTGATATCCGTAAACCGATCCGGCCAGGGAGGCTGACATGGCTGATACCCCGCGAGAACCCTCCACCCTTGAGGCGCGCTCCATCACGCTCGGCTATGACGAGCGGACGGTGGTGGACGGGCTCACCGTGGCGCTGCCTCCGGGCAGGGTCAGCGTCATCGTCGGCGCCAACGGCAGCGGAAAATCGACGCTGCTGCGGGGCCTGGCCCGGCTGCTCAAGCCCTCGGGCGGGTCGGTGCTGCTCGACGGGCAGGACATCCGCTCCCTTCCCTCCCGTGCCGTGGCCCGCACCATCGGGCTGCTGCCCCAGGCGCCCGTGCCCCCTGGTGGGATCACCGTCGCGGAACTCGTCGGCCGCGGCCGCTACCCCCACCAGGGCTGGTTCCGTCGGTGGACCCCCGGGGACGACGCCGCCGTGGCCGAGGCCCTGCGGGTGACGGACACGCTCTCCTTTGCGGACCGCTCCGTTGAGGAGCTGTCCGGGGGCCAGCGGCAGCGCGTCTGGATCGCCCTGGCACTGGCCCAGCAGACCGACATCCTGCTCCTTGACGAGCCGACCACCTTCCTTGACGTCGCCCACCAGATCGAAGTGCTCGACCTGATCACCGACCTCAACCGGGGCTCCGGCACCACCGTGGCCATGGTGCTCCACGACCTCAACCTCGCGGCCCGCTATGCCCACCATCTGATCGTGCTCAAGGACGGGCGCCTCGCGGCGCAGGGCCCGCCGGCCGCCGTCGTCACGCCCGGGCTGGTGCACGAGGTCTTCGGCCTGCAGTGCACCGTCATCGCCGACCCCGTTGCGGGGACCCCCCTCGTGGTCCCGGTGGGCCGCCACCACACCGCGCCCGTGCCCGCCGGGGCCGGCGCCGGGGCGGCGTCATGACCGAAACCACGCGGCGCCCGGCCCGGACCGCGCCCGCGGTTCCCCCGGTGCTCGCCTTCGACGTCGAGGTGAAGAAGGTCCAGAGGATCGGCGCGAACTTCCAGCGCGTCACCTTCGGCGGAGAGAGCCTGCGGGACTTCGGCGTGAACGGGCCGACCTGCGACCTGCGGATCAAGGTGATCGTCCCGCCGCCCGGCGGCGGCACCGTCGACCTCCCCGGCGAACTTCTGCGCGGGGCCGGCGACGGCTGGTACCAGCGCTGGCTCGGCCTTGACCCGGCCGAGCGCGGCGTCATGCGCACCTACACCGTTCGGGAGTCCCGCTGTCAGGGCGCCTCACCGGAAATCGACGTTGACTTCGTCCTGCACTTCGACGCGGATGGCAGCGCCGGGCCGGCCGCGCTGTGGGCGGCCGGTGCGGTTCCCGGGGCGACGCTGTGCCTGATCGGTCCGAACGCGGCGGCCGCCCGGTGCGCGACCGCCGGAGCGTACGGCGGCATCGAGTGGCGGCCCGGACTGGCGGGCTCGGTCCTCCTGGCCGGGGACGAGACCGCGGTCCCGGCCATCAGTGCAATCCTCGAATCCCTGCCGCCCGAGCTGGGCGGGCAGGCCTTCCTCGAAGTCGCCGACGCGGCGGACATCCAGCCGCTTGTCACCCCGTCCTCGGTGAAGGTCACCTGGCTCGTGCGCGGGCGCGCAGAGCACGGCGGGCTCCTGGCGCAGGCCGTGCGCCGTGCCCTTCCCCCGCCCGGGTGGGCCGTCCTGGCCGGGTCCGCCCCGGATCGGCGGGGCGCCCCCGGGCCCGAACCCGAGGAGGTGGACGTCGACCGCACCATCCTTTGGGAAACCCCGCAGGCGCTCTCCGCCGCGGCCACCTCGACCACCGAACGCCCCCCGGGATCCCAGCCCTTCTACGCGTGGATTGCGGGGGAGGCCTCGATGGTGCGGGAACTGCGCCGGTACCTGGTCCGCGACGTGGGCATCGACCGGAAGCAGGTCGCCTTCATGGGCTACTGGCGCCGCGGCCGGTCCGAATCCGCGTAGCGGCACGGCGCGTCGCCGCCGACACGCCCGTTCGAAGATAACGGAATTGTAACTTCCGGTAAAAAGAGTAAGCTTGCGTGAAGTCTCAACACCGTGTATTCCCCCTGGTCCGTACGCCGAGCCCTGTCAGCGGACCGCTCTGACCCACCTCATGACAGGGGCGGAGGACCCACTTCCCGGCAGCGCACCGCTGCCTTCGGGGTGAAGCCTCACTGCATTGAACTGTCCGCACACAGCGGACCGGATGCCCGCGTGCCCGCTTAGGGAGCATGCAGGGAGCCGGCCCTGTGCAGTGGGGCCGAGTCGACTCTTGCTCGAACCCGACAGCTAACTTCGCAGGCGTCGCAGAGAGGCATCGAACTTGACCAACCCGGCCCTGCCCGGACGCCGCCGCGCGTCCGCAGCTGTCCCCAGCGCCACTTCAGCAACACCGGCTCCCGCCGCGCGGGAAGCCGTCTCCGATTTCCCCACGCGCCGCTCTCTCCGGCCCGAGCCGCTGCCGGCCCGTCGGCGCGAACTGCGCCGCACGGAGGCCTCCGGCACCAAGCCGGCGGGCCTCCTTCCGCGGATGCGCGCCGGAGCCCTCGTCGTAGGCCTGGCCGCCGTCGGCGCGGGCCTGGTCATGGGCGCCGTCCCGGCCCCCGCCTCGATGGACACCAAGACCTCGACGGTCCAGGCCGCCCCTGCTGCGTCCCTGCCGCAGATCACTGCCGACGCCGCCGCCGACATCGACTTCAGCCGCCAGAAGGTGGCCGGCGTAGCCATGGCCAAGTCCGGCGCCAAGGCCAAGACCCTCTCCACCGGGATCGCCCGGACCGGCGACAAGCCCACCCTCGCGGCGCCCCTCGCCAACCTGAGCGTCGCCTCGACCTTCGGCTACCGTGTGAACCCGCTCGGCGGTTACGCGCCCGAACTCCACACGGGCATCGACTACGCCGGAGCGTGCGGAACCCCCGTCAAGGCCTCGGACAAGGGAGTTGTCGTCGACGCCGGCTGGCACGCCTACGGCGGCGGGCAGCGGATCGTGATCGACCACGGCAAGGGGCTCAAGTCGACCTACAACCACCTCAGCTCGATCGGCGTCAGCACTGGCCAGACCATCGCCCGCGGCGCACTGATCGGGGCCGTCGGCACCACCGGAAACTCCACCGGGTGCCACCTTCACTTCGAAGTGCTCATCAATGACGAGAAGGTCGACCCGCTGCCCTGGCTCTAGGCCGGATCAGGCCCTCCGCCGGAGGGCGCTCCGGCCGGGTGCCGGCGCGGGACGGCCCGGTTGTCCCGCCGGAGCCCGCCCCCGCTACTGCCGGCCGCCTACGGCAGGGGATTGCTGAGGATCGCCGGGTCCTTGCGGCCGTAGGGCATACGCAGCCGGAGCGATTCGGGCTTCATCTCGAAGGACATGTGCGTCGCCTTGCCCAGCGGGTCGCCGTCGAGCTGCACCTCGAGCGGCTCGTGGAGCTGCACCTCGGCCCGGCTGCACTGGTAGTACTCCAGCGAAGGGTCCTTGCCCTTGCCCTTCGCGAAGAGCTTGCCTGCCACGTTCAGCCAGCCGAACCGCCCCCGCGGCGCGACGGTCATCAGGTCAAGCAGCCCGTCATCGATCTTGGCCCCGGGGAAGATCTCGAGGCCACCCATGATCTTGCCGCAGTTGCCGCCCATCACACTGCGCAGCCGCCGGTCGAAGGGGCGTCCGCCGTCGATCGTGATGGTGGTCCGGGCCGGCTTGCCCGGAAGGTTCCGGATTCCGGCATCGACGTAGGCCAGCCAGCCCACCTTGTCCTTGAGGTCGTCACGGGTGTCCGACATGATCGCGGCGTCGTAGCCGAGGCCGGCCATGACGAGGAAGACGTGGGCCTTCTGCGCGCGGTCCACCGTGACGTGCACGACGTCGATCCTCCGTTCGGTTCCGTGGAACGCCGTATCGACGGCCTCTTCCGGGTTGTCCACGGCAATATCGAGGTTCCTCGCCAGCAGGTTGCCCGTGCCCAAAGGCACCAGGGCCATCGCGGTCCCGGTCCCCGACAGTTCCTCGGCCACGCACCGCACCGTGCCGTCGCCGCCGGCCGCGATGACGACATCGACTCCCGCGCGCAGCGCCTCCTGCGCCTGCCCGTGGCCCGGGTCCTCGACCGTTGTTTCAAGCACCAGGGGCGCCTCCCAGCCCTCTTCGGAGGAAACCCGCTCCACAATCTCCCGGGCATCCGCGCCGGTGCTCTTGATCGGATTGAGGATCAGCGCGGCCCGCTTGCCGGCACGGTCGGTGGTCGTCATGGATTCCTTTCCAGTCGCCTGTTGAGTCCCGCCTGTCACGGGTTGGCACGAGCCTACCCGGGCTGTGCCGCCGTTGGCAGACGCGATAGCCTTTGCTGATGGATTTTTCCCAGCGGTATGTTGCACTCGGCGATTCCTTCACCGAAGGGGTCGGAGACCCCGACCCGGGAAGCCCCAACGGGGTGCGCGGCTGGGCCGATCGGGTCGCGCAGCAGCTCATCCTGGCCGACGGCTCCTGGGGCTACGCCAACCTCGCCATCCGGGGCAAGCGGATGCGCCAGATCCTCGAGGAGCAGATCGACGCGGCCGTGGCGCTGCAGCCGACCCTCGTGACGGTCTACGCCGGCGCCAACGACATCCTGCGCCCGCGCGTCGACATCGACGCGTTGATGGAGCGCTACGACGCCGGAATCGCCCGGCTCGCCGCCGCCGGCGCGGCGGTCGTCGTCTTCACCGGGTTCGACTCCTCCGCCTCGGCCGTCTTTGGCCGGACCCGCGGCCGCACCGCCGTCTACAACGAACTGCTCCGCGAAATCGCCGACCAGCGCGGCGCCGACATCGTCGACTACTGGCGGATGCGCGAGTTCCGGAACTGGTCCTACTGGGACACCGACCGGCTGCACATGGCCACCGCGGGCCACCTGCTCATGGCCCGGAAGGTCCTCGAAACCCTCAAGGCCTCCCACAGCATCGACCTCCCGGAGCTCGACGCCCGGCCCGCGCTGACCCGGCTCAACCAGCTCCGGGCCGACGCCCAGTGGGCGCGCGACCACCTCTCCCCATGGGTCGGGCGGCGGCTGCGGGGAGTCTCCTCGGGTGATGGCCTCACGGCGAAGTACCCTGCGCTGAGCCAGCCCGACTGGTCCGGGGCACCTGTCCGGTGAGCCGGGTTCCGCCGCCGGCGGCGGGAGCGGGGCCGTTCCCCGGGATGTGTCAGGATGGGCCCATGGCACCGCCCCGATGGCTCACCCCCGACGAACGCCGGGCGTGGCTTGCGCTGTACGCCGTGTCGACGCTGCTGCCCGGAACCCTGGACGCCCACCTGTTCCGTGAGGCCCGCATCACCCTGTTCGACTACCACGTCCTGGCGATGCTCTCCGAGTCCGAGGAGGGAAGCCTTCCGATGAGTGAGCTCGCCGCCCGCTCCAACGCCTCCCTGTCCCGCCTCAGCCATGTGGCCAAGAAGCTCGAGGCGCGCGGCTGGCTCTCGCGCAGCCCCTCGACCCACGACGGAAGGGTCACCACCGCGGTCCTGACCGACGAGGGCATGGATGCGGTCCAGCGCCTGGCGGTGAAGCACGTCGACAAGGTCCGCGAGCTGGTCTTCGACTCCCTGGACAAGCGCGACACCGCCGACCTTGAGCGGGTGGGACGGAAAATCCTCGCCGCCATCCAGGCCGACCACTGGATCCTCGGCGAGGACGGGCGCACCTGAGGACTCCTTCCGGAGGCGGGCAGGGCGGGGGCGCCGGGCGCGCACGGCAGGAAAAAGGGTCCGCCCGCCGGTTTGGCGCTGAGCCGGACGGCACGTAGTATGGTATGGCGTTTGGTTGAGTCGCCCCCGCTCCGGCGGAAGTGACGCAGCTACCCGTAACCACCTGGAATATTAGGCCGCCGCCGGGACATCGACCCGCGGCGCCGAATCTTCACCGTCTTCCCCGCGGCGAGGCGCCTCGGCAGGTTCTCACCCTGCCAGGTCCACCTCCGGAAAGCTGCAGTAATAACGGTGTCATTACTGGTGGCGGGACGCTTCACAAGTGATTCCGTCACGATCATCTAACTGGAGGAGAGTTATGGCAGCCCACTGCCAAGTGACCGGAGCCGAGCCCGGCTTTGGACACAGCATTTCGCACTCGCACCGCCGCACGAAGCGCCGGTTCGACCCGAACATTCAGAAGAAGCGCTACTGGGTTCCGTCCCTGCGCCGCAATGTCACGCTGCAGGTTTCTGCGCGCGGCATCAAGACCATCGACGTGCGGGGCATTGACGCCGTCGTCGCCGAGATCCAGGCGAGGGGAGTGAAGCTCTAATGGCAAAGGATAAGGACGTACGTCCCATCATTAAGCTGAAGTCCACCGCCGGCACCGGCTACACCTACGTGACCCGGAAGAACCGTCGTAACGATCCCGACCGCATGGTCCTGATGAAGTACGACCCCAAGATCCGCAAGCACGTCGAATTCCGAGAGGAGCGCTAAAGAATGGCAAAGAAGTCAAAGATTGCCCGCAACGAGCAGCGCAAGCTGATCGTTGAGCGCTACGCTGCGAAGCGCCTCGAGCTCAAGAAGACCCTTGTCGACGAAAACGCTTCGGACGACGCCCGCGAAGCCGCACGCCTCGGCCTGCAGAAGCTTCCGCGCAACGCTTCCCCCGTGCGCCTCCGCAACCGCGACCAGATCGACGGCCGCCCCCGCGGAACGCTCCAGAAGTTCGGCATCTCGCGTGTGCGTTTCCGCGACATGGCCCACCGCGGCGAGCTGCCCGGTGTGACCAAGTCCAGCTGGTAACCAGCACGCAGCATCAGCAGAAGAAGCCGGTGGCCCTCGGGCCGCCGGCTTCTTTTGCGTTAATGGCCGGAATTTCAGCCAGGCCTCCCGGCAGCGCCGGTCACCCTCCAAGACGGCCCACGGGTCCCTGCAGGAGCCTTTCGGGGCCGGAATGGCCGTAAATTGGCTTAGATAAAGGCGCCGGAGCGGCGCAGTTCAGGGTTTTTTCCGCCCAAGCTGGTAAGTTTTCCGACAGGGGCTTTCCGAATACCCCGAAAGCTCGTTTCAATAACCATGTCCAGGAGGACCTAAATTGGCTAAAAACCGTAGTGAACTTGTTGCCGAGGTAGCTGCCAAGGCTGACACCAGCCAGGCTGCAGTCAACAGCGTGCTTGACGCCCTGTTCGACGTCTTCGCAGAGTCCGTTGCCAAGGACGAGAAGATCAGCATCCCGGGCTGGCTCGCCGTCGAGCGCACGAGCCGTGCCGCCCGCACCGGCCGCAACCCCCAGACCGGCGAAACCATCCAGATTGCTGCCGGCCACGGCGTCAAGCTGACCGCGGGTTCGAAGCTGAAGGCCTCCGCCAAGTAGCCTCCGCAGGATTCAGGACCGCTGCCGGACACCGGCAGCGGTCCTTTCTGATTTAAACGGGCCCGCGATTGGCCCTTGTTCTACCGGGGGTAGACAATGGAACACGTGTCAACACTTGCGAAGGACCCCCGGAAGAGCGCGGAGTCCACGGAGAGCGGAACCGGCCCGGGCTTCCTCGCGGCGGCCGGAGTCCTCGTCGTCCTGGCCCTGCTGGCCGCGCTGCTGTTCTCCGGCGCCGCCGCCGCCCGCCAGCTGGGCGACCCTGGCGCGTTAACCCGCTGGGGGCTGCCCTTCGCCAAGGCGGCGAACAACCTTGGAGCCGCCGGAACCATCGGTGCCCTCGTCTTCGCCGTCGTGATCCTGCCCCGGACCCTTGGCGGCGGCCGGCCCGGCCGCAGCGGCGCCGCCCGGGCCGAGCATCCCGCGTTCACCCGGGCCCTGGTGCTCGCCTCGGCTGCGGCGGTGCTGTGGACCCTGGGCGCCCTCGGGGTGCTTGTGTTCACCTACTCCGACGCCGCAGGGCTCCCTCTGAGCTCCGGAGAGACCTTCACCCAGGGCCTCGGCTCCTTCATCACAGACTTTGCGGCCGGCCGGGCGTGGACCGTCACCACTATTGTCGCCGCGGTGGTGGCTACGCTGACCTTCGGCGTGCGCTCCTCCGCCGGGCTCGGGGTGGCTGCCGTCCTGGCGCTGCTCGGGCTGCTTCCCGCAGCGCTCGTCGGACACGCGGCCAGCGGCGACGACCACAACGCCGCCGTGAACTCCATCGCCCTGCACCTCGTCGGGGTGTGCCTGTGGTTCGGCGGCATCATCGTCCTCGCCGTCGTCGGCGGGCGCCTCGGCGGCTCCACCCTGCCGGTCCTCAAGCGGTTCTCGGCGCTGGCCGGCTTCGCCTTCGCCCTGGTGTTCCTCTCCGGGGTCGTCAATGCCAGCCTGCGCATCACCGAACTGTCCCAGCTGAGCTCGGAGTGGGGGCTGCTCGTCACCTTCAAGGCCGTCGCCACGCTCCTGCTCGGGGGCATCGGCTGGATGCACCGGCAGTGGGTCATCCCGCAGCTCGAGGACCGGACCGGTTCGGCAGGGGCCCGGCTGAGCGCACGCCGGGTCCTGTGGCAGCTGGTCACCGTCGAACTGCTCATCATGGCTGCGGTGTCCGGCGTGGCCGCGGCCCTGGGCCGGACCGCCCCGCCCCGCGGGGAGGAACTCGAGCCCAACGCCTCACCGGCGCGCATCCTCACCGGCTACGACCTGCCGCCCGCCCCGACGGTGGCCCGCTGGTTCACCGAGTGGAGGCCGGACTGGCTGTGGATCGCCGTCGCCCTCACCCTCGCCACGGCCTACGTGCTCGGGATGGCCAAGCTGCGCCGCCGCGGGGACCGGTGGCCCGCGCTGCGGCTCGCCTGCTGGCTGACGGGCCTTCTCCTTTTGACCTACTTCACCTCCGGCGCGCCGGCGGTCTACGGCATGGTGCTCTTCAGCGCCCACATGGTCGACCACATGGCCCTGACCATGGTGGTTCCGCTGTTCCTGGTGCTCGGGTCGCCGGTCACCCTGGCCCTGAAGGCCCTGACCCCGCGCGGGGACGGCAGCCGTGGCATCCGGGAGTGGACCCTCGTCCTGATCCACTCGCGCTTCTCGCAGCTCGTCACCCACCCGCTGTTCGCCGCGGCGAACTTCGCCGGGTCGATTGTGATCTTCTACTACTCGCCGCTGTTCGGATTCGCCCTGCGCGAGCACGTCGGCCACGAGCTGATGATCACCCACTTCCTCATCACCGGGTACATCTTCGTCCTGACGATGGTGGGCACCGACCCCCTGCCCCGGCGGGCACCCTTCCCGCTGCGACTGCTGCTCCTGTTCGCCACGATGGCCTTCCACGCCTTCTTCGGCGTCGCGCTCACGGGCTCGGACTCGCTGCTCCAGGCGTCGTGGTTCGGCAGCATGGGCCGGGACTGGGGCCCCTCGGCCCTCGAGGACCAGGCGATCGGAGGAGCGGTGACCTGGGGCATCGGGGAGGTGCCGACACTGCTGCTTGCCATCGGCGTCGCGATCATGTGGTCACGGACCGATGCGCGCGACACCCGGCGCAAGGACCGGGCGGCCGACCGGAATAACGACGCCGACCTCGCCGCTTATAACAGTATGTTCGCCGACCTCGCGGCGCGCGACAATGACGGGCGTGCCGCCGGCACCCCCACTCCCACTCCCTCCAGCCCCGCATCCCGACCGACGCCAGGAGCCTCTGAATGACCGAAACCCCGATCCGTACTTCCTACCGCGTGCGGGCCTCGGAACTGGCCGGCCGCAACTGGCTCAACACCGGAGGCAGGCAGCTGCGGCTTGAGGACCTGCGCGGCAAGATCGTCCTGCTCGACTTCTGGACCTTCTGCTGCATCAACTGCCTCCACGTCATCGACGAGCTGCGGCCCCTTGAGGAACGGTATTCCGATGTCCTCGTCACGGTGGGCGTGCACTCCCCGAAATTCGAGCATGAGGCCGATCCGGTGGCACTGGCCGCGGCCGTTGAGCGCTACGACATCCACCACCCGATCCTCGACGACCCGGACCTGCTCACCTGGCAGGCCTACACCGCCCGCGCCTGGCCCACCCTCGTTGTGATCGACCCCGAGGGCTACATCGTCGCCCACCTCTCCGGCGAGGGGCATGCGGCGGGCCTCGACTCGCTCGTCAGCGAACTGGTCGAAGAACACACGGCCAAGGGAACCCTGCACCGCGGCGACGGGCCCTACGTGCCCGCCGAAAGCACCGCGGGCACCCTGAAGTTCCCGGGCAAGCTCCTCCCGCTGCCCGCCAGCGGTACCTACCTCGCCGCGGACACCGGGCACCACCGCCTCGTCGAGCTCGAAGCGGACCTCACGACGGTGCGCCGCGTCATCGGCGCCGGCACCCGGGGCGCCGCTGACGGCGACGCCGACACCGCCCGGTTCAACGAACCGCAGGGCCTGGCCCTCCTGCCCGCGGACGCCGCCGAGCGCGCCGGCTACGACGTGGTCGTAGCCGACACCGTCAACCACCGCCTCCGCGGTCTCTCCCTCAGCGACGGGACGGTCCGCACCCTGGCCGGGAACGGCGTGCAGCGGCTCCTCGACTCCGGAAACCACACGAAGCCGGGCCCGGAGCACGCGGCCGCCGAAGCGGACCAGAACGACACGCCGCGGCTGCTCGACGCCCACCTCGGCACCGACGCCCTGAACATCTCCCTGTCCTCCCCCTGGGACGTCGTCTACTCCAGCGTCCTGGGCAGGGTGGTCATCGCGATGGCCGGCACCCACCAGATCTTCACCTTCGACCCGGTCACCTCCAGCGTCGACATCCTCGCCGGCACCGGTCTTGAAGGCCTGCTCGACGGCGACGGGTCCACCGCCTGGTTCGCCCAGTCCTCCGGGCTGGCCGAGGACCGCGACGGCAACCTCTGGGTGGCCGACTCGGAAACCTCCTCCCTGCGCCGGCTGAGCGTCAGCCTGACCGGCAGCCGGTCCGCGGTCACGGTCGACACCCCCATCGGCACCGGCCTGTTCGACTTCGGGTTCCGGGACGGCGACGCCGCCCAGGCACGCCTGCAGCACCCCCTTGGCGTGACGGCCCTTCCCGACGGCTCGGTGGCCATCGCCGACACCTACAACGGTGCCGTGCGCCGGTACGACCCGGCGACCGGGACGGTTTCCACCCTCGCCCGCGGGCTGGCCGAACCGTCCGACGTCGTTCTCGACGCCGCCCCCGACGGCGGCGAGCCGCTGCTGCTCGTGGTCGAGTCAAATAAGCACCAGCTGGTGCGGCTGCCCATCCCGAAGGAGGCCCTGGCCGTCAACGAGGGCGCCTCGCAGAGTCAGCGACCCAAGACCGCCGTCTCCAGCGGGCCGCTGGCACTCACCGTCCGCTTCGCCGCGCCCAAGGGTCAGAAGCTCGACGACCGATGGGGGGATCCCTCCCAGCTGAAGATCTCCGCCTCGCCCGAGAACCTCCTGGTGGCCGGGGCCGGAACGTCGGCGGGACTGACCCGGGAACTGCGCTTCTCGGAGGAGGTCCGGGAAGGGGTGCTCCACATCAGTGCCCGGGCGGCCGCGTGCGACGGCGAGCCCGGCGGAACGATCCCGGACCACGCCGCCTGCCACCTGTACCAGCAGGACTGGGGCATCCCGGTGGTGCTCGACGCCGCCGGTGGGGCCGAACTGGTGCTGGACCTGCGCGGGGTCAACTGAGCGGAGCCTCCGGCGGGCCCTCCCGGGCCGCCGGAGGCCTCAGTACTCGATCACGGGGGTGACGGTGACCATCGAGCCGTCGATCCGCAGCCGGGCCAGGAACTCGAACGGCCGCTTTTCCCTGACCTCGGAGATGGCGCCGCTGAACAGGTCCTGCAGCCGGGTCGACAGGGTGGCCGAGCCGGCGAGGGGCGCGATGACCCACTCGCCGTCGTGCGGGTCGATCCGGACCGCCGGATAGTCGGTGATCGACCAGGAGATCTCCCCGGCCAGCCGCTGGCTGGTCTGGAAGTTGAACGGGCAGTTCGTGGGCTGGAAGACGGTCTGGGCCGCGCAGGCATCCAAAAAGGCCCGGATCTCGGCGTCCACCGCCTTCACGAGCTTCTCCGTCGCCGCAGCCGGAAGTGCCAGCTTCGGTGCCGCGGCCCGGTCGGTCACCGCGACGGCCTTCGCCGGCGCGGTGAAGAACTCGCCCTCGAAGCCCCCTTCGACCCGCACCGGGTACAGGGACGCGAAGCTCCCTCGGCCCTCGGGCAGCGCCACCCGGGCACCGTTCAGCTTGGCCTCGTTGAGGTTGGCCATCGAAAGATCGACGGTGGGAAGGGTCGACGGAACGAACTCCCAGGTCGAGAAGAAGAACCACTGTGTCCCGGTCTTCTCAAGGGGGAACCGGGTGGTGTGGTCGGTTCCGTCGATGCTGTAGATCACCGGCACCTCGACATGCCCGTTCGTGGTCTCCACCGGCTCCTGCACCCGCACGTCTTCCACCGCCGCGGCGCCGCGGGCCAGGGCCGGGCCGTCGAGCAGTGCCGCATCGGCCTTGGGCACCGACCCGTTGAGGATGCCCAGGGCCAGGCCGCCGTCGCCCTCCTTGAGCGCCGCGAGGTAGTCCCTCACCTGCTGCTGCGGCCCGTACACCCCGGCGTTGAGCACCACCACGGCCACGAAAAAGCCCGCAACCGTCAGCAGGAGCGCCAGCAGCCAGGCTGACAGCACTCGGACGACGCGGGGGGTTTGCACGCTACAACGTTACCCGCTGCCGGTGCGGGACCCCGCGGCGGTTAAGGGGTTGCGGACGCCAGAACGCCGCCCCACCGGTGGTGGGGCGGCGTCCTGGCGTGCTTCGGCGGCCGGGCCGGCCCGGCTCAGCCGGTGGTGTGCTTGCCGCCCGCCGCAGTGGCGCCGCCGCGGGAGCTGCCGCCGGCGGACGCCCCCGCCGGGGCGCCTCCGCCGGTGTTGCTGCTGGCGAAGCCGGAGGCAGTGCTGTGCCCGTCGCCCTGGGCATTGGCGATTTCCTCGGCGCGCTCCTGGTTGGCCTCCTCGGTCAGAGCCGCACCGGCCTCGACGTCCCGGGTGAGGTTGTCCCCGGTCTCGGGGTCGAACAGGTGCAGCTTCCGGGTGTCGAGCCAGATCTCCGCCTCCCGGCCGCCGCGGATCCGGCTCGCGGCGTCGAGGGTGACGACCACCTGGGGCCGCAGTTCATCGGCGTCCATCTCCCTGGCCAGGTTGTTGAGCAGTTCCCGCACCTCGGGGGCGGGGTCGAAGTTGATGTACCCGTACTGCTCGTTGCCCAGCCACTCCGTATGGGACAGGGTGGCCCGGAAGGTGGAGCCGTGGGCCCGCTTGGACTCCTCAACGAGTTTGGCGTCCTCGAAGAACTCCGGCCGCACCCCGACCAGGACGACCTTCTTACCGGCGGCCTTGGCTGCCTTGTCTGCGGGGATCGCGAGGTCGCCCAGCGCGGTGCGCAGCACGTTGCCTTCGATGGTGGCGGGCAGGAAGTTCATCGACGGGGAGCCGATGAATCCGGCGACGAACAGGTTGCGGGGCTGCTCGTAGAGTTCCCGGGGCGAGGCAATCTGCTGCAGCTCGCCCTTCTTCAGCACCGCGACGCGGTCGCCGAGGGTCATGGCCTCCGTCTGGTCGTGCGTGACATAGACGGAGGTGACCCCGAGCCGGCGCTGCATCTGGGAGATTTCCGAACGCATCTGCCCGCGCAGCTTGGCGTCGAGGTTCGACAGCGGCTCGTCGAAGAGGAACGCGTCCGCCTGGCGCACAATCGCCCGGCCCATGGCCACGCGCTGCCTCTGGCCGCCTGAGAGGTTCGCCGGCTTGCGCTGCAGGTGGTCGGTGAGTTCCAGCGTTCCGGCCGCCTCGGTGACCAGGCGGTCGATCTCCTCGTCGGTGTGCTTGCCCTTGGCCAGACGGAGCGGGAAGGCGATGTTTTCATAGACCGTCAGGTGGGGGTACAGGGCGTAGTTCTGGAACACCATGGCCAGGTTGCGGTCACGGGGGGCCTTGTCGTTGACCCGGGTGCCGTTGATGAGCAGGTCGCCGTCGGTGATGTCCTCAAGGCCGACGATCATGCGCAGCAGCGTCGATTTTCCACAGCCCGACGGACCGACGAGGATGATGAACTCGCCGTCTGCGATGTCGATACTGACGTCGTTGACGGCGGGGAAGCCGTCGCCGTACTTCTTGACGAGGTGGTTGAGGGTAATTGAAGCCATTTTCTTGGAATCCTTTTCTTGATCCGGGCGTCAGCCCTTGACGGCGCCCTGAGTCAGGCCTGAAACAATCTGACGCTGGAACGCCAGTACCAGCACGACGACCGGGATGGTGACGATGATCGCTGCCGCGGAGATCGCCCCGGTCGGCGCTTCGAACTGCGATGCGCCGGTGAAGAAGGCCAGGGCCGCCGGCACCGGCCGGGCCGCTTCGGTGGAGGTGAGTGAGATGCCGTAGACGAAGTCGTTCCAGGCGATGAAGAAGGCGATGATCGCCGTGGTGAAGACGCCGGGCGCGGCCAGCGGAACGATCGCCTTGCGGAACGCCTGCCAGGTCGTGGCGCCGTCGACCTGGGCCGCCTGCTCAAGTTCCCAGGGGATCTGCCGGAAGAACGCGGCGAGCGTCCAGATGGAGATCGGGAGGGTCAGGGACAGGTACGGAATGATGAGCCCCGGCCAGGTATCGTACAGCCCGATGGAGCGCCACAGGTTGAACAGCGGTGTGACGATCGAGATAACCGGGAAGATGGAGACCGCCAGTGCGGTGGTCAGCACCAGCTTCTTGCCGGGGAAGTCCAGCCGGGCGATCGCATAGGCGCACAGGGTGGCCAGGACGACGGCAATGAACGTCGCGATGAGGCAGATGCCGATCGAGTTGCGCAGCGCCGTGAGGAACAGTCCCTGCGCGTCTCCGACGAGGATCTGCTCGTAGTTTCCGGTGGTCGCCTGCCCCGGTGAGGGAAGGAACCTCTGGTTGGTCAGGTCGCTGGGGGCCTTGAACGAGGTGGAGAGGATCGAGGCCACGGGGAAGAGCGCGTACACCAGCACCAGCACGGTGACGATGCCCCACAGGACCTTGGACTTAGTACTTGTCATCACTTACCTCCCTGGGCCCCGGCGAGGTCCACCTTGAACAGCTTGATGGCGACGAAGCAGATGATCAGCACGCAGAGGAACAGCAGCACCGAGACCGCCGAGCCCAGGCCGATCTCAAGCCTGCTGATCGACTGGCGGTAGGCCAGCAGCGAGAGCACCTCGGTGCCGTACGCGCCGTTGGTCATGATGAACACATTGTCGAAAATCCGGAAGGCGTCCAGCGCCCGAAAGAGCACCGCGACCATGATCGCGGCCTTCATGTTCGGGATGATGACCTTGCGCATCTGCTGCCACCAGGTGGCGCCGTCGACCTTGGCGGCCTCGGTCAGCTCATCCGGCACCTGCGCCAGGCCCGCCAGCAGCAGCAGCGAGATGAACGGCGTGGTCTTCCAGATCTCCGAGGCCATGATGACGAACAGGGCCGTGCCGCCCTGGGCGAACCAGTTCAGGTCGGAGTCGATGCCGGGAAGCCAGGCGAACCAGCTGTTCACGTACCCGGAGTTGATGTCGAAGGCGTAGAACCAGGCGAAGGCGGAGACCACGGTGATGATGCCGTAGGGGACGAGGATGGCCGTGCGCAGCGGTCCGCGGACCGCCTTGAGGGCCTTGTGCATCACCAGCGCGAGCGCGAACCCAAGGACGAGCTCGACCGCGACGGTGATCACGGTGATCAGCAGGGTGGTTCCGAGGTCCTTCCACCAGACGTTGTCGGTCAGGATGACCAGGTAGTTGCCCAGACCGATGAACTCCCGTTCATCCGGGGCGGTGAGCCGGAACTGGAACAGGGACTCGTAGATGGCCTGAAGGATCGGATACAGGGTCACCGCCAGCATGATGATGAAGGCGGGGCCGGCGAGGATCCAGCCGAGCCGGCGCTCGGCGCGGACGCGTTCGCTGTATTGGGCGACGGCTTTCTTATCGGAGGGGCCCCCGGGCCCGACGCTCGGCGCTGTCTCCGCCTCGAGGTCGGGGCTGACGGGTTTTGCCGGTATTGCGGAAGTCACAACAGTTGCTCCCCTCGGAGGACGGAGATGATGAATTCGGTTGAATTTTCCGGTGTCGTCTCAGGATTGACACCGGCCGGCGGGGCCCAGGTCTGCTGGATGCCCGTGGAGACCTCGTTGTAGAACGGGGTCTGAGGGCGCGGGGCCGACTGCTCAAGCGACTCCCGAATGGTGTCGGCCATGGGGAAGGCTTCCTCGATCCGTGGATCCTCATAGGCCTCGGTGTTGGCCGGCGGGTTGCCGTTACTGACGAAGTACTCGGCTTGGTTCTCCGGCGACACGATGCATTCGATCGCCTCGTAGGCGAGGTCCGGGCTGTCGCTGGCGGCCCCGACGCCGAGGCTGATGCCGCCCAGCGGCGGAGCGGATTCCTCGCCCTCGGTGACCTGGGGGTAGATGCCCCAGCCGATGTCCTCGATCAGTGACGCATCGAGGGTCCCGGCCTCGACCGCACCGTTGGTGGCGGGCCAGACGAAGGGCCAGTTCACCATGAACGATCCGTTGTCTCCCTGGAAGTTGATCATCGAGGTGTTCTCGTCCTGGGTGGCCAGGCCGGGACCGCCGAGTCCCTCATCGCCGATCGTGGAGACGATCCGGGCCGCTTCGAGCCCCGCGGGAGACTCGAGCGCCAGTTCAATCTCGTCGGACGTCGCCTCCGGGTCCACGATGATCGACTCGCCGCCCGATTCGACCAGGGCGTTCACCCAGACGGTCATCGACTCGGCCTGGGCGCCCTGGACGCCGAGGTACTTGTCCTGCTCCGCGGCGGCGTCGATCAGCTGATCCCAGGTGACCGGCTTGGACATGTCCAGCCCGGCCGCCTCGGCCACCGACTTGCGGTACCAGAGGATCTGCGTGTTGGCCCAGAAGGGGATAGTGACCAGCTCGTCCTTCCAGGTCGCCCCCGCCAGGGCCCCCTCGACAACGTTCTGCGTGGTGCTCTCGGCGACGTCGTCGGGCACAGGAGCGAGAAAACCCGGCTCCGCGAGTTCGGGGATGAACGGCGGGTCCAGGCTCATGATATCGAGGGAGGAGTCTCCGGCTGCCAGGCGCCGGGCGAGCTGTTCGCGCTGGGAGGCGGCGTCGCTGGGGAGGAGGGAGGTCTCGATCCGGTAGGCGCCCCCGGCCTCTTCGGTGCAGCGCTCCGCGATGTCGGCCTGACCGCCGGCGTCCGGGTTGATGTACCAGGTCAGGGTTTCGGTGCCGTCCGCCGGTCCGCATCCGCTCATAAGCAGCGTGCCTGCCAGCACCGATGCCACGGTGCCGGCGCGCGATCGATTGCGGGTGGAATTTCGTTTCCTTGTCGGCATACCTACCGAGCCTCCACATCTTTGTAGACAACCCAGCCGACGCTTCGAGCGAGGCGCCAGCCCAGACAACCTGCGTGCTTTTTGACCATAAGCCCAGAGCGCGGAATGCGCTAGACAGGAGGCTTACTAATCAGATGCAGGTGTGGCGGATGTGCCGGGAGAGGCAGAAGGCGTTTATCCACGACGGACGCATGACGGAGGCCGGTTTGAGGGTGGCCGGCCGGTGCCTGCGGGCTTAGCGGGCCGCGGCGTCCACGGCGTGCGGCGGGCGCTGCAGGTCCGCGGTCACGGCCTCGGCAGGGTCGGTGCCCTGCTGGAGGATCCGGTTGCCGGCGTCCACGTGGACCACCGACGGGACGTAGGCCCGGGCTTCCTCGTCCGTCATTGACGCGTAGGTGATGAGGATGACCAGGTCGCCGCGGTGAACCAGGTGGGCCGCGGCCCCGTTGATGCCGATTACTCCGGAACCGCGCTCGCCGGCGATGGTGTAGGTCTCAAGGCGTGCACCGTTGGTGATGTCGACGATCGACACGAGCTCGCCGGGGAGGATATCGGCGGCATCGAGGAGATCGAGGTCGACGGTGACCGAGCCGACGTAGTGGAGGTCGGCGTGGGTCACCGTGGCCCGGTGGATCTTGGATTTAAACATTGTCCGGTTCATCAGGATCAAGGATACTGCCGCCGGTGAGGCGGAAAGGACGGGATCGCTCACAGCGCACAGGGCCCGGGCCGCGGAGAGCCGCGGCCGGGGAAAGTGAGCGGGCGACGGGAATCGAACCCGCGTATCGAGCTTGGGAAGCTAGCGCTCTACCATTGAGCTACGCCCGCACTGCGGTTGAACCGCTCCATAACCCTACAACATTTCGGCCGGGCGGGCCGCGACCGCCGCACTACGGCGCGGCAGGGACGGTTCCGGCGGGGGATCGGGCGCTGCCCGAGCCTGCGCCGGGTGGTGCCTGCGCCGGGGCGGGCCTGCCGTCAGCGCGGTCAGCCGGTCGACCCGCGCCGGGCGCGTTCGATCAGTTCCTTCCACGGCTCGTCGAGCCGGCTCTCCGGCAGGGTCACCTCCTGGTAGCCGATCACGATGTGATAGACGTAACGGTCGCGCTGGTCCCGCTCCCGCCGGGATTCCTCCTCCTGGGGCGCTTCCGCCGCCCGGTCCGCCAGCGGAAGCCACCTCTCCTCGGCCTCGGCGGGGCTCACCTCAAGGCTCCAGGTCCGGGTCATGCCGGCGAAGCCCCCCGACCGGGAGATTTCGACCCTCACCCGGTCACCTCGACCTTCGCCCACGCCTGCCTCACCGCTTCGTGCTCCGCCGAGTCCTGCCCGAACCGGGCTCGAGCAGCCTCCTGCGTCACGTCGGCGAAGAGGCGGAATCCGCTGTTGGCCTGGATGCCGCCGCCGACCGCGGCGTCGAACCAGATCCTGCCCGCCCGCTCCCAGGCATAGCCGCCCAGGTGCAGCGCCGTGAGGTAGAAGGCATGGTTGGGGATGCCGGAGTTGATGTGGACGCCGCCGTTGTCGGAGGTGGTGATCACGAAGTCCGACATGGTCGCGGGCTGGGGATCCCGGCCCAGCACATCGTCGTCGTAGGCGGTTCCCGGGGCGGCCAGCGACCGCAGGGCCCGGCCCTGCACCTGATCGGTGAACACTCCCTCGCCCACGAGCCAGCTGGCCTGGTCAACAGTCTGCCCGAGGTGGTGCTGTTCGACGAGCACGCCGAAGACGTCCGAGAGGGATTCGTTGAGCGCACCCGACTGACCCTCGTAGACCAGATTGGTCGAATACTGGGTGAAACCGTGGGTCAGTTCATGGCTGATCACAGTCAGGGACCGGGTGAAACGGCCGAAGACATCGCCGTCGCCGTCGCCGAACACCATGCGTTCGCCGTCCCAGAACGCGTTGTCGTACAGCTCCCCGTAGTGCACGGTCGCCGCGAGTGGCAGGCCGGCGCCGTCGATGGACGCCCTTCCGTACACCTGGCGGAAGAGGGCATCGGTGGCGCCCAGGCCGTCGTAGGCCTCATCGGTGGCCGCATCCCCGGTCGCGGCGTCGCCCTCGCCCCGGACCAGCGTGCCGGGCAGGATTTCCTGCCCTCCGGCGTCGGAGATCCTCCGCTCCAGCGGCCGGCCCACCGCGGTGCGTGGCGGCACCGGCGCCGCGAAGGCCTCCTCCCGGCCGGCCAGCAGGGGGTCGAGCTGCACGAGGGCCCTGCGGGCGGCCCGGGCCGCCACCGCATGCCGGGGGTCATCCACCGCCGCCAGATGGGCCAGCAGGTGGGGCGGGACGATGCTGCAGTGCGGGTGCATGGGCCTCCTCGGTTGGTCCCAACCTAAACCCCGGCACCGACACCCATCAATGACCCGCCGCCGCGACACCCGCTGCCGTGGCGGTGGACCCCGGTGGAGCTGGTCGTACTGTTGAGCCATGAGTGTCGAGAAGAACACCCGCAGCCTCGAGGCCGGGATCGAACGGGATTTTGCGGACAAGATGAGCTACGGCTCCTACCTGCGCCTTGACCTGCTGCTCGCCGCGCAGCAGCCGGTCAGCCGGCCCGAGCACCACGACGAAATGCTCTTCATCATCCAGCACCAGACCTCGGAACTGTGGCTAAAGCTCGTTCTTCACGAACTCGGCGGGGTCCGCCGGTTCCTGCGCGCCGACGACCTGCGCGCCGCCATGAAGGGCATCGCCCGGATCAAGCACATCCAGCGCTCGCTCACCGAACAGTGGTCGGTGCTGGCCACCCTCACGCCGTCGGAGTATGCCGAATTCCGTGGCGACCTCGGCTCGGCGAGCGGTTTCCAGTCCTACCAGTACCGGGCGGTGGAGTTCCTGCTCGGCAACAAGAACGAGGCGATGCTGGCGGTATTCGCCGACGACGAGGCCGCGCACTCACTGCTCTCGGGCCTGCTTACCGAAAGCAGCATCTACGACGAGTTCATCGCCTACCTCGCCCGGCGCGGCTACGCGGTCCCCGAGGAGCTGCTGAACCGCGACGTGAGCACCGCGCACGTCTTCACCCCCGCGCTCGTCCAGGTGTACAAGGAGGTGTACGAGAACGCCGCGGCCAACTGGGATGTCTACGAGGCCTGCGAGGAGCTCGTCGACCTTGAGGACAATTTCCAGCTGTGGCGGTTCCGGCACCTGAAGACCGTTGCCCGCACCATCGGCTTCAAGCAGGGCACCGGCGGCTCTTCCGGCGTCGGCTTCCTGCAGCGGGCGCTCGAGCTGACCTTCTTCCCGGAGCTGTTCGCCGTGCGCACCGAGATCGGCCGCTGACTCCTGTAGTTTTGTAGCGTGCTGTTCTCTGACCGTGATATCCGTGCCGAAATTTCCGCCTCCCGCATCGAGCTGGATCCCTACGACCCGGCGATGGTCCAGCCGTCCAGCGTCGACGTGCGGATCGATCGGTACTTCCGGTTGTTCGACAACCACAAGTACGCCCACATCGACCCGGCCGAGGACCAGCCGGACCTGACCAGGCTCGTCGAGGTGGCCCCGGATGAGCCGTTCATCCTCCACCCGGGGGAGTTCGTGCTGGGGTCGACCTACGAAGCGGTGACCCTGCCCGACGACGTCGCGGCGCGGCTCGAGGGCAAGTCCTCACTGGGGCGCCTGGGCCTGCTCACCCACTCCACCGCCGGGTTCATCGATCCGGGGTTCTCCGGCCATGTCACCCTTGAGCTCTCCAATATGGCGACCCTGCCGATCAAGCTCTGGCCGGGCTCGAAGATCGGCCAGCTGTGCTTCTTCCGGCTGACCTCGCCGGCGGAGCACGCGTACGGTTCGGGCGAGTACGGCAACCGGTATCAGGGCCAGCGCGGCCCCACCGCCTCCCGCAGCCACCTGAACTTCCACAGGACCTCGATCTAGGTCCCGCGCTCCAAGCGCCGGTGTGCACCCCCGAGCGCCGAGTGTGCCCTCCATGCGCCGAGTGCGCAGATAACCACCTTCCGGGGCGCGTGAAGCGTGGTGATCTGCAGTTTCGCCAGAGGCTCGCGTGGCCGGCTTCGCCCTCTATGCGCCGAGTGTGCAGCTAACCACCTTCCGGGGCGCGTGAAGCGTGGTGATCTGCAGTTTCGGTGGTGAGCACGGGCGTTTGGCGAGTCTGGCGCGCAGGTCCAATCGGCGAGTGTGCAGCTAACCACCTTTCGGGGCGCGTGAAGCGTGGTGATCTGCAGTTTCGGTGGATGACGGGCGGTGGTGCTCCTGCCCCTCATCCACATAGAGCGGATCCGACGCCAATGGCCCGGGCATCTTCCCGACACTGGCCGCATGCGCTCTCCACAACCCCTGCCGCGGGCCCTCGCCGGCCGTTCCTTCACCCTTGAGGAGGCGAGGTTTACCGGTGTTTCCCGACGGCGGACGGAATCGTCTGATCTCACGACGCCGAGCCGGGGAATACGGGTGCCGTGGGGCGCAGCACAGGCGCTCGCCGACTCCTTGCGCCCGCTGCTTAGAGTGACCCCGGGGGCGGTTGTTGGTTTCTCGACGGCCGCAAGCCTGTGGGCGATCCCCCTGCCGGGTGACCTTGGGCCCGGTTTTGCCGTGCATCTCATCTGTCCGCACGGGACGTCGGCCCCTCGCCGCAAGGGCGTGCGGGGCCATTCGATGAAGCTTCCGCCGACGGAGACGACAACCCTCGATGGTATTCCGGTCACCACCCCGGCGCGGACCTGGTTCGACCTTGCACAGCTCATCTCAGTCGATGCCCTGGTGGCGGCCGGGGATCACGTAGTGAACCGAAACCACAGGATTTTCGCGGAAAAGCGGGAGGCCTTGGCATCGGTCGAGGAGCTGTCGCAGATGCTGACGACCCACCTCCGGTCACGGGGAGTGCGCACTGCGCGGGAGGCATTGCCGCTGGTCCGCGTGGGATGTGATTCGGCATCAGAGACAATGCTCCGTCTCGCCCTCGTCCGGGCGGGTCTCCCAGAACCCGTGCTGGGGTGGGTCATCACCGACGAAGCCGGCGGTCACGTCGTATGGCCAGATCTCGCGTACCCGAGTTACAAGGTCGCCATCCAGTACGACGGCGTACACCACTTCGAGCGGGGGCGGCAGGAGCTGGACATTGCGCGCAATGAAGCAACCGTGCGCGCGGGATGGACACAGGTCATCATCACCGCTCGCTTCATGGACGCGTTCGGTTCAGCAGCGGCAGTGGTGAAGGTGCGGGATGCCCTGATGCGGAACGGCTGGGACGGCCGCTCAGACGGGTAAGCCAAGATCCACGGCGGCCATTCGATGGGCGCGCGCGGCGCTGTCGCCGCCGTCCTTCTCGGTTGATTCGGCAGATCACCACGTCATGGGCGCTTCAATGCGTGGTGTGCTGCAGTTTCGGCGGAGGGGTGTGCCGCGGAAGGTGGTGTGCTGCTGTTTCGCGGAGATGGAGTGGTACAGGGCCGGGGTCATTGTCGTTGAAACCGCAGATCACCACGTTATGGGCGCTTCAAAGCGTGGTGTGCTGCAATTTCGGCGAAGGAGCGTGCCACGGAAGGCGCTGGGGTGCTGTTTCGGCCGGTCTAGGGGGCGGAAGGAGCGGCGAGCGAAGGTTCCGGGCCGGGCGCCTCAGGCCGCCGGGACGACGGCCGGAGCCACCTGTGCCGGAGGCTTCACCGGCAGCAGCAGGAGCAGCCCCGCCAGCAGCACGACCAGGATCCCCAGGATGCCGTACCGCTGCGCGCCGAAGATACCGATCGACAGGGCGAACAGGGTCGGGGCGAGGAAACTGACGGCGCGCCCGGTGGTGGCGTACAGCCCGAACAGTTCGCCCTCGCCTCCCTCCGGGGCCAGCCGGGCCAGGTACGCCCGCGAGGACGCCTGGGCGGGACCGACGAACAGGGTCAGCAGAAGGCCGAACACCCAGAAGGTGGTGGAGCCCGTCCATTCCATGCCGAAGAAGGAATACCTCTCGGCGCCGAGGATCAGGACCGCCGAGCCTGCGACCAGCAGGCCAATCAGCGAGGCCGCGATCACCCGCTTGGGCCCGACCCGGTCATCGAAGTACCCGCCGACGACGGCGCCCAGCGCAGCGATCACGTTGCCGGCGATGGCGAAGACAATCACCTGGCTCAGCTCGAAGCCAAAGGTGCCGGCCGCGATGATGCCGCCGAAGGTGAAGACGGCGGCCAGGCCGTCGCGGAAGACCGCGCTGGCCAGCAGGAAGAAAATGGTGTGAGGGCTGGTCCGGTAGATGGCCTTCACCCGGCGGATCAGGAGCCCGTAGGAGGCGAAGAAGCCGAGCTGCGCCGCTTTCGGCTGCCGGGGCACCTCGGGCACTGCGAACATGACGGGCAGGGCGAAGGCGAGGAACCACAGGGCGGAGAAGACCGCCACCAGGCGGATGTTCAGCGCCTCCTCGGTCGAGGACCCGGCCCAGTCCACCACCGGCTGGACGAAGGCCACGAGGACGATGACCAGGGCGATGATGCCGCCCACGTACCCCATGGCCCAGCCGAAGCCGCTGATCCGGCCGACGCTTGACGGAGTGGAGATCTGGGAGAGCATGGCGTTGTAGTTCACGCCGGCGAACTCGAAGAAGATATTCGCGGCGGCGATCAGGGCCACGCCGAGGAGCAGCAGTTCGGGCCGGGGGAAGACGAAGAAGCACAGCCCGGTGAGCAGGGCCACGGTCAGGCTGTTCACACCCAGCCAGAGCTTCCGGCGGCCCCCGTTGTCCGACCGCTGGCCGGTGACCGGCGCGAGGAGGGCGATCAGCAGGCCGGCGGCGGCGAGGCCCCAGCCCAGGGTCGAGGAGGCGCGTTCCTCCCCGCCGAATGCGTCGGAGGTGAGGTACACGGTGAACACGAACGTGGTCATCACCGCGTTGAAGGCCGCCGACCCCCAGTCCCACGAAGCCCAGGACAGGACCTGCCGCGAGAGAATGGGGGTGGGCCGGGTCGACGGCGCCGGAGCAGCACTCTTCGCGGGCATCGGCAGCTGCTGGTCCTTGGTCATAGGGTGAATGCTACCGGCGCCCCGACCCGCCGCCCGGGCGGCGCGTTGGGCGCGTTTCGGCGCCGTTCAGCGACGGCTCAGGTGAGGTCGCGGGTCTTCTCGAACCGCTCGATCGCCCTCTGCATGCCGCGGTTGGTGAACACCTGGATGGTGGTCCGGATCGCACCGGAGATCAGGGCGAAAGCCAGCGCGGACCGGACCGTGTTCTCAAGTCCCTCGGTGCCCTTGGGCGAGGCCTCCCCGGTGATCTTCTCCCACAGGAAGTCGACTAGCTTGCTGGCAACAATCCCAGCGCCGAGGCCCATTCCGGTACCGAGCAGCTTAATCAGCAGGTGCATTGGATCTCCTTCGGTTGACTGAATCTCAAACAAGCCTAGCGGTGCCGGGCCCGGGCGGCACCGCGGCGGAGAACCGCACGGGCGCCGCCGCCGGGACCAGGTGTAGACTCGGTCGCGCAAACATACGACAGGGGAGCGCCGACCGGACGCAGCAGGGCTGCCGACGGAACCGGGCGCTGAGAGTGCGGACCACCGCAGACCCTCGAACCTGATCCGGTTAGTACCGGCGAAGGGAGTCGAGTTCTCAGGGCGAACGCCACCGGCACGCGTGCCGTGGGCGGGGTGCCCTCCCCTCCTGTACCTCAGGAGGATTCCACCATGGCTCTCACCAAAGCCACCCCCCGCACGGGCACGTCCCCGCGCCGCTTCCAATGGCGCGTCGTCGACATCGTCGTCGCGTCGGTCCTCGCCGTCGCCGTCGGCGTCATTTTCTTCGCCTGGTCCGCCGGCTACAGCGGCGTCCAACTGCTGACCGGCGCGTTCCCGCCGCTGCTGGGCCTCTACACCGGCGGCTGGCTGATCGCCGGGGTGCTCGGCGGCCTGATCATCCGCAAGCCGGGCGCCGCCATCTACTGCGAGGTCCTCGCCGCCGCCGTTTCGGCCCTGCTCGGCACCCAGTTCGGCTTGTTGGTGCTGCTGTCGGGCTTTATCCAGGGCCTCGGGGCGGAACTGGTGTTCCTGCTCTTCCTGTACCGGAAGTGGAACGTTGGGGTCGCGCTGCTGGCCGGGCTCGGAGCCGGCATCTCCCTGGCCGTGAGCGAGAACATTCTCTACAACGCCCTCTGGTCCGTTGAGTATCAGCTGCTGTACGTGCTGTTCGCCTCGGTCTCGGGCGTTCTCATTGCCGGGCTGCTGTCCTGGCTTGCCGTGCGCGGGCTGGCGAAGACCGGGGTGCTCTCCTCCTTCGCCGCCGGACGCACGGCGGACCGGTGACCGCGGGCTCCACCCGCCCGGTTGCCGCCACCGCCGAGGGGTGGGGGTGGCGGCACGCCGGGCGGCCGGGCTTCGCGGTGCGGGGCGTCGACCTGCACATCGAACCCGGCGAGCGGGTGCTGCTGCTGGGCGCTTCGGGCTCGGGCAAGTCGACCCTGCTCTCCGCGCTCGCCGGCGTCCTGGGCGACGCCGAGGAGGGCGAGCAGGAGGGCAGGATCCTGCTCGACGGCGAACCCCCCGCGGCCCGCCGCGGCCGGGCCGGGCTCGTGCTGCAGGACCCGGACTCCCAGATCGTGCTCGCCCGGGTCGGCGACGAGGTGGCCTTCGGGGCCGAGAACCTTTCGGTGCCGCGCCCGGAGATCTGGCGGCGCGTCCGGGAGTCCCTCGACGACGTCGGCCTCGACGTTCCGCTCGACCGCTCCACCTCCGCGCTCTCCGGCGGCCAGAAACAGCGGCTCGCCCTCGCGGCGGTGCTTGCCATGCGCCCGGGGCTGCTGCTGCTCGACGAGCCGACGGCCAACCTGGACCCGCAGGGCGTCATCGAGGTGCGCGACGCGGTGGTGCGCACCCTCGACCGGACGAACGCGACCCTCGTCGTCGTCGAACACCGGGTGGCGGTATGGGCCGACGTCGTCGACCGGGTTGTGGTCCTCGGCGCGGGCGGGGGCATCCTCGCCGACGGCCCGCCCGCAGCGGTGCTGGGAGACCCGGCCACCCGTTCGGTGCTCGCCGGGGCCGGGGTGTGGATTCCCGGCTGGCGTCCGCCGCTGGCGGAGGCACCGGGAACCCGGACGCCGGGACCGGAACTGCTGGCCGCCGGCGGGCTCTCCGTGGCGCGCACCGGGCGGGCCCCGGCCGTCCTTGAGGGCGTCGAGCTGTCCCTGCCGGAGGGCTCGGTGCTCAGCATTGTCGGGGCGAACGGGTCGGGCAAGTCGACGCTGGCGCTGACCCTCGCCGGCCTGCTGCGCGCCCGCGCTGGAACCGTCACGGCCGCCGACACACTGGCCCGCGGCGCCGGGGCGGACCCGGCGCGGTGGAAGTCCGCCCAGCTGGTACAGCGCATCGGTTCCGTCTTCCAGGACCCCGAGCACCAGTTCCTCACGGGCACCGTCGCGCAGGAGCTGGAGTTCGGGCCGCGTTCGGCCCGGATCCCCGCCGCCGAGTACGGTCCCCGGATCGAGGCCCTGGCCGAGCGGCTGCGGCTGACCCACCTGCTGCACGCCAACCCGTTCACGCTCTCCGGCGGGGAGAAACGGAGGCTGTCGGTGGCGACCGTGCTCGCCACCCGGCCCGCTGTCCTGGTGCTCGATGAGCCGACCTTCGGCCAGGACGCCGGAACCTGGGCCGAACTCGTGGGCCTGCTGCGCGGGCTCGTCGCGGACGGACGCAGCGTGGTGTCGGTGACCCACGACGATGACTTCACCCGCGCCCTCGGCGGCGGCATCCTCGAAGTGCGGGCCGGCAGCGCCGCCCTGACGGCGGCGGCATGAGCACGGACCTGTCGGCGCCCGTTCTCAGCGGGGCGGTGCTGCTGCGCGCCAACCCGCTCTCGAAGCTGTTCGCCGCGGGAATCGTGACGGTGGCCGTCATGCTCAGCATCGACTGGGTCAGTGCCGCCGTCGTGCTCTCCGGGGAACTGCTGCTGATGCCCCTGCTGGGGATCAGTGCCCGCAGACTTCTGCTGAGGATCTGGCCGCTGGTGGCGGCGGCGGCGGTGGGCGGGTACGGCACGGCGCTGCTGGCCGAGAAGACGGGACGGGTGTTGCTTGACGCCGGGCCCTTCCTCTTCACCGAGGGCTCGGTCGGCGCCGGCATCGCGGTGGCCCTGCGCGGGCTGGCCGTGGCCCTGCCCGGCATCTTCCTCATGATCTCGACCGATCCGACCGACCTCGCCGATGCCCTGGGGCAGAAGCTGCGCCTGCCGCACCGGTTCGTCTTGAGCGCGCTGGCCGCGATGCGGCTCGCCGGTCTGCTGCTCGACCAGTGGCGCACGCTCGGTCTGGCCCGCCACGCCCGCGGCGCCGGACCGGATGGGAGCCCCCTCGCCCGCGTGCGGGACTTCCTGGGGCAGTCATTCGGGCTCCTCGTCCAGGCGATCCGCCGGGCCACCCGGCTGGCCGTGGCCATGGAGGCCCGCGGCTTCGGCGCCGGGCCGCGGACCTGGGCACGGGAGAGCACCTTCAGTGGCGTCGATTTCTGGGTTGCCGCCGCAGGCGCCGCACTCGCCGCGGCCGCGGTGACCGCCGCGGTGGCGGCCGGGACCTGGAACCTCATCCTGTCCTAAGGCGTACCGCAGGCGATCTTCCTCGAGGCGGGCCGGCGGCAGAACCCGCCGACTTCAGCCGTTCAGGGTCCGCTCGGTGAGCAGGTCCAAACTCGCCGGCGATGCAAGCAGTTCGACGCCGCCCCGATTCGTACCCAGCGTGACGGCGTTCCCGCCGGGAAACACCCACCATGAGGCCTCTGCCGTCCGGCCGACGAGCCGGGGCTCCAGGTAAACCTTCACCGGGCCGGCAACGGGCCCGTTGGTACCGGTCTTCGCCTGAAACAACAGCGCGCCCGGCTCTGCCTTCGCGTACCCCGGCGCCCATTTTCCCGTGCGCACCGATCCTTTCTCACGGTGGGCGCATTCGAACAGCCCCCGCTCCGCGTCCAGCGCAGTCCGTTTTCTCCTCGCCGGCCGCAGGAGCACCTCGGCGAGCACGATTGTCGCGAGACTGCCCACAATGACGATGGCCAGGGCAGACCAGAGTCCGGCCGATTCCCGCAGGGGCGAAAACGCCGATACCGAAAGGACGATCGGGATGCAGAGGGGGGCGCCGGCGTCCGCCAGTTTCTCGGGCCACCCTTTGGGCGCGGGATCCAGGTCCTGGTGTCCCACACCCACGGTCAGAGGAACCGGTCGACGAGCGCGGCGAGTTCCGCCGTGAGTTCCGGCGCCGTGGGGATGGCCGCACCGTCGATCGCCGTCACCGGCGTCAGCAGCCGGATGCTCGAGATCAGCCAGACGGCGTCGGCCTCCAGCAGGTCCTTGGGCTCCAGCGGGCCGTAGCCGAGCTGCCAGCCGGCCTCAGCGGCCGCCTTGAACAGTGCGCCCTGGGAGGTCCCGGGCAGGATTCCGCTCTCAAGCTGGGGCGTCACGAGCGTCTTGACGCCGTCGCGGTGGCGGGCGGTCAGCACGGTGGAGGTAGGTCCCTCAAGGACTTTCCCGTCGGAGGAGGTGAAGATGACGTCGTCGGCGCCGTGTTCCTTCGCGTGGCGGATGGCGGCCATGTTCACCGCGTAGGAGAGGGTCTTGGCACCCAGCAGCAGCCAGGGTGCCCGCTGGGCGACGGTGCTGTCGTAGCCGCGGTCGAGCAGCAGCACCGAAACGCCGGTCTCCCGCTGCCGGCGCGTGGCGGCGGGGACGGGGGAGACCGCGACCCAGGCCGTGGGCCCCGCGCCCTCGACCCCGCGGGTGGCGATCAGCTTCACCACGGCCTCGGGCTGGCCGGGGGTTGAGGCGGCGTACTCGGTGAGCGCGGTGCGGATGGCCCGGCCCCACGCTTCCGCGTCAGGAATCTCCAGGCGCAGGGCCGCCGCCGACGACGCCAGCCGTGCCAGGTGGGCCCGTTCCTTGCGGACGCCTCCGTCGACGGCGAGCAGGGATTCGAAGACGCCGTCGCCGCGGGTGGCACCCTGGTCGGTGGCCATGAGCTGGGGCTGGGACGCATCGACCACGCGGCCGTGCTCGAAGGCTGAATCAAGGAACACCAGAACTGTCATGCCGCCAGCATAACGACCGCGACCGGCCTCAGTCGGGGAAGCGCGACCCGAGGGCCGACAGCACGCCGAAGGCCTTGGTGCGCACTTCCTCCCATTCCTCCTCCGGCACGGAGTCGGCGGTGATCGCCCCGCCGACGCCGAGCGAGACCCGGGTGGCCCCGCCGTCGTCCTCGAGGACCAGGGTGCGGATGACGACGGCGAGGTCGGCCGCGCCGGTCAGGGAGAAGTAGCCGGCCGCCCCGGAATAGGCGCCCCGCGGAGCCTCCTCGAGGCGGTCGAGCAGGGCCATGGTGCTGATCTTCGGCGCCCCGGTCATCGATCCGGCGGGGAAGGCCGCCGAGACGGCCTCCGCCCGTGAGGATCCCGGCCGCAGCCGGGCGTCGATGGTGCTGACCATCTGGTGCACGGTGGCGTAGCTTTCGATGGCACACAGCCGGCTGACCGTCACGGAGCCCGGGACGGCGAAGTGCGAGAGGTCGTTGCGCAGCAGGTCAACGATCATGATGTTCTCCGCGCGGTCCTTCAGCGACGCCCCGAGGTCCCGCCGGAGGGCCTCGTCCTCCACCGGGTCGGCGGAGCGGCGCCGGGTGCCCTTGATGGGCTCGGCACGCAGGAACCCGTCGGCGTCGAGCCGCAGGAACCGCTCGGGGGAGGTGCTGGCGAGCGCGGCGCCGGGGAAGCGCATCAGGTGGGCGAAGGGCGCGGGGTTGGCTTCCCGCAGCGCCAGGTACAGCGGCAGCGGGTCGACGGCGCCCTCGAGCCTGGCCTCCAGCGCCGTGGTCAGGCAGACCTCGTAGGTGTTGCCCTCCCCGATCTCCGCCTGCGATTCCTTGATCTTGCCGAGGTACCCGGCCCGGCTGTCGCGGGCGGTGAAGACGGGGGCCGGTCCGGCCGGCGCGGGGTTCCGGGTGATGCGGCTTCCCGGCGCCGGGGCGCCGAGCACCGTGGCCCGTGCGGCCTCGAGCCAGCGTCCGCACTCCGGGTCCGCCGTGCCGTCACCGAGGGTGAGCAGGAAGGTGCACCGCTGCTGATGGTCGACGACGACGGCGCGCCCGGCGAAGATCAGGGCCGCGTCGGGAAGCGGAACCGCCGGCAGGGACGCCCCTCCGGTCTCCCGCTTCAGTTCGTAGCCGAGGTAGCCCAGCCAGCCGAGGGCGAAGCCGCACTCATAGCCGGCGGGGGCACGCATGCTGCCGCGGCCCCAGACGCCGTCGAGCCAGCGGAAGAACTGACCGGAGATGCGGGCGGTGACGGCGCCCGCGGTGACCTCGGTGAGGCCGGCGCGGTGGCGGACCGACTGGCCGTACCGGCCGCCGTCGTCGGCCAGGATGGTGAACCGGCTGCGCTCCGGGGCGTTGCTCTCTCCGGCGTCGGAGCTGTCGAGCCACACCGCCGAGGGTGAGGAGCCGTACAGTCCGGCGAACACCTCAGGGGTCGAGGGCTCATGCTCAAGGCGCTCGGCATGGACCCGCAGGCCGCGGCGCCCTGCGCGCTCGGGTGACATGGGGGCGGCCCACCGCGGCAGCCCGGACAGGGCCAGCCGGACCTCGTGCGGGGTGCCCAGGCCGCGGTGGCCCTGGACGATGAGGTCCGCGTTTCCCGCCGGGTCGTCCTGGGCGAGCCAGGCGAGTTCCTGGTCGGCCCAGCGCTGCCAGAACGGAGCGAACGTGTCGCCGTCCCGGGTGAGGGCGCTGGTGCGGCGGACGTCGTCGGGCGCTTCGACCCACAGGGCGGCATCGAGGTAGGGCCGGGCGGCGGCGCAGGAGGCCCCGACGCCCTCCATAATCACAATCTCGGCCGGTTCGGTCCGCCGCAGCGGACCGTCGGTTCCGCGCTCCCAGTCCCAGGCGTGCCAGCTGGCCGTGCCCCCGGCGGCCAGGGGGCGCAGGACCGACTCGACGTAGCGGGCCAAACCTCCGGCGAGTCCGTCCCAGCCGGGATAGATTTCCTCGAGATGGAACAGGCTCACGCGGTGGTGTTCGCGCAGCAGCGCCGCCAGTTCCACGGCCAGGGTGGTCTTGCCCGCGCCGGAACGCCCGTCCACTGCGAGGATGAGGGGGACGCCGGCCCGGCCGGAATAGGCTTCCATAGCTACTTCCACAGGGTGGCGGGGAGCCGGCGGGTGCGGGGCCGGGAGAGGATGACCGCAGGGGTATCAGGCGAAGGCAAGGAGCACCCCCACGGTGACGAAGAGGGAGCCGAAGACCCGGTTGAGGGCCTTCTGCCCGCGGTGGCTGCGCGTGTAGCGCTGGAAGGAGCGTGCCGCGGCTGCATAGAAGAACCACATCACCAGCACGTCGATCGCCACCACTGTTCCCGCCAGCACGCCGTACTGGCCCAGCAGGGGCTTCTCGGGTTCGATGAACTGCGGAATGAACGCCAGGAAGAAGACGACCGCCTTCGGGTTGAGCAGATTCACCCACAGCCCGCGCCGGAACATGGAGAGCGGGCCCTCGAGACGGCGGATGGAGGCGGCTTCCTCGGGCTCCGGTGCCGCCAGGAACTTCCGGACGCCCAGATAGATCAGATAGGCGGCGCCCGAATAGCGGATGATGCTGAAGGCCACCGGGGAGCTGGCGACGAGCAGCCCGACCCCGGCCGCCACAACCAGAATGTGGATCAGGAGTGCGGCCTGCTGGCCGGCGATGCCCCAGATCGCCCGGCGGAAGCCGACGGTGAGCGCGTTGCTCATGGTGTTCACCGCGCCGGCGCCGGGGGTGAAGCTGATAAGGGTGCCGGCGCCCAGGAGCGCGAGCCAGACCGAGGGGTTCACCTGTTCATAGTAATTCCTGGCCGCTGCCGGCCCCGCCTTGCGGCCGTCGGGTCAGGGACGGGCGCGGATCTCCGTGCTCGGCATCAGGAAGGTGGCCTCCGGCGCGCGCCCCCAGGCAAGCCAGCCGGCCGAGATGCGTTCGAGGTCGTCCCGGTCCGCAAGCCCCCGTTCCAGCGCCTGATCGGCGAACGCCGAGTGAAGCACCCGTGCGGCCCAGGACTCCGAGTGCGCCCGGCGGCGTTCGTCCGTGGCGTAGAGCCAGTTCGAGGAGGAAACCTCGATGTCCTGAAACCCGGCGTCCTGCGCCCAGCCGAGCAGGCGGCGCCCGGCATCGGGTTCGGCGCCGTTGCCGCGGGCGATCCGCTGGTAGAGCTCCATCCACTCGTCCAGCTCGGGAAGCCGGGGGTACCAGCTCATGGCGGCGTAGTCTGCGTCGCGCACCGCCACGAACCCGCCGGGGCGGGCGACCCGGCGCATCTCGCGCAGGGCCGCCACCGGATCGGCAAGGTGGTGCAGGACCTGGTGGGCGTGGACCACGTCGAAGCTCTCATCGGGGAAGTCGAGGTCGTAGACGTTCCCGGCCTGGAAGCGCACGTTGGGCAGGTCCGCGGCGAGGTCGGCGGCCTCGGCCACCACCTCCGGCGAGCGGTCGAGGCCCGTCACGGTGCCCGGGGCGACGGCGCGCGCCAGATCGGCGGTGATGCTCCCGGGTCCGCAGCCCACATCGAGCACGTCCATGCCGGGCCGCAGGTGCCCGATCAGGTAGGCGCCGGAATCCGCGAGGGTGCGGGCGGCGTGTGCCTGGGTGACGCTGGGATGGTGGCCGTGGGAGTACACCTCGCTGTTCATGGTCCGAGGGTAGCGCCCGGTCCCGGTCCGGGCAGTCTTCCGGCGTCATTCTTCGCAGTAATCGTCGCCGCCGTGATGCGCTCCAGCATGGTGGCGAGCAGGGCGAGTTCGTCGTCGCTGAACTGGTCGAGCGCCGCCGAGATGTGCTGGGCGAGGGGGGCGAAGAGCCGTGACCCGGCCGCCTGCGCCTTCTCGGTCATCTCCAGGTGCACCTGCCGGCGGTCGATGTCGCTGCGGGCGCGGGTGACGTGCCCGGCGGTGGTGAGCCGGTCGATCAGGGCCGTCGTCGCCGGCGAGCTGAGGTTCAGTTCCTCGCGGAGCCTGCCCGGGGTGACGGTCGTGCCCGATTGGGCCGCCCCGACGAGGATTCCCAGGGCGTGCAGGTCGGTCCGGTGCAGGGCGTCCTTGGTGCTCACCACGTCGACATACCGTTCGGTCTCGGCGGTGAACTGCTGCAGGAGCCTCAGAATGGCCGCGCGGTTGTCCTTGCCCACTGTTACCCCTTCCTTCCCTTTTCCTACTCTAGGCCCCCTCCCCAAATATCTCCATCATGGATATACTCGACCGCAGAGACAATTCTTTCGGAAGGCCCCACCATGAAAAGCACCTGGCTGCGCGTTCTGCTCCCGGCCCTCATCGTCCTGGTCTGGCTGGTCGGCGCCGGCTTCGGCGGCCCCACCTTCGGCCGGCTCGAGGAGGTCTCGAGCAACGACCAGGCGTCTTTCCTGCCCGCAAGCGCCGAGTCCACGGCCGCCGGCGAGTTCGAGGAGCAGTTCCGGGACTCCGACGCGGTGCCGGCCGTCATCGTCGCCGAGTCCACGGAGGACATCGCGCCCGGTGAGCTCGGAGCCTACGCCGCCGTCGCGGGGCAGCTCGCCGAGGTCGAGGGCCTCGCGGCGCCGGCCGGCGGCGGCCCCACCGTCGTCGGGCCCATCCCGGCGGAGGACCTCGGCGCCGTGCAGTACCTCGCCTTCGTCTCGGCCGACGCCGAACTCGGCGAGGTGGTCGCCGAGCTTCGGGAGGTGCTCAACGCGGAACTGCCCGACGGCGCCACCGGCTACGTCACCGGGCCGGCGGGGTTCACCGCCGACCTGGTCAGCGCCTTCGGCGGCATCGACGGAATCCTGCTCGGCGTGGCACTGGGCTGCGTGTTCCTCATCCTGCTCGGGGTCTACCGCTCCCTGGTGCTGCCGTTCCTTGTCCTGCTGACCTCGGTGTTCGCCCTGGCCACCTCCATCCTCGTGGTGTTCGCCTTCGCCAAGTGGGACTGGATCCAGCTCAGCGGGCAGAGCCAGGGCATCCTCTCGATCCTCGTGATCGGCGCCGCGACCGACTACGCGCTGCTGCTGGTGGCCCGTTTCCGGGAGAGCCTGGGGGAGGTGCAGTCCACCTGGGAGGCGATGAAACGGGCCTACCGCGGATCGGTTGAGCCCATCGCGGCCTCGGCGGCCACGGTGATCCTGGGGCTGCTGTGCCTTCTCTTCTCCGACCTCAACTCGAACCGCAGCCTCGGGCCCATCGCGGCCATCGGCATCGTCTTCTCCCTGGCGGCCGCGCTGAGCCTGCTCCCGGCCCTGCTGCTGATCTTCGGCCGCGCCGCCTTCTGGCCGCTGCGGCCGAAGGTGGGCGCCAGCGCCCGGAACGCCTCCACCGGCGGACCCGCGGGCACCGAGGGCCTGCGCGGGCTGTGGCGGGCGGTCGCCGTCCTGGTGGCCCGCCGGTACCGTGCGGTCTGGATCGGCTCGCTGGTCATCCTGGGGGCCGGAGCGCTCGGCCTCACCCAGTTGCAGGCCAGCGGTGTGCCGCAGTCGGAGGTGATCCTGAGCTCCTCCAACGCCGTCGACGGGCAGGAGGCGCTCGGCCGCCACTTCGACGCCGGCGCCGGCAGTCCGATCGCCGTCATCGCTCCCGAGGAGGACCGGGACCGCGTCCTGGACCTCGTCGGGGACACCCCGGGCATCTCCGAGGCCGCCCTCGCCACCGACCCTGCCGGAGCCGTCGAGGTCAACGACGGCCGGGTGCTGATCAGCGGCACGCTGCAGTTCCAGGCCGACTCCGAGGACGCCGAGAACGTCGTGCGGGACCTCCGCGCCGACCTCGAGCAGCAGAGCCCTGACTCGCTGGTCGGAGGCGTGACGGCGATCGCCGTGGACACCAACGACACCGCGGTGGCCGACCTGGGCAAGATCATCCCCATCGTCCTCGCGGTCATCCTGGTGGTCCTGATGCTCCTGCTGCGCGCGGTCGTGGCGCCGGTGCTGCTGATCCTGAGCGTCGTGCTTTCCTACGCGACGGCCCTGGGCGTCTCGGCGCTGGTCTTCAACAACCTGCTCGGCTTCGAGGGGGCCGATGCCTCCGTTCCCCTGTTCGGCTTCGTGTTCCTCGTGGCACTGGGGGTGGATTACAACATCTTCCTGATGACCCGGGTCCGCGAGGAGTCACTGCGGCTGGGCACCCGGCCCGGAATCCTGCGCGGGCTGGGCGTGACGGGCGGCGTGATCACCTCCGCGGGCGTGGTGCTGGCGGCGACCTTCGCCGCCCTGGGCGTCATTCCGATCCTCTTCCTCGCGCAGATCGCCTTCATCGTCGCGTTCGGCGTGCTGCTCGACACCATCCTGGTGCGGTCGTTGCTGGTGCCGGCGCTGGCCTACGATCTGGGCCCGCGCATCTGGTGGCCCTCCGCCCTGGCCAAGGGCCAGGTGCCGGCCCACCGCGCCGCCGGGCCCGACGCTGAGGACCACGAGCACCGCGAGGTGGCGGCCCACCGCGCTTGAGACCGGCCGCACCGGTGCTTCTGCCCACCGACCGGCCCCGGTCGGTGGGCAGGTTGGAGCAGGCCGGTGCTCCTGCCCAGTGGCGGCCCCTGATCGGTGGGCATATCCGGACATGCCCACCGATCACGGCGGGTCGGTGGGCGGAAAGATCGCGGGTGTAAGACGTGGCGGGCAGTCCGCTGGCAGGCGGCATGAGCGGTTTCCCGGAGCCATTGCCCAAACTGCTAAGTACGCTTAGCGTTGACGGGGTCCAATGCCCCTGCGGGCCCGTGCCGATACGAAGAGGTCCTCCGCCATGTCCTTCCGCTTCCGAACCGCCCTGGCCGCCGTCGCCCTCGCCGCCACCAGCCTCGCCGGGGGAGCACCCGCGTCGGCCGACACTACGGACATCGCCCCGCCCGGAGCCAATGACTGGTCGTGCAGGCCCAGCGCCGAGCACCCGCGGCCCGTGGTGCTGGTGCCCGGCACCTTCGAGAGCATGGCGAAGAACTGGTCGACGCTCTCACCCCGCCTGGCAGCCGAGGGCTACTGCGTCTTCGCCCTCAACTACGGAACCACCAACGGCGTCGACGCCACCGGCCCCATCGCCGAGTCCGCCGGGGAGCTCGCCTCCTTCGTCGACGGGGTGCTGGGCGCCACCGGGGCGCAGAAAGTGGACATCGTCGGGCACAGCCAGGGCGGAATGATGCCCCGGTACTACCTCGGGTTCCTCGGCGGAGCGAAAGAGGTCAACCACCTCGTCGGGATTGCGCCATCCAATCACGGCACCGAAGGTGTGATTGCGCCGACGCCGGACCAGGTTCCCCTGGGCACCGGCGACCCGGGTTTCCTCTGCCAGGCCTGCGCCGACCAGGAGGCTGGATCGGCCTTCCTGGCGAAGCTGAACGCGATCGGCGACACGGTCAACGGGCCGTCCTACACCGTGCTCTCCACGAAGTACGACGAGGTCGTCACCCCCTACCCGAGCCAGTTCCTCAGCGGGCCGGCCCGGCAGGTCACCAACATCACCCTGCAGGACAAGTGCCCGCTCGACCCGATCGAGCACGACCAGGCGCCCAACGACCCGGTGGTGCACCAGCTGGTCAGCCACGCCCTGGCCTCCAAGGGCCCGGCGAGCCCGGCGTACCAGCCGGAATGTTTGTGAGTGTTACGAAGTTGAGTATGGCAGGCTCAACTTTGTTTTGACTCTCGATGAGGGCGGAGTACAGTTGAGTGCAGAACGCTCAATCTACGTGCCCGGCGGTTGAGCGGCCAGCACATCACCGGGCTGTCGAAAGGAAACTTGCATGTCACGTGCAGTAGGCATTGACCTCGGAACCACCAACTCAGTTGTTTCAGTCCTCGAAGGCGGCGAGCCCACCGTTATTGCGAACGCCGAGGGCGCGCGCACCACGCCCTCCATCGTTGCGTTCTCCAAGGCCGGTGAGGTGCTGGTCGGCGAGATCGCCAAGCGCCAGGCCGTCAACAACATCGACCGCACCATCGCGTCGGTCAAGCGCCACATGGGCACCGACTGGTCCATCCCCGTCGATGACAAGAAGTACACCGCCCAGGAGATTTCCGCCCGCATCCTTCAGAAGCTGAAGACCGACGCGGAGTCCTACCTCGGCGAGAAGGTGACCGACGCCGTCATCACCGTTCCCGCGTACTTCAACGACGCCGAGCGCCAGGCCACCAAGGAAGCCGGCGAGATCGCCGGCCTGAAGGTGCTGCGCATCGTCAACGAGCCCACCGCCGCGGCCCTGGCCTACGGCCTGGACAAGGGCAAGGAAGACGAGCTCATCCTCGTGTTCGACCTCGGCGGCGGAACCTTCGACGTCTCCCTGCTCGAAGTCGGCAAGGACGAGGACCAGTTCTCCACCATCCAGGTCCGCTCCACCGCAGGCGACAACCGCCTCGGCGGCGACGACTGGGACCAGCGCGTCGTCGACTTCCTGCTCGCGCAGGCCAAGGCCAAGGGTGCCGACCTGTCGAAGGACAAGATCGCCCTGCAGCGCCTGAAGGAAGCCGCGGAGCAGGCCAAGAAGGAACTGTCCTCGGCCACCTCCACCAACATCTCGCTGCAGTACCTCTCCGTCACCCCGGAGGGCCCGGTGCACCTGGACGAGCACCTCTCCCGTGCCAAGTTCCAGGACCTCACCAAGGACCTGCTGGACCGCACGAAGAAGCCGTTCCACGATGTGATCTCCGAGGCCGGCATCAAGGTCTCCGACATCAACCACATCATCCTGGTCGGCGGCTCGACCCGCATGCCCGCGGTGTCCGAGCTGGTCAAGGAGCTCGCCGGCGGCAAGGAGCCCAACAAGGGCGTCAACCCCGATGAGGTCGTCGCCGTCGGCGCCGCACTGCAGGCCGGTGTGCTGAAGGGCGAGCGCAAGGACGTCCTGCTGATCGACGTCACCCCGCTCTCCCTCGGCATCGAAACCAAGGGCGGCATGATGACCAAGCTCATCGAGCGCAACACCGCCATCCCGACCAAGCGGTCCGAGACCTTCACCACCGCCGACGACAACCAGCCGTCCGTGGCGATCCAGGTCTTCCAGGGCGAGCGCGAGTTCACCCGGGACAACAAGCCGCTGGGCACCTTCGAGCTGACCGGCATCGCGCCGGCCCCGCGCGGCGTGCCGCAGGTCGAGGTGACCTTCGACATCGACGCCAACGGCATCGTGCACGTGTCCGCCAAGGACAAGGGCACCGGCACCGAGCAGTCGATGACCATCACCGGTGGATCCTCCCTCTCCAAGGAGGACATCGACCGCATGGTCCGCGAGGCCGAGGAGCACGCAGCCGAGGACAAGGCCCGCCGCGAGGCGGCCGACACCCGCAACGCCGCCGAGCAGCTCGCCTACTCGGTCGACAAGCTCATCGCTGACAACTCGGACAAGCTGCCCGAAGAGGTCAAGACCGAGGTCCAGGCCGACGTCGACGCCCTCAAGAAGGCGCTCGAGTCCCAGGACAACGACGACGAGGTGAAGACCGCGTTCGAGAAGCTGCAGGCCTCCCAGTCCAAGCTCGGCGAGGCAATCTACGCCTCCGCCCAGCAGGACGGACAGAGCGGCCCCGGCGCATCGGCCGACGGATCCGGCCCCGCCCCGGCGGACGACGACGACATCGTCGACGCCGAGGTTGTCGACGAAGAAAAGAAGTAATCATGCCGCACCACGGAAATGAAGAAGAGCACCAGTCAGAGCCAGTGAGCTTCCGGGACAACCGCAAGATCGACCCTGAAACGGGCGCCGTCCGTGGGCAGCAGAACGACGCCGGCGACCCGGCACCGGCCCGGCCGGTGTCCGGGGAGTCCGCCGGGGCGGAGGAGTCTGCAGGGCAGGCGCCTCCGGCGCCGGCCGCCGCGGATTCCGCCGACGGCGACGCGCTCGCCCAGGCCGAAGCCATCCTCAACGAGGCCGGCGAGGGCGAGGACGCGCCGGTGACGGAGGTCATCGCCGAACTGCGCAACGACCTGCTCCGGCTGCAGGCCGAGTACGTCAACTACCGGCGCCGCGTCGAGCGGGACCGCGACGTTGCACGCGACCAGGCCGTCATCGGGGTCATCAACTCCCTGATGCCGGTCCTCGACGACATCGACGCCGCGCGCCAGCACGGCGACCTCGCCGACGGGCCGTTCGCGGCGATCGCGGGCAAGTTCGAAAACGCCCTCAAGGCGTATGAGCTGACCCGCATCGACGAGACCGGTGTGGCCTTCGACCCGAACATCCACGAGGCGCTCATCCAGCAGCCCAGCGCGGACGTCCAGGCCGACAGCGTCAGCCAGGTCCTCCGCGCCGGCTACCGCAAGGGCGACCGCGTCCTTCGGGCGGCCCAAGTGATCGTCGCAGTACCGGAGTAGCGTTACTGTCCCGGGCGGGGCGGTCTTGCCGGGCCAACGAAATTCCAGCGCTCGTAGAGCTCGCTTGGAATATTGAAGGCCCTACACAAGACCGCTCCGCCCGGGACGATCCGTACCCGGTACATTTCAGGTTTCAAGCAGAAGCAGTGAAAGGAGACTCCAATTGGCTAGTCAGGATTGGGTCGATAAGGATTTTTACAAGATCCTCGGTGTCTCCAAGGACGCAACGGACGCCGACATCAAAAAGGCGTACCGCAAACTCGCCCGCAAGCACCACCCTGACCAGAACCAGGGCGACGCAGGGTCCGAACGCATGTTCAAGGACGTCTCCGAGGCCTACTCCGTGCTGTCCGACTCCGAGCAGCGCCAGCAGTACGACGCCATCCGCGCCATGGGCGGCGGCGCCCGATTCACCGCCGCCGGTGCCGGGGCGCCGGGCGGCAGCGCCGGCTTCGAGGACATCTTCGGGAACCTCTTCGGCCAGGGCGCCGGACCCCGCACCCGCGGCGGCAACAGCTACAGCAACCTCCCGCCCGAGTTCGCCGACCTCTTCGGCGGCGGCGGCGGATTCGGCGGCGGCTTCGACGCGCCGCCGCGCAAGGGCGCCGACCGGACCGCCAGCACCACCATCTCCTTCGCCGGTTCCATCAAGGGCACCACCATCGGGCTGCGCGAGCCCTCCGGGGAGGTCATCGACGTCCGCATCCCCGCCGGCATCAAGGACGGGCAGAAGGTGCGGGTGCGCGGGCGCGGCCAGTCGGGGCCGGCGGGCAGCGGCGACCTCATGGTCACCGTGCACGTGAAGGACCACCCGATCTTCCAGCGCGACGGCGACAACATCAAGGTCCACGTCCCCGTGACCTTCCCCGAGGCCGCACTCGGCGCGCAGATCGAGGTGCCGACCATCACCGGCGAACTGGTCAAGATGAAAGTCCCGCCGGGAACGCCCTCGGGCAGGACGCTGAGGCTCAAGGGCCGGGGGGTGTCCACGCCGAAGGTGACCGGGGACCTGCTGGTGACCATCGACGTCGTCGTGCCCCAAAACCTCTCCAAGGAGGCCGCCGCCGCGGTCGAGGCGTTCGCCGCGGCGACCGCCGACGCCAACCCCCGCGCCGGCCTGGCAGCCAAGGCCCGGCTCTAACCGCACACCCGTCCGCCCCGCGCGGAACCGGAAGGAGGCAACCGCACGATGGATACCACGATGCCCATCTACGTCATCTCGGTCGCCGCCGAGCTGGCCGACATGCACCCGCAGACGCTGCGCCAGTACGACCGGCTCGGGCTCGTCACGCCGAGCCGGGCGCCCGGGCGCGCCCGGCGGTACTCCCAGAAAGACGTCAGCACCCTCCGCGAGATCCAGCGGCTGTCCCAGGAAGGGGTTTCCCTCGAAGGGATCCGCCGCATCCTCCAGCTCGAGAACCAGGTGTCGGCGCTGCAGCAGCGGGTCCGGGAACTGAACTCCGAACTGGCGCAGCGCCGCGGCCAGCCCGATCCCAGCCGGGTGTTCGCCGCCGGGCTGGCCGGCGACGTCGTCACCCTGGCCCGGGGCCAGCGCCCGCGGGCCCGCAGCCAGGCCGTCATGGTCTGGCGCCCGGACACCGCCGGCAACTGAGCAGGCGGCACGGCCCGGTGGATTCCCGCAGCCAAAATCTGGAAATCGCCGCACCCGCAGGGCACACTAGAGGAATGCTCCGCTCCCGCTTCCGCTCCCCGAGGACCCTGTACTGATGGACGCATTTCTTCAGCTGCTGATGGTGTTCGGCATCATCCTGCTCCTCATGGGCCTGACCTCCACCGCGCTGCTCTGGCTGGCCGTGCGGCGGATCCGGCGCTCAGGACTCATGCGGCGCGCGGCCGACAACGGCGTCCTGACCCTTCACTCTCTCGCCATGGACCGGACCGTGCGGGAGCCGGCCCGGCTGGCCCTGGAGCTCCGCCGCTCCAACCAGGCCAACCGGCGGGCCCTCGCCGAGGCTGTGCAGCGCGGCTGGCCGGTGGGCAACCTGCCCGCCGCCGCCGAAGAGCTCGAGCGGGCCGCCGCCTCCGTTGGCGACCACCTGCGCATGGCCGACCGGGAGCCGAACCGGGCCCTGAAGCGGGAACTGACGGCGGACCTCGCCCGCCATGTGCGCTCGCTCGAGGGACTCTCGGTCGACCTCCGGCGCTGCCTGCTGCGGGGTTCAGGCTCCATGGACCGGCTCGAGCTGGAACGCAGCGGCGCCCGGCTGACCATGGAGATCAGCGCCATGCATTCGTGGCTCACCGCCTACGGGGTCCGGAGGGCGTCATGACGGCACCGCTCCGCCGCTCCTAGGCCCCGGCAGGGCAGTAATGTCCCTTTCCCGGCGCCTCTCGCGGATCATCCGCGCCAACAAGGCCGCTGCCCAGCCCGTCGAGGACCCACGGGTGACCGCCGCCAACGCACAGCGGGCGCAGCACGCGGCCCTGGACCAGGCGCGGCGGGGAGCCGCCGATGTCGCCGCACACCGGCGCCGCCTCGAAATTCTGGCCGGTGAGGCCTCCGCGCGGGTGCGCCACTTCGAGGCGCATGCCGCCGCCGCGGTCGCCCGCGGCGATGACAACGCCGCCCGGGAGGCCCTGCGCGCCCAGCTGGGGGCCGCAAAGCACCTGCAGACCCTCAGCGGGCAGCTCCAGGAGATCGATGCGCAGGCCCGGCGGCTCGCCGCCGACGTCGCGCGGCTCGAGGAACGGATGTCCGACAGCTGGCTCCGGCACCAGGCCCTGCTGGCCCAGCAGGCCGCGGCCGAGGCGTCGATGCGGGCCCAGGAGGCGCTGCGCTCCTCGGCGGGCCCGATCGGGGGAGGGGAGCTCGCCGCCCGGGAAGCCGAGCGGGAGGTGCGCCGCCTGCAGGCACTCGCCGCCGCCCGTGAAGAACTGGCCTGGTCGGATCCGTCCTCGCAGCGCGTCCAGGAGGCGCTCGAGGAGCTCGAGGCCGACTCCGCCGCGCGCCTGGAGCTGGCCCGCCTGAAGGAACAGCGGGCTAGAGGCTCTCGTCCCGGGCCGCAGTAAGGGCCTGCAGCACCGCGTCGTCGATATCGTCGACTGTCTTCAGGCGGATCCGCCAGCGGAACGGATCGTCCTTCGCCGCCCGCGCCGGCTCGGCGCGCGGATCGTCCGGGCGGGCGAAGCGCAGGAACACGTCGACGGCGGACTTCGTCGCCGGGGTGACCTGCGCGAACTTCCGGCGCTCCGTCTGCAGTGAGATGTAGGTCTTGCGCATCTGCACCTCGACGCCGTCGGCTTCGAGCGCCCAGGCGAGGAGCCGGTCCCCGATGGGGCGCAGCGACTGCCGGTCCGCGTACTGGCCCTCGTACAGTTCGTCCACGGAACTCAGAATGAAATCCGGGTAGCCGAACATCGCCCAGTCCACGCTCATCAGACTGTAGCCGGTCACACCCTGGGGTTTCAGCCAGGCCGCCAGCGCCGCCCGGGAGCCGACGCCGGCGCCGCGGGCGGCCTCCACCCACTCCTCGACGCTGCGGCCCGTGGTGCGCTGGAGCCGTTCGGCATTCGTGTCGGCCATCGCCTGCCAGGTCTTAATCTCGCCCATTGCTCCAGCGTAGCCGGACCGCCCTCCCGCCTGCGTTGGTACACTCGCCGCATGGAGCTGAACGGATCCCACTTCCTTGTCGTCGGTGCCACCGGAGTGCTGGGATCCGCGCTCGCGCGCGGCCTTGCCGCCCGGGGCGCCCTGCTGACCCTGAGCGGGCGGTCGGAGGCCAAGCTGGCCGCCCTGGCCGGCGAGCTGGGCGGTGCCGCCGCCGGCACCGTCGCGGCCGACCTCGGCCGGCTCAGCGCTCCCTCGGACATCGCGGCGGCCGCCTACGGCCGGGAGTTGAACGGCATCATCTTCGCCGCCGGCGTCGTTGCCTTCGGGCCGGCCGCGGAGGTCGACGACGACACCCTGGACGAGTTGATGCTGGTGAATCTGCTCGGGTACATGCGCCTGATGCGCGAGCTGGCGCCGCGGCTGGCCGAAGACTCCGTCGTCGTCCAGCTCAGCGCCGTCGTCGCCGAGCGGCCCACCGCAGGCATGGCCGCCTACTCCGCCACCAAGGCGGCACTGAGCGCCTACGGCAAGGCACTCAACCTCGAACTGCGCCGCCAGGGATCCCGGGTGCTGGACGTGCGCCCCCCGCACACGGAGACCGGCCTGACCGAACGGACCCTCGCGGGCACCGCCCCGCGGCTGCCGCAGGGCAAGGACCCGCAGGCCGTTGCCGAGCGCATCATCGCCGCTCTGGCGGAGGGCGAGAAGGACCTGGCCTCCACGGCGTTCTGAACCGGCGGTTCCGGACGCCGCCCAGGCTCAGGCATCACGGGGCGCCACTTGAGGCAGGCGCCCCGGGTCTGTCTCGAGGGTGGAGCGGTCCCAGCCGGCGCCGTCGGCGGCCGCTTCATACGTTGACCTGAGGAATTCAAGGAGGACGGCGTCCGGATCTTCCGAGCGCCTCACGGCGTCGTAGGGGAGCATGAACAGGCCCAGGTCCTCCCGGTAGGAGGCCTCCGGGGGCCCGGCGGGAGCGGCCGGGTAGCCCTCCGGCTCGGGATACGCATAAGAGTAGAAGGATCCCTCGGGGGAGCCGCCGGCCCAAAAGCCGCTGCTCCACAGTTCGTGGGAGTAGCCCTCCACCATGACCCAGTCGGGGCAGTTCGGCACGCCGCCCGGGTGCGGGGGAGCCGGCCGCCCCGAGAACCGGGTGCAGGCCAGGTCCATCCCGCCCCAGAAGAAGTGCACCGGGCTCGACTTGCCCGCGAAGGAGGCTCGAAACATCTGCAGCACCCTCGCGGCCTGGGTGAGCTGCTGCCAGAACCGGTGCACGGCGTCGTGGTCGTAGGACCGGTTCCCATGGTCGTCAGCGAAGGGAACCGCTGGGTCCACCTCGTTGGGGACGGCGCGGATCGCCGCGGGGATCCCCAGCTCCGCCAGCACCACGGTGAGCTCGCCGTAGAACTGCGACACGGGCTTGGGCTCCAGCGCCACCATGCCTTCCCCGCCGCCGCTGTGGCGGACCCGGAGGACGTCGGTGACGACATCGAACTCGATGTCGAAGGTCGACTGCCCGCAGGGCACCGTGGAGGTGCCCAGGCCCCGCGGGGTCACATACAGCGGCACCTGCCACCAGTGGTTGACCAGCGGGGCGTGGGCCATCCGGATCTTGCCCACAATCTGGAGCCACATGTGGAGGGTGGCGCGGGTGTCATCCCAGTTATCCACTAGCAGCGCCGGCCAGCGGCTCACGCCACGACCTTGATGTTGACGGACCCGGTGTTCAGGGACGACATCAGGTTGAACGCCAGGAAGGAGTAGTGCTCGGCGCTGCGGGCGGTCGAGATGTCGCCGAGGTCGAGCTGGTTCTCCCGGCTCCAGCCGAGGTCCTTGAGGAGTCCGGCGACCGTCTCCTTCGCCGCTTTGTCATTGCCGGAAAGGAACACCGTGCTCTCCGCGGCCCGCGATTCGGATCCGGTCATGGCCGCCACCGGCATGGTGTTCAGGGTCTTCACCACCCGGGTGTCGGGGAACTGCGCTTGAAGCGCGGCGCCCAGGCTGGCATTGGGGTAGACGAGTTCGAAGGCCGGGGAGAACGCATTGCCCACATCGATCAGGAGCTTCCCGGCGAGGACGCCGCCGAACGGCCGGAGGATGTCCTGGGCCGCATTGCCGGGAAGGGCCGAGACGACGACGTCGCCGGATTCGATCGCCTCCTGCATCCCCACCACCTTTGGGGCGAAGCCATCCTTTCCCGCGGGGTCACGGGCGCCCAGGACGACATCGTGGCCCGCATCGAGCAGGCCGTCGGCGAGGGCCGTGCCGACATTTCCTGTTCCAAGGACTGCAATTTTCATGGGTTCTCCTAGCCCCGAAGAATCGAAGGACGGCCGGGACGGGGTCGGGAGTATCCGCGGCGACAGCGTCCAAAGGATGACCTGAATGTATGTTCGATGCCCGGCTCGGTAAAGGATGCGCGGATCATTACGCGCGGAAAACCGCGCCGCGGCCCGGCCGCGTCCCGGGGGTATGGTCCCGGCGGCGGCAGGGGTGTAGAACTAGACGCGCCGGGGATTCACTGCGCACACTCGGCGCCGGCAGCGCCCGGCGGGAAGGAACTGCAATGAGCGATGTCCACGCGATCGTTCCCACGGCGGCGCCCTCGGGCGCCGGCTGCGTCGAGTGCCTCGACAGTCAGGGGTGGTGGCTGCACCTGCGGCGGTGCGCCCAGTGCGGGCACATCGGGTGCTGCGACTCCTCGCCGAGCCAGCATGCGAGCCGGCATGCGGCGGAGTCCGGCCATCCCATCATCGCCTCCTTCGAGCCCGGGGAGGACTGGTTCTGGAACTATGAGACCGGTTCCTACACAAAGGGCATGAAGCTTGCGCCGCCCCAGCACCGCCCGTTGAAACAGAGCTCGCCGGGGCCGGCAGGGGCCGTCCCCCGCGACTGGGTCACGAAGCTGCACTGAACCGCTGCACTAAACCGCTGCACGAAATCACTCCAGGGAGGCGCCCCGGGCTGTGCCCGGGCCTATCCGGTGGGCCGGTCCGTGCGGCGGTAGGTGAGGTCGAAGACCATGCGGCCGGCCTCCAGCGCCTTGTTCTCGAAGCTGGTCAGCGGGCGGCCCTCGAACCGCGGAGCCCAGCCGCCCAGGGTGTCGGTGCCCTCGTTGATTCCGGTATTGCCGGTGCTGACAGGGTCCCTGCCTTCACGGACCGGGGCACCGCCGACCACCGATTCCACCCCGCTCTCCCACACCTGGGTCAGGGGGCTCATCTCGCCGGTGCGCTCGCCGGCGTGGAGGTTGGCGAACATCGGTGAGGCGTCGAGGACCGAGCGCATCTGTACGGCGTAGTCGGACCAGTCGGTGGCCAGCCGGAACAGTCCGCCGGGTTCGAGCACCCGGGCGGCGAGTTCGACGAAGCTTTCTTTCACCAGGCGCCGCTTCCGGTGGCGCACCTTGTGCCAGGGGTCCGGGAAGTAGACCCAGAGCTCGCTGAGCGAGGCCGGCCCGAGCATTCCCGCCAGCGCCTCGGGGGCGTTGACCTGGGCCACCCGGACGTTGGACAGGCCCTTCTGGCTGATCCGCAGCATCGTCTGGGCCAGCCCGGGGCGGTACACCTCGAGGGCCAGGAAGTCGCGGTCGGGGTCAAGCTCCGCGGCGTGGGTGATCGCCTCACCGAGCCCGGAGCCGACCTCCACCACGAGCGGGGCATGCCGGCCGAAGGCGGCGGCGGCGTCGAACCGGTAGTCCGGGTCCACCGACGTGTCGGCGGACACGCGCGGGACGTCGATCAGGTAGTCCCCGGCGAGCTCGGCCCACGCCTCGCGCCGGCGGCCCTGGAGCCGGGACCCGCGTCGAACGAAGGACACGGGGTGGCCGCGGGGCGGTGCGGGAGCTTCGGGTGTTTCGGGATCTGCCGGGGTGGTTGCCGGGGTGTTGGGCTCGGTGCTCATCACCCTCAAGGCTACCGTCCGGTGTGCCCGGCGCGGGGCCGCCGGGCCCTCAGCCGATGCCCGCCGCGGCGAGGGACGCCAGCCGGGACAGTGCCAGCTGGGCGTACAGGGCGGCGCCGTCGGCCAGGACGTTGTCGTCGAACACAGCCAGGGGCGAGTGGTTGAACGGTGCCGACCGCGGGTCGGCGCCCGGGGGAGTGGCGGCGAGGAAGACGAAGCTGCCCGGGACCGCCTCCAGGATGCGCGAGAAGTCCTCTGAACCGCTCAGGGGCTGCTGCATCTCCGTGTACCGGCCGGGGCCGAAGAGCGCGTCAACCTGTTCCTGCGCATGGAGTGTCTCCGAGAAATTAGTCACCGTCAGCGGGTACTCGGTCTCGTAGTCGACGTCGGCCTCCAGCCCGTGCGCCTCGGCGATGCCGCGCACCAGGCGCGGGGCGATCGCGGCCATCTTCTCCCGGTTCTCCGCCGAGAAGGTCCGCACGGTGGCCTCGATGCGGGCGGTGTCGGGAATGATGTTCCGCTTCGTGCCCGCCCGAAGCACGCCCACGGAGATCACCACCGGGTCGAACATGTTGAACTGCCGGGTCACCATCACCTGCAGCTGCGTGACGATTTCGGCGGCCACGGTGACGGGGTCCTTCGCGGTGTGCGGGGCCGAGCCGTGGCCGCCGGCGCCGCGGATCGTCACCATAAGCCCATCCGAAGCCGACATCAGCGTACCGCCCCTGCTGGCGAAGATGCCGTTGGGCAGCAGCGAGGAGGTCACATGGAGCCCGTAGGCCGCGTCGGGCAACCGGCCGGAAGCCTCGAGGATGCCCTCGCGGATCATCACCGCCGCGCCGTCGTACCCCTCCTCCCCGGGCTGGAACATGAGCACGACGTCGCCGGCCAGCTCATCCCGGTGGGCGGCGAGCAGGCCGGCGGCGCCGGCGAGCATCGAAGTGTGCAGGTCGTGCCCGCAGGCGTGCATCACGCCGTCGACGGTGGAGGAGAACTGCTCCCCGGTGCGTTCCTGCACCGGGAGGGCGTCCATGTCCCCGCGCAGCAGCACCGTGGGCCGGCGCCCGGCCGAGGCGGCGGTGCCGCGCAGCACGGCGGTGACGGAGGTGGTCTCCGTGCCGAGGGTCACCTCGTACGGCAGGCCCTCAAGGGCTTCGAGGACCTTCTGCTGGGTCCGGGGCAGGGTCAGCCCGATCTCGGGTTCCCGGTGGAGGCGGTGCCGCAGATCGGTCAGGCCGCCGTGGAGCCGGCGTGCCTCCTCGAGCAGGCTGGCGGGGGTGGCGGTCATGGAGGTCCTCCCGGTGGATTCGGTCGATGGTTCCCCTGGTGTGGGTTCTCACACCCTCCCAGACAGTGCCGGAAAACGGGAGGGGTGAGGCGCCTCCGGGACGGTGCGCGTCAGGCGGAGGCCGTTCCGGCTGGTAGGGTGGAAGGACATGCCTGCGTATCCCGGAGGCCGGAGACGGCCCCGACACCCGCAGCCTGCGTCGATGAGCGCTTTCTTTTGTCCCGCATCCAGCTTCCCGTATGGAAGCGCGGTGGACACTGTCTGACTTTTCTTCGGCGAACCCCTGTGCCAACCGGCGCCGGGGAAGATGAGAAGAAAGTTCGTGTATATACATGACTACTTTTGCCGCCCTTGGTGTGCCCAAAGCGCTGGTTTCGAACCTGACCGCGCAGGGAATCACCGAACCTTTCCCCATCCAGGTCAAGACCCTCCCCGACACCCTCGCGGGACGCGACGTCCTCGGCCGTGGCCGCACCGGCTCGGGAAAGACCCTCGCTTTTGCCCTTCCCATGGTGTCCCGGCTCGCCGAGCAGGAGGCCGCCTACCGGCGCAAGCCCGGACGCCCGCTGGCCCTGATCCTCGCCCCGACCCGCGAGCTGGCCACCCAGATCAACAACACCGTCGAGCCCCTGGCCAACGAGCTGGGCCTGAACACCACCGTCATCTACGGCGGGGTTTCCCAGCAGCGCCAGGAAAAGGCCCTGCGGGCCGGCGTCGACATCGTCATCGCGTGCCCCGGCCGCCTCGAGGACCTGATGCGCCAGAAGCTCATCACCCTTGAATCGGTGGAGATCACCATCCTCGACGAGGCCGACCACATGGCCGACCTGGGCTTCCTGCCCGTCGTGAAGAAGATCATGGACACCACGCCCACCGAGGGCCAGCGCCTGCTGTTCTCGGCGACCCTCGACAACGGCGTGGACAAGCTCGTCAACCGGTACCTGAGCAAGCCCGTCACCCACTCGGTCGACGATCCCCAGGCCGCGGTGACCACCATGGAGCACCACGTGCTGCTCATCGGCGACCAGACCCAGAAGAAGCAGCTGATCGTTCAGCTTGCCTCCGGCACCGGGCGCCGCCTGCTCTTCATGCGCACCAAGCACCACGCCCGGAAGCTTGCCAAGACCCTGACCGACGCCGGCATCCCCGCCGTCGACCTTCACGGCAACCTCTCGCAGAACGCCCGTGACCGTAACCTTGCGGAGTTCTCCAGCGGTGATGTGCGCGTCCTCGTGGCGACCGACGTCGCCGCCCGCGGCGTCCACGTCGACGACGTCGCGCTCGTCGTCCACGTCGACCCGCCCACCGAGCACAAGGCATACCTCCACCGTTCGGGCCGGACCGCCCGCGCCGGGTCCTCGGGCACCGTCGTGACGATCACCCTGCCGGAGCAGAAGTCGGAGGTGCAGAAGCTGATGCGCGCCGCCGGCGTCGACGTCGCCTTCGAGAACG